>CBCXVS010000177.1:0-16292 GCA_965178525.1 uncultured bacterium | reverse complement strand
TGTCCAGGGAAACGGTATCGAGCTTGTCGGTCGTCCGGGTCCATTCGAGATAGAGGTCCCGCAGCACGTAATACGACAGATACGTCTCGAATTGGATCTGATTACGGCCTTCAAACGATCGGAGACGCTTGAAAATGCGTCCCTTCTCGAAGGCATAGAGGTAAAAGTCGCCCCCCTCTTCTTCCGACAGATGGAAGATACGCATCGGAAAGTTATAAATCAGCAGCCCATAGGTTTCCTGAAACGCCTTACAAGCCTCAGGTTCGCCCCTGGCACACTGCTCGATCAGCGTCTTGATATCATGTGATGCTAACGACATTGTGCCTTTCTATGTCCTATAGATGCATTTTTTCGGAAAAAACTTCCTATAGGTGATCCACCAGGGAAATTTTGTTTTCGGCGCTTGCAGCCTCCATCGTGCGGCAAGCGCTTGCCATCATACCAGAGAGCTACGGTGCTGTCATCTGTACGTCATCACGCGGGTACCGACCGGCTTGCCGCTCGGCCGCCGACCGGTGTCGCAGCCTGTTATCTCTGAAAGATACAGCGTCGTCTCAGAGAATCTGCTATGATCGCCCCAGGTGCTAGAATCCGTCGGGTAATACGTACCGAAGCAAAATTAATTTCATACAATAGCCCACGGGAATCTGATACATTAATCTTGTCCGACCACTTAGAACGTCTTGGCAGGATGATGGAAGGTTCCTATGACGACGCAATCCCAGCTAATTTCACCGGCAACCCTGGGGCTTGACTCACCACAGAACCTTGAGGCGCTGGTCCGGGCGGGGGCGGAACACTTGTGGCTGCACGCCTCGGAATGGCAGGCCCTGACCACCCAAACCGACCGCCGTCTGTTCGTACGGGGACAGGGCTGTACCGTTGTTGACGCGTACGGGCGTTCCTATCTCGACGCCCTGTCCGGCCTGTGGCTGGTCAACGTCGGTCATGGCCGTGAGGCCATTGCCAACGCCATGGCGGAGCAGGCCAAAACCCTGGCCTATGGCAACGCCAGCCGCGCCGCGACCGTGCCCGCCATTCAGCTTGCCGCGGTGTTGGCACAACTCACACCCGGCGATCTCTCCACCGTGTTATTCAGCAGCGGGGGCTCCGAAGCGGTGGAATCCGCCCTGAAAATGACGCGCCAATACCATGCCTTGCGTGGTGAGCCCGAGCGTTATAAAGTCATCGCCCGCCGTGGATCTTACCATGGCGCAACCTACGGCGCCCTGAGTGCGAGCGGTTCGCGCAGCGGTGTGGATGCCTATTACGGCCCGCTGCTGCCGGGGACGTTGAGCGTCTCCGCGCCGTATTGTTACCGGTGTGACTACCGCAAAACGTATCCGGCATGTGAGGTTTACTGTGCCGATGCCATTGAGGACCTAATCACCTATGAAACGCCCCGCACGGTGGCGGCCGTCATTGCCGAGCCCGTGTCCGCGGCCTGCGGCGTGGTGGTGCCGCCGCCGGAATATCTGCCGCGCCTGCGGGAAATCTGCGACCGGCATGGTGTGCTCCTGATCTTTGACGAAATTATTACGGGTTTCGGCCGCACCGGCGCCATGTTTGCGGCGGAGCATTGGGACGTGGTGCCGGATATCATGACCGTGGCCAAGGGCCTGAGTAGTGGGTATGCCCCGATTGCCGCGACGATTTGCCGGCAGCATATTGCCCGGCAATTCAGCGGCGCAACGGGCAAACCCCTGGCGCATTTGCTCACGTTTGGCGGCCAGCCGGTGGCCTGTGCAGCGGCACTGGCCAACCTGGAGATCCTACAGCAGGAGCAGCTCGTGGCCAACGCCGCCGAGCAGGGCCGCTATTTGCTGAGCCAGTTGCAGCAGGTGGCCAGTCGCCACCCCACCGTTGGAGATGTGCGCGGTCTCGGCCTGCTCTGCGCCTTGGAACTCGTCACCCATCAGGCGACCAAAGAGCCGTTCACGCCGGAAGGGCCGGAGATCACGCGGCTCTTGGAGATTCTAGCGGAATTGGGCATGCTTACCCGCGCCGATACGAATCTATACTTGGCGCCGCCGCTTTGTATTCAACGGCAAGACATGGATCGGCTGCTCGCAATGGTGGATACCGGCTTGACGCGTTTTGAACAAGAATGCCGTTATCTCTAAGTGCTGCGCACCGCAAATGAAGAGCTGTTAGCTGTTAGCTGTTAGCTAAAAAAGAAGAGACGAGATTTCTTCTTCAGCATTTTAGCTGATAGCTGATAGCTGATAGCTGATAGCTAAGAACTTATTGTGCCCCTGTTTACGTGGCGCGTTACTCAGGTCTGAGGCGCCACATGGTCTTGCCTATGTCACGAGAGGATGGCTAGCTTTATGCCGCAGCGTCCGAATGTGCTAATTGTGGTCATCGATACGGCCCGCGCGCAGAACTTGTCGTGTTATGGCTATGGACGTCACACCTCTCCTCATATCGATACGGTCGCAACGCAGGGTGTGCTCTACGATCAAGCCATCTCGACAGGCTGCTGGAGTCTGCCATCCCAACTGTCGCTGCTGACCGGGTTGTTTCCGTCCAAACATGGCGCGCATGAACTCCACCTGTCGTATGCACATCCCTACCCCACGCTACCGGAAGTGTTGCGGGACGCGGGGTATACAACCCTGGGCGTCAGCCCCAATAGCTGGATGTCGGACGAATTCGGCGCCACATTCGGTTTCGACACCTATCTCAAACTCTGGCAGTACTGGCCGACTATGCCGGCGGCTGACGGACATGCCCATGCCCGCTTCCCCTGGACCCATAGGTTGAATCGGTTGTACAGCCGCTATATCTTTCCCCGGCGCAATCGCGCCCGGCATATCACCCAGCACATCAGCCGGCTGCTCACCACCGCTCCGGAACCGTTTTTTCTCTACGCGATCTACTGGGATATGCATCTGCCGTATTACGCGCAGGCGCCGCATGCCATGCAGTGGCTCCCACCCGGCGTTAATGCCCGGCAGGCGCGGCTCGTCAACCGTAACCATCTGACCTACCTCACCGGCCAAACGGCAATGACGGAGGAGGATTTCGCCATCTTGCAGGCGTGTTATGATAGCGCGTTGGCCACGGTCGATGCCGAAATCGGCGCGCTCATGGCCCTGCTGCGGCAACGTCGGCTACTTGAGAATACGCTGCTGATGATTACCAGCGATCATGGCGAAAATATTGGCGACCATGGCTTGATGAGCCATGCTTATAGCCTGCACGATACCATTATTCGCGTCCCGTTGATCATCCGCTATCCGGCCTGTTTTCCCCAGGGGCAGCGAGTCACATCGCAAGTACAGCTCACGGATCTCTTTCCCACCATCCTCGACGTGTTGGAGCTGGAGCGCTCCGACGTCCGCCGGGAGTTGCAAGGGGCGAGCCTGCTGGCGCCGCAGCCTGGGGTGGAGGAGCGCCTCGCCTATGCTGAAATGCTGGCGCCGCACCCGTCTATGCGGGCTTTGAATCGGCGTGCCGGCCTGCCGGAAAAGACGCCCCGTCCGGAATACGATCGCGCCTTGCGCTGTATACGCACACCCGAGAAGAAGTTCGTCTGGGCGTCCAATGGCCAACACGCCCTCTACGATTTGCAACAGGATCCGCACGAAACCATCAATCGCTTTGCCGAAGAGCCGGAAATGGCGGCGGCCCTGGAACAAACGCTGATGACCTGGAAACCCCCGGATGGGGTCCCTTTGAGCGCCCGCCTACCCGACATCGCGCCGGATGTCCGGCAGCGCCTGCGGGATCTGGGCTATATCGATTGATGAGCTATCAGCTATCAGCTATCAGCTTTTGGAGGGAGCATGCGATGCACGGTCCCCGAGCTGGCCCTGGTTGATGCGTTACAGGCGAGCTGCAAGACGGCCTCGACCTCGGCGGTTTCACGGTCGGGATGAAAGTGTTGTTGCACGCGGCGGCGGCCGGCGGTCCCCATCTGTTGCCGCAGCGCCGGCTGTTCAATCAGCTCACGGCATCGAGCCGCCAGGGGCTCTAGGGCTCCGGCAGGACACAGATAGCCCGTCACGCCATCCTCGACGAGTTGCGGGATGCCGTCCGTTGCCGTGGCCACCACAGGTAGGACGCAGGCCATGGCTTCTAAAACGCCATTGGGCATGCCTTCTTGGTACGACGTCGTGACATAGAGGTCCATGCCGCGCAGGGCATCGGCCATGCGCGTGTGCGGCAGGGGTCCGAGGATAGCGACACGGTCACGCAGCCTATGACGGCGCAAAAAATCGGCGATGTGGCGATTCACCGTGTCATCCAAACCATAGCCGGCGATCTGAATACGGATGTCATGCGTGGTACACAGCGCCTGCACGAGGGGGAAAAACAGGTCGATACCCTTCTTCCAGCGCATGAGGCCACTCGTTCCCAACACCACTGGGGCGCGCGGAGGCCGCCCAGACGCACCAGCCGGGGTAAAGCGCGTACTATCGACACTATTGTCAACGATCGTCGCCTTATGGCGGCATGGCGTCAGGGTGTCGGCCATATGGAGAAGGGCGTCACAGACAAAGATCAGCCGCGTACTGCGTTGCAGAACGAGCGCCAGGGTCGCGGGATCCATAAACATGTCTTTACTCACATCATTGCCGCGGCAGCTACAGACCACAGGCACGCCAATACGCTCTGCTAAAATCGTCGCCAGATAGCCGGCCGGGTAGACAAAATACCCCAGAATGACATCGAAGGGCTGCCGCTGATGGCAAGCCTGAATCCAGTGTTCCAGCCGCGCCACCTCGTCCGGGTTCTGCCGCGGCTCCGGCACAACATGATAGACGATGTTGAGGCGCCCGCGTCGCCCGCCGCGCCAGATCGTTCCGGCAGGGGGCGCCTCTGCAGGGGGCGCCGTGAGAACGGTAATAGAGTGGCCTTGATGCGCCAGATGGTCGGCCAACCGGCCAGTGGCAATCGCCACACCCCCATCGACCATCGGCGGAAAACTGGGGGTTACGAGGCAGATATGCATGGTATGGCTCCCAGCCTGTTGCATATTTTGGTACTTCCGTGTAGTGTAGAATAAGTTCCAGGGCCATGCACCTGCCATCAAGGCACGAATATGCATGACACTGACCGGCGTTGAGGCGCGCCAGTTCAAGCACGAATTTCCGCTTGCCGATAAAAACAAGCCTGGCAAGAATGAAGCGTTGTGTAGAAGGATACCATGATGGATGCTATGCAGAGGCCGCCATTTGCTGGGCCTATTTTTCCTCATAGTTCTCACGACAAAGCCCGCCCCCCCGTCGGCACCTAAAAGGCACGGTCGTCGGTGTACGCCCTGGGCGCCGTGGCGAAGAAACGACGCAGATCGTCACGATCAAATTAACCGATCCGGAACCAGAGCTTCGCAAACTCCTCTATACGGATGTCGAACTCGTCGTGCAACCCTACTCTTAGGGCACGTGCAGGCCGCAGGGACGGCTCCTCTGCTTGGTCACTTCCACCCCATGGCTGTCGTCAGGACAGCCTTCCCTTCCTTGTCACGCGGCATGACGATGTGTCCGTGCACGCCGGGCGCCGAATGAAAACCCTCGCCTCGGTCACTTCCTGCAGGGCATCAGCACGGCCCTGATGGCTTGTCACGATCTCGCCCAAGCGTAAATAACTTGACAACGCGTCACATTCCCAGTAGCGTAGAGCGCAGGTCTGTGACAATCGGATATGGAAGTTCATCCACCGTGAACTCTGCCCGGAGATATGTCCTTCTGTGCGCATGAGGGAGATATCTCGATGAATCGTCCGTTTATTCATGGGATCAATTTTGAGGAGCGTCTCCGCACCAAGCTGGAATCATTGGGGTGTCGTATCTATTATGATCAAACCTACGATCACCTGTACAAGCTCGACTTTATTGTCAATGGATTCAGGGGTGTGGCAAGACTCCCGCAACATATTGGCATCCAAGTCACTGCCAAAAGAGATGATATTGCCAAACAACGGGAGTTTTTACAGACGCAAAAACGTAGTTTTGTTGTGCCGAAAGCTGTATACCTTGAAGCCGATCCCGAAGCCGATATGGAACAGGGGGCTGCGACCCTGGTCTACGCCGCGCTCCTGTCTCTGGTGTTCAACCGGACGTATAGAAACCGGCGCGTTATCGGCTTACGCCTGAGCCGGGGCTTCTCGTTTGAGTTCTTCGATCTCGAAGAGAATGTGCGCCGTCTCCAAGGTTTTGACGCAGAGAGACGTTTCGCTCCCCCAGTGAGCGAAGAAGTGCTCGTGGGAAGAATTATCAACTTTCACAAGGAAAAAGGGTACGGTTTTATTGAGTGTGCCAGCCGTCCCAATAATGTCTTCTTCCACATTCGCAACGGCGTGGACGACGCCGTGGTGGCCCAAATCGAGGCGGTTGGAGAAGGCTTAACAGGATGGCAACAGTTAGACATTCCGGTCTCATTTCGTGAGAAATATACGAGGAGGTCACGCGAAGAGAAACCTGCTGCCTTTGAAATCAAGTTATATATCGCAGGTGTTGTGGATGTTGAAGTTGAAACTGAAGTCGAAACATCTGAGCAGACAGAAGACTTGTTTGATTACTGAGGCATTATCTCCGGCTGGGGGCATGCATAAGTCCTGAGGCAGGAATCTCCAGGTACTTCAGTCGTCAGTGATTGTGTATCACGTATAGCAAGTACCGAGACAACAGGCAAGGTCTGTTTTTCCTCTGGAGAAATGTGGATAGGTCATGCTGTCCAGGCACTTATGACCCTGTCGATGAAGGGCTTCCATAGACGGTGTCACATCTCGGCCTCTCTGCCCGAGGCGGACGGTCTCAAACGCCGGCCGCCCTTCCTTCCTTATGTACCGAAACAAACTTAAGTTTATAGTTTTCAGGTACTTAATGTCCTTGAAACCGCGGGGCGCGTTTTTCAACAAAGGCTTTGATTCCCTCGCGGGCATCTTCGGTTTCGGAACAGATATTCTGGGCGTAGGTTTCAAATTCCAGAGCCGAGCGCAAATCACTGTCCTGACTGCGGTACAGCGCGCGCTTGGCCAGACGAACCGCAATCGGAGGGCCGGCGGCAATTTTTTGGGCCAGTTCCCACACCGTGGGCATCAGTTTCTCCGGCGGCACCACCTGGCTAACAATACCGAGGGCGAGCGCTTCGTCCGCATCGATGATATCGCCGGTGAAAATCAGTTCACAAGCTTTGGCCATGCCGACAAGGCGGGGCAAAAAGTAGGTGCCGCCCCAATCGACATGCAAGCCGCGCCTGGCAAACGTCTGGCCAAACCGCGCGCTGGACGAGGCGATGCGGATGTCGCAGGCCAGGGCAATATTCATTCCGGCCCCAGCCGCCGGGCCATTCACTGCCGCAATGAGCGGCTTAGGGGCGTCTCGCATGGCCAGGACGGTGCGATCACGCGACGGCGCGACTTGATCCAGCAGCGGCCGGCCCTGCCCACGTTCTAAGGTGTCGCCAAGGGCATTTAAGCGCTCAGGTCGGTTCAGCGTTAAAGTTGCAATACCGTCTTTTTCATTATAGATCAAACACTTGTACGTATGGGACATCGTATCTCCTCGTGTCGCTGTGCGCTACCTGACAAACTGATGGTAAGAGCCGTGAGGTTTAGATTTTACGCAACAAGACCGACTGCACCGAGTGATCGGGACCTTTATTGAGGATCAAGTCCGCACGCTGCCGCGTCGGGAGAATGTTCTGGCGCAAATTGAGTTCGTTGATCACCTCCCAAACGAGCCGGGCGTAAAGCCGGGCTTCCCCATCCGTCATATGAATAAAGCGTGAGAAAAACAACGTCGGATCGGTCTTCGCAGCGTCGCGAAACGTTAAAAACCGATCGATGTACCACTCCCGAATAATCTCGATCTCCGCATGTACATAGATGGTGAAATCAAAATAGCGAGACAAAGACGTGGGGCCGGCGGCCGTGGGCATCGACACCGGTTTGCAGGAGATTGAGCCCCTCGATCATCATGACGTCCGGCTGACTGATCACCTGGTATTGGTCTGGCACAATATCGTAGAGGTGATGCGAGTAGACCGGGATTTTTACCTCCTCCTGCCCCGCCTTCAAGGCCGAGACAAATTCAACGAGGGCCTGTACATTGTAACTTTCGGGAAATCCCTTGCACCGCATCAAGCCATGTTCTTGTAGCACGCTGGTGGGCCACAGAAAGCCATCGGTCGTGACCAAATCGATCTTGGGATGGTTGGGCCAAACGACACGTTTTCGTTCTGACCGCGCAGTAGCTTGAGGTCATCCTCGCTCAGCGTCATGGGCATATCCGCCCGCAACCGGCTCCATTCCTGTCGGGTGAACGCGTTATAGAGAGCCAAGCCGCGCATCTCTTGTTCCACGCGTCCGGCGCCCATAGACCCAATGACATATTCCAAAGAATGGGTTGGCCTATCCATGTGTTCCATATCGCTCTCGGCCACACTGCCGACTCTCCGGCCATGCAGAGACATTCCGCCGCGAACCTGCGGGGCAGCGCACACCGAATGGGGTTGATGTCAGGAAACCGACCTGATCATGCCACTGTTGATCGCAGGACGCAACTGTCCGACCAGGTGCTTTGTTTGTCCTGTTGCTCCGGACGGTCCCAGCGCCAACTCAGCTCGCGTTGAGACGCGGCCAAGGTTTCATCCTTATTCTGCTGGCGGTGAGTACCGCGCACCGGCTTTGGCATGGCATGCCCGGCTCAAGAACTGACGAAAAAGGTCCAGCACGTGCCCGTAGGGTCCGCCGAGCGCCGTAAAAAACAGCGTCATGGAGGCAACAGAGGTAACGATCTGGACAACCGTTGCGCCTGAGAGCGCCAGAATAAGGATGTACAGCGGCATCTGGAAACTGACGAAGGCGAGGCTGTCGCCAAGCAGCCGACCCCGCATGGTCTGTTCATCGAGAGGCAACGTCGCCAGCAGCCAATCCCGATAGATGCCATAAGGCCGCCCCGTCACGGTATTGACGGGAACCGCCAAGGCACGGGCCTGGAGCGATTGCACCAGCGTCATCCCGGCGATGAGCACCTCAACCGTCATGCCAACGAAGGTGGAGAACAAGACCATGGCGGCGATATCCGCGACCCATCGTCTCATCGTGGATCCATCTCCTTGTCGTCTTGAAGCGTGCGCCTGGCTAGGCTTGATGAGGCAGGTGCGCGAGTGGGCGCAGCAACTCGGACGCCACGAGCGGTGACCACATGGGGTTGGCCCTGCCTATCCGTTCTCGGACCGCATGGGCAAAACCACGGCCGCATGCCCGATGACGTACACCGTGCCGTCCTCGTTTTCGATCAACACATCACAAGCCATCTGAGGCTCGTCGTCCATCACGTGCTGGGCTGCAAATCGCACTTGACAACACCTGGGGATATGCGAAAAGATGAGAGCCG
Source organism: uncultured bacterium (assembly GCA_965178525.1). Taxonomy (GTDB): domain Bacteria; phylum Tectomicrobia; class Entotheonellia; order Entotheonellales; family Entotheonellaceae; genus CBCXVS01. Next base: position 6,943 of record CBCXVS010000177.1, on the reverse strand, counting down.
CATGTCTTATCTACCACCCCTGTCACGATGCCGGTCACACCCTTGCTCAGGATGCACCGACAACATTGACAAGTCCGACGGGGGATGCATAGATGATCATTGCCGCGCGGAAAACATCACCATCCGGTCCGCAGGATCGACCCGTATCCGGCCGGAACGGTGCGGCATGGCGAGAGCTGTATCGTCGTCATACGATTCACGAAGAAAGGGTATCGCATGTTCAAACTACTGCTCGCTCTGCTGCTATTGTGGTTCCTTGAAAAGGAATCTGTCAAATCCAAGCCAAAAGCGTCGCCGCAAGGTGAGTCAGGCGCTTTGCCGGAAATTGAGCCGCCCAGCGCCACCGATACGGAGCATGCCTCGGACGATTTTGATGGCGCCGCTTTGTCGGACACGGCTGCCGAGTCGGAAGTCGCCACCTCTGCAGACGCAACGGAACCGGAGACCTCTGCGGACTTGAGTGGCAACGGCACTGGCGGCACGATTCACGTGACGACACGGGTTGAATCCGATGCGCCGATGGCATCTGCTCCGATCGTACCGCCAGAGGTTGAGGCGGAACCACCGGCCCAATCCCCGACCCATCTACCATGCGCCCTCGCCTTTGATGGCGCCCATGATTATATCGAAGTCCCTTACGCGCAGATTCTGAATCCGGATCAAGTCACCATCTCCTGTTGGGCAAAAATCACCGGAGGTCAGGGTATCCATCGGTCCCCGATCACCTCTCGCGATGATCCGCCCTGTAGAGGTTATTTCATCTATGCGCCGCCTGAGAATCGCTGGCAGTTTACGACGGGTAATGGAGGATGGTCAAGTTTGTTTGCTCAGGCGTTGACGTTGCATGAATGGACTCATGTGGCGGCGACCTATGATGGGACAACCATGAAATTGTATGTCAATGGGTCATTGGGAGCAGAATCAGTCGAGCCATACGTGCCGAATCGAGCACGTCCATTGCGGATTGGCGCCGGAGCCACCGAAGGCAATCCGCAATTCTTCTTCAACGGTCAAATTGCCGAAGTCCGTGTCTGGAACCTCGTCCGTAGCGACGCGCAAATCCAAGCCGATATGAACCGGCGGCTCAACGGCGCCGAAGACGGCTTGGTCGGCTATTGGCCGCTGGACGAAGGCGAGGGTGAGGTGGCTCACGACCGCACCGCCAATGCCAACCACGGCACGATTTACAGCGCGGCGTGGAACACCGATGCCGGGCTCGCGTTAGCTCCGGCCTCAACGGATAACGTATAAACCGTGAACCGTGGTCGATGAGTTCGCTAGCGATCCGAGTAGGAATCCAAATACTCTTTTCCAGCCGTGCCGTGCGCCAATCCGGATAGGCGCGAGGGCTGGCGGCTCCCAGAGACCGAGTGGCCCTGTATCGCTATACAGGAGCCGCCCGGCACGGGGAGCGATGGGCCTAACGTTTTTTGGATTGGATTACCTGCCGGCATCCCCATTCACAAAATGGGTGCGCGGTGTTTTCCCGACCGCGTAGACGTTGAACCCGATCTCATAGAGCATCTGGTGATCGAGCAAGTTGCGCCCATCGAAGATAAACGCAGGCTGCACCATCGCCTTGTGGATGGTGGCATAATCGAGTTCCCTGTATTGCGGCCATTCCGTGATCACGGCAATGGCATGGGCCTCTTTGGCCGCCGCGTAGGGATCGGGCTCGAATTCCAGCCGATCGGCCACATCGCTGAGGGCAAATCTGGCATTGTCCAGCGCGTGTGGGTCGCAAAGCACGACATGGGCTCGTTCTTCCAGAAGTGCCCGGCAAATGGTCAAGGCCGGGGATTCACGGGTATCGCTGGTATGGGCTTTGAACGCCACGCCAAAGAGGGCGATGCGTTTCTCTGCAACGGTATTAAACATGGCGGCCACCATCTTGGAAACAAAGCTGCTCATCTGATACTCATTCATTTGAACAACCTGTTCCCAGTACTTGGCAACGTCTTCCAAGCCGTAAAATTCACAGAGATAGACCAGGTTCAGGATATCTTTTTTAAAGCAAGAGCCGCCAAAACCGACGCTGGCCCGCAGAAAATTCGGGCCTATACGACGATCCATGCCGATGACGTGCGCCACCTCCGTGACATCGGCCTCGGTCTTTTCGCAAATGGCAGAAATGGCGTTGATGGAGGAGATGCGTTGCGCCAGAAAGGCATTGGCTGCTAGTTTAGAGAGTTCACTGGACCACAAATTGGCGGTGATAATCTGGTCACGGGGCACCCACTGGGCATAGACGTCGACCAGAGCCTGGACCGCTTTTTGGCCCGATAACGTCTCACGGCCGCCAATTAAAACGCGGTCCGGCTCCTGCATGTCGCGTATCGCCGTCCCTTCAGCCATAAACTCGGGGTTCGAGATCACATCAAAGAAAAGTCCCTTGTCGTTTGAGTTCAAAATACGTTCCATGGCTTCGGCCGTGCGAACCGGCAACGTGCTCTTCTCTACCACAATTTTCGATGAGGTGGAGTTTTCCAAGATCTGACGCGCCGTCGTCTCCCAATACTGCAGATCCGCGGCCCGGCCGGCCCCGCGCCCAAAGGTCTTGGTTGGCGTGTTGACGCTAACAAAAATCATGTCGGCCTCGGCTATGTGCCGGTCGCTTTCTGTCGAGAAAAATAGGTTTTTATCGCGTGTACTAAAGACAATTTCCTCGAGCCCAGGCTCATAGATAGGTAGCTGTTCAGAATTCCAGGCCGCAATTCGTTCCGCGTTAATGTCGACCAAAACCACGCGGTGATGCGGACACTGTTTGGCGATGACGGCCATCGTCGGACCTCCCACATAACCGGCGCCAATACAAAGGATATTTGCCATATTTATACCTCCAAGTTTCGGCTCATCGCAGCAACACGCCTTGGCGTGACTCGTATGGTGTATTGTAGGCCCAATGGGAAGACGACGCTACCTCCTCGATCCCAACATGCCCTCTGAGCTTGATCGTCCGCGCCCTCCTATTTCCGTACCGGCATCGCGCAATCTCCAACGCTAGACGCCACTGAGGCAGTGTGCTATGGTCCCTCTGTTAGTTGCACCGAATACACCCGACATGCTGCCTTACCAACCTCAACCTGTGACCAGGAATCTAGGCATGGAACGCCCCATCTTCAAGCCCGTGGGTACGCCCGTCACGGAACTCGACACCCCGGCCTTAGTCGTCGATCTCGACGTCTTGGAACAGAATCTTCATACCGCCCACACCTTCTTTCAGCAGCGCGCGGCGAAACTCCAGCCACTCGTCTCAACGCATGGTTGCCCAGCCCTGGCGCACAAACAGCTTGCCGCTGGGAACACGGTGGGCGGTATTGCCGTCATCACCCTCGGACAGGCAGAAGTCTTTGTGGCGCACGGCTTTGACGATATCCTCGTAGCCAATGCCATGGTCACACCGGCCAAAATGGTTCGCCTCTGCGCCCTGGCCCGTCAGGCCACGATCACGGTGTCGGTCGATCATCCCACACACGTGCAACGGCTAGCCGACGCGGCCACCGCCCACCGCGTCACCCTCCGGGTAGTCGTGGATATCGATACCGGGGCGAACCGAGGTGGCGTGGCGCCAGGGCAACCGGCTCTGGCCTTGGCCCAGGCTGCGCAACAGGCGTCTCAGCTCGATTTTGTGGGCGTGACGACCACAACGGCGCCCCTGCAGGGAGATGACCCGGCAGATAGGGCCGCGGCAGCGCGGCAACATCTCGAGCCGGTGATCGAGACGCACGGCCTCCTGCAACACGCCGGTTTCGACGTCCGGGTGGTCAGCGTTGGCGGCGCGCTCCCATACGAACAGGCCGCGGCCGTGGAGGGCGTCACGGACATACGCGCCGGCGTCTATGCCCTGATGGACGCTGGCCATACCCCCGGCTCTGCATTACGTCCAGCGGCGCGTGTGTTAACCACCGTCACGAGCTGCCCGGAATCCGGCACGGCCATCACCGACGCCGGGCAAAAAGCGGTGGGGACCGATCGCGGCCTGCCGGCGGTCAGCGATATCCCCGGCGTGGTGGCAACGGGGCTGAGCGCGGAACATTGCTGTTTAAGCCTCGAAGGGCATGCCGAGACCCAGATGTCCCAGGGCGAGAAGCTCTGGCTCACGCCCTGGGACATCGGCACGTGTGTAAATCTCTATGATCACCTCTATGCGGCGCGCCAGGGCCAGGTCGAGGCCGTGTGGCCCGTTGCGGCCCGCGGACAGTATCGTTAACCGCCCACGTCACGTTGCCTCAAGGAGACCCAATATGGAGACCTACCGGCCGCTCGTTGGCACCCCCCTCACGGATCTGGATACCCCCTGCTTACTTGCGGACCTCGATGCACTGGAGCACAATTTCCGCCTCATCGCGGCGACGTATCGCGACACCGTGTGTAAAATGCGGCCGCATGTGAAAAACCTCAAAACCCCCATTCTGGCGCACATGCAGATGCGGGCCGGCGGTACGGTGGGCGGCGTCTGTGCCGCCAAGGTGGCCGAGGCGGAAGTGATGGTGGAAGGCGGTATCGACGACATTTTCATTGCTAATCAGATCGTCGGCCGTGACAAGATCGCCCGCCTCTGTGCGCTGGCGAAGCAGGCGGATATGAAGGTGGCCATTGATGATGCGCAGAATCTCCGCGACCTGTCTGCCGGCACCCGGAAACACGACGTGACCCTGGGCGTGGTGATCGAAGTCGACACCTCGATGCACCGGGCCGGGATTCGCCATGTCTCTCAGGGGGTCGACTTGGCGCAGCTCGCCACCACGTTGCCCGGGATCGCCTTCCGCGGCGTCATGAGCCATCAAACCTTGCCCGGGCGTCCCGACAACGCCACGCGGCAGGTGGAGGGACGGCGCTACATGCAGATGTGCCTCGATGTGAAAGACGCCATCGAAGCCGCCGGAATTCCGGTCGAAATCGTATCGACCGGAGAGACCTGGACGTATGATGTCGCCGCCGACTTGCCCGGTGTGACGGAAGTCGAAGGCGGCACCTACGCCCTCATGTCGTCCTCGTACAATTACATGGAAGCGTTTCAAATCGCCGCGAAAATTCTCGGCACCATCATCAGCACGCCTCGGCCCGGCATCGCCCTCGGGGATGTCGGCGCCCGCGCCCTGGCCTCGCCAAACGGGGTCCTGCCCGCGGTCGAAGGCATGCCCGGCGTGCGGGTTGAAGCGCTGCATGAAGCACACATCGTGCTGCGCACCGACGGCGCCACCCCGCTCCACATCGGCGATCAGTTTCTGCTGCACAGTGGTCAGCAGGATATTACGGTCAGCCGTTGGGACCATATGATTGCGGTACGCCAGGGTATCGTGGAAGCCGTCTGGGATCTGCCGGCGCGTGGCTGCCATCATTAGCGCGAGCTGGAGAGAACCAACCGATGCGAAGCCTCTACCGGATGGGTATGACAGCGCTACTAAGTGGCATGATGCTCCTTGCCAGCGTACCGCAGCAAGCCTGGACGCAGGTGTTCTTTGACAATCCAAGGACATTCACGGTCACGACTGCCTGCAATGCCACGAGTTCGATCCGTACCGGCGCCAATCCCGTGCCGCTGACGGTGGGCCAAACGTACACCGCCCTCGGCGAAAACCGGCGGCCGGGTGGTACCCACGCCTTCATCGACGTGAGCGGTCAACGCAAATGGGTGGCGCTGACCTGCGGCCAGTTGCAAGCAAGTCCGGGCGACATGTCCGGTGCCGGCGGCAGAACAGGCGGTAGCGAGACGACATTCCTGCCGTTTTTTGACCGAGACGATAATCCCGTTCGGCTCCGGGTCGGGGGACGCGTCGACATCACCCCACCCCCGCCGCAGTTGGATAACTTTGATCGCGCCGTGAACAAAGTCTGCGGCGCACCAGGCACAGAAGTTTCGCCGGCGGCATTCAAGGCCATGATGCGCCACCATTCCGGCGTGCTGCAAGCCGTCATGACATTTACCGAGGGACGGGTCTATGGCGGCCGGCCAGCGGCATCGAGTCCCGATGCCTTCCTAGACGACCTGACGGATGCGTGGTTCAAGCTGGGCGGATTTGAGCATATTTTCTGTGGCGAGCCCGTGCGGGGCGGCCGCATCGGCGGTCTGCATTTTCATGGCCGCTACTGGGAATTGCAGGAAAAACAGCTCGCCGGCCGCGTGCCAAACAACACGGCGCGAGAAGAAGTCAAAGCCGGGTCCGTGTACACCCTCGGTGTGCGGATGCGCGTAGCGAATGGGTTTGCCCAGTCCAGCGCCAAGAGCTATGGCTACATGCTCAGTGCTGCCGATATTCTCAAAGCGGCGACGCAAGCGTTCGCCGTCAATCCAACCCGAGGCGCCCGCAATGCGGCCTGTCTCCTGGGTATCCGCGATGATGGCCAAACCTTCACCACGGTCTTCGTCTGGCAAAAGATGGGTATTCGCACGTTCTACTCGGATGCCACGCCTTCCGATCGGAACCCGGATTGTGCGGGTTCCCCGGTTTCGCTCAACCGCGGTTGATCCAACCCGCAACCCACTTTCGGACACCATCGGGCAGGCGCGGCTGGCGACCGTGCTGTTGCTGGAAAGCCTGAATTTCACTCAAAGGCTTCGGTCAAAGCGCGCAAGGCAACGAGTGTTGTATGGAGGTAGAACAATTCATCGACAAGATCACCGATAGGCTGCCCAAGCGCGGGGATGACGCGGTCGCGATAGTGCTCGTATTCTCCCCAGGCCCCATCCGGGCGCTGCGCCGCCAACAGGAGCTGCACGCCAAGCCCATACAACGCATGCTCGCTCATTCCAAGATACGTTATACAACTCAGTAGCTCGCTCAACAGATCGATATCATTGTCTTTGGCCGCTTGCGCGGACAAACCTGGCAAAATAGCAGCGAGATAGTTGCGATCCGCCTCACTAAACCGAAGTTCCTCCCGTGATTCGGCGACAACTTGTTGAAATAAAAACTCAAAAGCCTGAAACGAATCGACCTTT
>CBCXVS010000176.1:0-16372 GCA_965178525.1 uncultured bacterium | reverse complement strand
AATGGACTTTTGAATTGGGCTAACCTGTTGATCTACTTAACCCTCCGCCTATTCTGCCAGGGGAACTTCGGTTTAGATAGGTTGCCAAGACCCCGACAAAGCGTTCGCGATCAATCGGCTTGGTCAGAAAATCATCGCAACCTGCCGCTAAGCAACGCTCCACATCCTCGCGCATGACGTTGGCCGTCAACGCCACGATAGGCCCCTGAAAACCGCGCTGGCGCAATGTACTTGTGGCTTCCAGCCCATCCATCACTGGCATTTGCATATCCATCAGCACCAGATCGAATTCGCTGGACAGCGCCCGCTCCACGGCTTCTTGTCCATCCGCACATACCACCGACGTGGCCCCGCTTTTCCGAATGTACATGGTGATTAAACGCTGGTTATCCAAGTTGTCTTCCGCGAGCAAGACACAGCCGGACAAGGCGGGCATGGGTTGACCAGTCTTTTCTGGATCGAGCTGCGGCATCGGCGCGCCTTCCGTCACGAAGTCCACGTGCGCCAACGGCCCGGTGGCAATGGTGACGGTAAAGCAGCTCCCCTGTCCGAGCCGGCTCATGACGGTGATATCCCCTCCCATTTTCTGGGCGAGTTGCTTCGACAGGCTCAAACCGAGGCCAGTACCGCCATACCGGCGCGTGGTCGGCGAATCGGCTTGGCTAAAGGCATCAAAGATTTTGTGCAAATGCGCCGCGCTCATACCAATGCCGGTATCACAGACGCGGAACGATATCAGCTGTGCTTGCCGGTCACAGCCCACAGCAATGTGTATCGAACCCGTATCCGTAAACTTCAACGCGTTACCACAACAGAGTTGTTCCTCAATAGCATAAGATCAGGTTCCCTAGCCCAGCCCAGATGCCCACCGAATCATCCTCAAAGTGATCTTTGCGGTTGCGGAAACGCTGCACCAAAATGTTGAAACGCTTCATACCGCCGATGGCATGTTCGATCAAGATGCGAACTTGACTCACGGCATAATTCGCCGCCTGCTGCTCCGCCGTCAATTCTGGAGTCGGATTCGTCTTGCTCTTCCGGGGTTTCTTGTGTGGAATCTCAAGCATTTCGCCTTTGTAGTCCGACTGAATCCCCTGATAACCCAGGTGCACCCAAACTTCTACGTCACTAAACCGGTCTAAGTCCGGTGGGAACTCTTGTTTTAACATGCTGTAATCATGGTTGTGACCACTAAACGTACGGCCCAGAAAGACGATCCATTTATCCGGCATCGACATCACTGTATTTTTCAGCGTATGGCTTTTTTTTACCACTATAGTGTTCACGTTGGGTCGTCTCATCTTGTGACCGGCGATAGCTTCTTTCAGTCGCATCAATAATCAGTTGATCCACACCTGACAACGCCTCCCTCAACGACTCTGGGGTCTTCAACTCTCGATAAGGCATGAGGTCTAACTGCACTAACGTGTCATACAGGATGGGAGAGAGCTTATGGAGATTTTCATTCGCTTTCGAACGTACCATACCAAATTGTGCACCAAGAACATCAAACGTCGGATACGTCTTGTAATAATATAGAACGAACAGGAGTTTGTCTGACAGAGTGGGTAATTTGCCTTTGATACCTGCACCCGGCTTTCGGCTGCGTTTGCCAGCTTGGACACCCTCCTCATAGCGTTTTTGCTGAGCCTGTTGATAGACGTGGCTGAAGGCGGGCAGCAAGAAGTCAAATTGCGTCTGAGACACACCGGTTAAGGCTTTCATCTGCCGATCATCTCGGATAACCAATGACCTGGCTGGGCTCCCTCCATCGTTTGGGGGAGGATAGCCTACCTCATTAACTATTGGGGAACAACCCTAAAGATTCACGAGAATCTGTTTCGTCCGTACCGGATCGATCATAATCCGAACGGGCATAGGAAATTCATATTCGATCGTAAAGTGCAGCCCCTTGTCCTGGGCTTGCAACCCGACGAGAGCGTTAACATCTACGAGTAGATCGAAAGGATTGACGGCGAGAGACTCCAACTCTAATTTTTCGGCTTCAATCTTAGATAAATCTAGAATATCATTGATAATCTGAAGTAAATGTTTTCCATTGCGCGCAATAGAACGAATCGCATCAACACGATCGGACATCGTTTGATCACTATCGAGTAACGCTTCTGAAAAACCAATAATAGCGGACAGTGGTGTACGAATTTCATGACTCATATAAGCCAGAAACGTGCTTTTGGCTTTATTGGCCGCCTCAGCGCTCAATTTTTCTAAAACGGCGGCGTGCGCTTTCTCTTCGGCTTGCTTATGTTTGGTAATTTCAGCGGCATACGCGTGCACGATATCTTGCTCTGGCACAGGAGCTAACACCCAGAGAAACGTTCGGCCTCGAAAGCTGACTTCGTCGCATCCCTGCACGACGCTTTTGGTCGCGATACACGCCGCGAGGATGGCTTCTATATCATCGGGTAACACCGCCGATGCGTCTTCGATTGGTAAGCCGAGTTCAGTAAATGTCCGCTGCGCCGTCGGATTGAGGTAGAGAATCTCGCCATGACGATTGCAGGACAGCACCATATTCAGGTTGTGCTCGGGAAACGCGGCGAGACGCGCTAAGTTTTGTTCCGCATGCTTTTGTGGCGTTATATCCGTGCTGATATAAACGTACTCGCGTGGTTTACGCTCCACGTCTGCGAACGGGACCACCGTCGTATCGACCCAATACACCCCTCCGCTTTTGGATACATGGCTCACGTGCCCGTGCCAGACGTTGCCGCTTTCGATAGTCGTATAGATGTCCTGGTAGAATGCGTCGGCGTGGCAACTGGCATGATCGTGTACGGCATACGGTTTTCCGATGAGTTCTTCGCGCGCATAGCCGGAGATGTGACAGAACTTGTCGTTTGCGTATGTCATGCGCCCAGCGGTATCCGTGATGACCACAATCGCATGTTCATCGAGCGCAAATTTCTGCGTTTTGAGATCACCCAGGGCCTTTTTGATTTCCTGATCCTGGATGGCGAGTTGCGTCGAGGCGCGGTTCAGGGCGCCGCCAAGCCGGGCCAGCTCGATCGAACTCGTATTCACCGGCGTCAGGTTGCCGAAGTTTTCGTTGAGCCGATCGGCGAATGCCGTATAGGCGGCGATGGCCCGCATGGGACGATGCATAAAGATAAGCAGCAGCCCCACCACGGCAATGACCACTAAGACACCCTCGATCATGGTGTCCTGCCAGATCACCCGCCGGCTCCGGGCAATGCATTCCAAACTGTAGTGGATCCGGACCCAACCTAACAGGTCGGCGGCCTTGATCGGCTGCCAGACGTCGACGTACATCCCGTGGTCTCGAAACAGCAGCTCGGTGTAAGCCGGGTTGGCCACCACCTTCTCATCAAACTGCACGCGGGGTTCTGTGCCAGGATGGTGGACGACATTGGCGAGCACGTTGCCCTGCGCGTCAGAGACTTGAATCTCCCGCACATCCGGAAAGCGCGCGGAGCGTAGAAGAAAATTTTCCAGGGGCGCCAAGTCATGCGTAAACAAGTAATCCGTACTGCCCACCGCGATGTTTTCCGCCACGATGCGCGCTTCTTCCCGAAAGGCCGCTAACGCACGGTCGGATGTTTCCATCGCGATATGCAGGGACCATGCGATCATCACACTGCTGACCAACAACGTCACCAGGAATGCCAACTTCGTACCGAGCCTTTGTGGCCACCATTTTCGCAGGCGTGATATGATCATATTCTTTTACATCAGCGGCGAGAATTGGAGTACTACGGCTAACAGGTATGATGTATGTTTAGTGTTTACCACCAGGTAAGATGACACCAAGAATAATACATTCAGGCAGCATATCAGGAGTAATAGACACTGCATACGTGCAAAGAATTTCATGATGTTCTCTGTGAAATTTTGACTTAGAAAGAATAGTGCGGAAAAAATGAACAACAAATGAATGCATAGTGTCGTTTGACCCCATTCGCCCATCTTCACTACTAATCGGCAATCAAAGAATGTATCTTAATTTTACGACGAACGCGAATTCGCCTGCTCAATCAAGGGGCATGAGAAAGGTCATATTAAAGGTAAGGTAATGATGCCCAGGCACTTAAAGGTCTTGCCATATAGGCGCGCGCCGAGGGCAGCCGCAAAGCTCAGGTCTAGCGCTCTACGAGCAGGCGAACGGACGCATGAGCGGCATGAGCGGAAGGAAGAACAGACACGCAGTGGAGGCCGGATCAAAAGCGGCGGGTCGGAAACCCGCCGTCAAGCAAGAGGAGCGATTACTAACCGGCGGTCGAGCCGCCACCAGTAGCACTAGAGAACAGCTCGCCGGCGTGTTGGTGCAGATGCTTTTCACTCACGGAATACGAAAACGAATTGGCTTTGGTCAGCAAGACGGCCAAGGCCCCTACCGAGGCCCCTAGCGCAGCCCCCAGCGCCGCCCCGAGGACAACGGCAACGACTAGGTGTCCAGTTCCGGCTTTGATATTGCCGTCTGCAAAATTGCTTGTGCCAGGTAAAATAGCTTCCCCAACCATTTTCGCCATGTTCCCAACAGCTCCACTGTCTGCCATCATCATCCCCCCCATTGAGATTTCCAAAACCTCAGCTTTATCAAAGCTTTGTCCCTTAACGGAAATAAAGATAAAGCCGCTATCAAGACATCATTGTCGATGAGCAGGTAACAACTGACATATTTTCCGCTTATACAACGTAGCGAGAATTCCCGTGGGTTTCAATCTTTTTTTTTGTGCGCTTTGCGGCCAATCAGATAGGCAACAACGGATAGGCTGCCGGAAATCGTCCCTAAACTATTTTGAAATCGATATTTAAGAGGGAGCCTCACGGCGGTGCAGACATTCTTTCAGCCCCAAAAGCCATGGCTGACATATGCCTACACCGCATCTTTCTGCTCCGCAGTAGCGCTTGTGATGACCGATACCATTTGTGCCGGCGTGCGGCGCCTACTGCCGCGGCTGAGCGCCGAGTTCTGTGGCGGCGTGCTGCTGAATGCGTTGGTAAATCGTGCGCACCTCGTCCTCGGTCAAACTCCGGTCTTCCGCCTGGAACGTTAAGGCATAGGCCAAGCTCTTCTTCCCGGACGGGATCGAGCCGCCCTGATAGAGATCGAACAATTCCACTTGGCGCAGCAACGCCCCCCCCGCGGTGCATATGGCATTTTGCACCGCCTGAGCCGGCACCTCGGCATCGACGACCAAGGCCATGTCTTCCAGCACTGCCGGAAAGCGCGGCACCGGCTGGTAGCGGCGTGGCTGCCGCTGTGCGATGAGCAGATCGATATCGAGTTCGAGCAACGCCACGGGCTGGTCAGGGAGTTCGAACTGCTCGCGCAGTCGTGGATGGAGTTCGCCCATGATGCCGAGAGAGGCGCCGGCGGCCATGACGGCGGCCGTGCGGGCCGGATGCAAGGCCGGATGCGAGGCCGGGACAAACCGGACGTCGGGGACGTTGAGACGTTGTGCCAGCGTTTCGGCCACACCTTTAAGATGCGTAAAACCGAGATGGCGGGTCTCACCAGCCGGATGCCATGACGCCGGAGGGACCGGACCGGTTAAGCTGATGGCGAGGCGATGAGGCTCCTCCGGCAACTCCGCACCGGGCTGGGGCAAATAAATGCGGCCGATTTCGAATAGCAACATGCGCTGGCAGTAGCGGCTATTGCTCTGCAAGGTTTCGATCATGCTGGGGAGGAGGGATTGTCTGAGGAATTCGCGTTCTTGGCTGAGCGGGTTGGCAACCTTCACGTAGTCTTCCGGACGGGCTTCAGGCCCCTGAGGATTGAGCTGGTTCACCAAGTCGAGATGGGTCAGCGAATACGACATGATCTCCGTGAGCCCGCATCCAACCAGGATATCACGGATTTGCTCTCGCCCCTGCCGCAGGGGCTGCAAGCGTTGCGGCGGCAGGACATCGCGCATCAAGGTCGCGGGCAGGGCGTCGTAGCCATGAATACGCGCCACTTCCTCAATCAAGTCGGCCGGAATCGAGACGTCGAGACGGTAACTCGGCACGTCAACCGCAATAGACACCGTGTCGCCCTCGGTATGCGTGGTACAGGAAAATTCCAATGCGGACAGGATGCGGACGATCGCTTCGAGACCGAGGTCGATCCCCAGGATACGGCTGACATCGGTGGGATGGAGGGTCAGGGTCTTGGCATGGGATGGACGCGGATAGGTATCGGCAATCTCCGCGTGCAGGGCGCCCCCGCCGCATTCCTCCATCAACCGGCTGGCGCGCAACAAGGCCGGCAGCGTCAACTCCGGATCCATGCCGCGGCCGAAACGCTGCGCCGCTTCGCTCGACAAGCGTAACTGCTGCGACGTACGGCGAATGCCGACAAAGTCAAAATTGGCGGATTCAAGCAGAATATGCCGCGTGCGCTCCGACACTTCCGTGGCGCCGCCGCCCATGATGCCCGCCAGGGCAATCGGACCCGAGTCATCGGTAATCAGGAGCATCTCCGGCGTCAGCTCGCGGTCGACGCCATCGAGCGTCCGCATGCGCTCACCGGGTTCGGCGCGGCGTACCACAATGCCACCGGCCAGTTGCAACTTGTCATAGTCGAATGCGTGCAGCGGCTGTCCGGTTTCGAGCATGCAGTAATTGGTAATGTCAACAATATTATTGATCGGACGCATACCGGCGAGGTGCAAACGGCGCTGCATCCATGGCGGAGACGGTTGTACCGTGACATTCTCGATCAAGGCCGCCGAATAGCGGGCGCACAATTGGGGGTCGGCACTGGCGACCCGCGTATACGACACGTGCGCCGCATGCGGTGCCAGCATGAGCGGGTCATGACGTGGCCACAGCCGGAGCGCTTGGCCGGTGAGCGCCGCCACCTCGCGCGCCATGCCGATGATGCTGTTGGCGCGCGCCAGGTTCGGCGTTAATTCGACCTGCAGGATGGTATCGCCGAGGTAGTCCGGTAACGGCTGTCCCACCGGCGCCTCCGGGTCGAGAATGAGGATGCCTTCGTGCTCATCAGACAAGCCCAATTCTTTTTCGGAGCAGACCATGCCCGCCGATTCCACGCCGCGAATGGTTGAGCGCTTGAGCGTCTGCAAGCAGTGGACATCACTGTCGGCATCCACGAGCCGAGCGCCCTCAATGGCAAAGGCGACCTTCAGGCCATGAGCGCCCAGCCGCACATTGGGCGCTCCTGTCACCACGGTTTCCGGGGCGCCGTGTCCATACTCGACCACGGCGAGGACGAGCCGGTCCGCATTCGGATGCGGCTTCACCTCGATAATCTCACCCACAAAAAGCTTATCGCGCTGCCATTCCGCTCCCAGATGTTCGACATCGCCGACTTCCAACCCGGCCATGGTCAGGCGATGCAAGAGCGCATCGACAGGCAGAACGAGTTCTACATACTCTTGCAGCCAGCTTAGCGGCACTCGCATACCCGTGTCCCTTCACGTCCGTCAACACGACGCATCCCCGGTCTGTTTGACCGGCTAGGCAAACTGTTCCAAAAAACGCAGATCGTTGCTAAAGAAAAGGCGGATATCATCGATACCGTATTTCAGCATCGTAATGCGCTCCGGCCCCATGCCAAAGGCAAAGCCGCTATAGATTTCGGGATCATAGCCGCCATTGCGGAGCACCTGGGGATGCACCATACCGGCCCCGAGAATTTCGAGCCAGCCGCTCTCGCTACATATGCTGCACCCGGTGCCCTGGCCGTTGCAGAGAAAGCAGTCCATATCCACTTCGACGCTGGGCTCAGTAAACGGAAAATGGCTGCAGCGAAAGCGCATGCGGCGATTGTCCCCGAACAAACGCTGGGCAAAATTTTCCAGCACGCCTTTCAGGTCCGCCATGGTGATGTGCGTCCCCACCGCCAAGCCCTCGACCTGCGTAAACATCATTTCATGCCGCGACGTCACCTGTTCATAGCGGTAACACATCCCCGGCAAAATGACCCGAATCGGGTCCGGATGAAAGGCTTGCATGGCCCGAATCTGGCCGGGGGAGGTATGCGTCCGCAGCACCACACGCTCGTTAATATAGAAGGTATCCCACATGTCACGCGCCGGATGATAGGGCGGCATGTTGAGCAACTCAAAATTGTACCGATCGCTTTCGACTTCCCGGCTGTCGAATACTTGAAAGCCCAGGTCCGCAAAAATCGCGGTGATCTCGCGCAGGATCTGCGTCGTGGGATGCAACCGTCCCAAGCTGACGGGGAAGCCTGGCAACGTGACGTCAACCCGCTCCTGCGTCAGGGTGGCGGCGAGCTTCTCGTGTTTGAGCGCCTCGACCCGCGCGTCGAACGCTTGCTCCAAGGCTTCTTTGACCTCATTCGACACCTGTCCGACCTGAGGACGCTGGTCTTGGGGAAATTTTCCAATACCGCGCATCGCCTGCGGCACCGCGCCTCGGCGCCCGAGATACTGGATGCGCCACTCATCCAGGGTGGTCAGGTCGGCCGTCTCTTCCAATGCGGCCAGGGCCTGTGCGCGCACCGCTTGCAACTCTGCAACGACCGGATTGTCCTTCTCTGGCATGCTTGTCTCCACCTGTCAGTACCCGAACACAGCGGTGGATGCGTCGTCCGCGAGAGGATGCGTACCGGGGGTGTCCGGGCACTTAAATACCGGATGACTTATGTGCGCAGATTATACGACCGGCACGAAAGCTTTGACAAGCGACTCCTTTTGGAGTCTCTAGGCGTTCTGGTATACAATGAACCGTAGCGTGGACGTGATACAATGCCAACTTCTTAAGTTGAGGACGGGTATGGCTATGATAAATGAACCCGAAAAAATGACCTGCCCATGCTGTCAGGCGACCCTCGTGGTGGACCGTGATACGCTGAGCGTTCTCTATTTTACGGAACATCGGGAAAAGACGAATGGCCCCTCCTTCGATCAAGCCTTACAAGAACTCAAGGCCAAGGAAAAACAAAAAGGCTCGCGCTTTCAGGAGGCCATCGCGGAGGAAAAGCAACGCCGTGCGCTGTTGGGTAAGAAATTTGAAGAATTGCAAAAACACGCCGCCGAAAATCCGGATGCAGCCCCACCCCCTCGCCCCTTTGATTTCGAATAGCTCAAGGGCGCCTGCCGCGCTGGACGTCACGCTGGCTGTTGACGCGCCAGCGCGTTGTGGTAGGCGAGGTAAGCGCCGTACAGCGACACGCAGAAGGGCACACAGGGCGTGGCCAGGATTTTGATCAAGACCATGGACGTCACAGCGCCGGAGAGAATAATATCGCCTTGATTCAACGCAATAATCACGCTACCGACGATCGCCGCGATGATGAGGCTGCGCCGGATCGCGACCCAGCCCGGACGCAGGTCTTCGGCACGTGCCGGCGTACCGCTGTTCAACAGGGCGCCGAGCATGGTGACGCAAAAGGGAATAATCGGTGTGACGAGCGATTTGAGGATGACACGTTGTGTAATGTCCCCGGATAAAAAAATATCTCCCTGATTGAGTATAATCAATACACTCCCCACGAGCACCGCGGCCATGAGCGCCCGGCGTACGACTTGGCGTGAACAGACCAAGGCGAGCCGAGGGCGCCAGGAAGACAGCCGCTCCACGCGATCATCCGATAGCATCATTTCCTCCTTCCCACTGATATCAATATCGTAGGACTTGCGCCGCTATAGTGTCATACCCGGTAGCCATAAAGCAATCGGCAGTTCGGCCTTGGGGCGCCGGCAGCGATCCGAGCGCCGGCGCACATCGCTTGCGTCCGACGTGCGACTATGCTCTAATGCCCCACAACCATCGTTGCTGACATCCCGCACGCCATCGGATGAGATCGCCGCATGACTGAGCCCGCTGCACCGCCTGCGCCGGGAATGCCCGGCCGGTATCGTTATGTCGTGGTACTGATTGGCTTTATGACCCTCGCCGGGGCGAGTGGGGTGGCGAATCTCTTCGCCGTTTTCTACAGTACACTCTTGGACGTGTTTGGCTGGAGTCACGCGGATGGCGCCAGCGTCTATTCCATCAATATGCTGGTGATCGCACTGAGTTCTCCCCTGATGGGGTGGTTGCTGGATCGCTTCGGGCCCCGCGGGCTGTATACCGTAGCTGCGGTTTTGATCGGCGTGGCCTTCATCGCCTGTAGCCGTTTGCACAGCCTGAGCCAATTTGCCCTCTTCTATGGCGTGGGCAGCGCGCTGGGCCAAACGGCGCTGTTATCCATGACGGTTGTCGTGGCCCGGTGGTTTGCCCACGAGCAACGCGGGCGGGCGATCGGCTTTGCCGATGTGGGCACCGGATTCGGCATGGTGGTCATGGTCCCGGGCAGTGCTTGGTTGATTAGCGCGCTGGGATGGCGCCAAGCGTTCGTCGTCTTGGGCGTGGCGATCATGGTGGCGCTCGTACCGCTCAATCTGCTGCATCGCCCAGCGCCAGCCGGGCCGGAGCCCAGCCGTTTGGTGTTGTCGCTGTCAGGGATGTTGTGGAGTCGCACGCTCTGGCTCTTGTGTATGGCCCATCTGTTCATGACCATCACCATGACCATGGTTAATGTCCATCTGGTAGAATTCTTGGTGAGTACACATATCCTGCGGATCTTCGCGGCCTCGACCGTCCTGAGCGCGGTCAGCCTGGTGAGTTTGCCGGGGCGGATGTTTTTCGGCTGGTTGGCTGACCGTCTACAGCCTGACGGCGCTTTCACGGTCGCCATGAGTTGCACCATGATGGGGTTTGGCCTGCTCCTGCTTTTGGCGCGGCTCGAGACGTGGTGGCCTCTCTACGCCTTTGTCGTCATCTACGGTTTTGCCCAAGGCGCCGGGGGCATCGCGGTGGCGGCGAAAACCGTGGCGCTGTTTCAGGGGCCTTTCTTGGGCACCATCTTCATGGTGGTGACGCTGAGCGGCAACCTGGGGGCGGCATTCGGGGCCTGGTTCGGAGGACGACTCTTTGACTTCAGTGGCAGCTACACCTTCACCTTTGTCACCGCCATCATCAGCGGCACGCTCGCCATCGCATCGATGTGGACCAGTAGCGCCGCGTCCTTCCGGCTGCGTGAGCCCGCGGAGAGGAGTTCGACCGGATGAATCCGTTTGCACCGCGTACCTATGGCACTTTGCAACGTATCACGGACCGGGTCTATATTTTCCGCAATATTGTCAACAGCGCGGTGGTCCTGGGCGATGACGCGCTGGCGGTAGTGGACACACAAGTCAATGAGGTGCTGGCCGCACGGCTCCTGCGCCAAATCCGCACCGTCTCTGACAAGCCCATACGCTACGCCATCAATACCCACTATCATTGGGATCATACGGGCGGAAACCACGTCTTCAAGCAGGCCGGGGCGGAGATTATTTCCAGCGCTCAAACCAAAGCGTTCATACAGGAACGGACGCCCCGGCAGAAGGCGTTTCTGCTCTCACGCGGGTTCGAGCTGGGTCCCGACCCATACCTGGCGGATACCACCCTGGCGGAGCCGCATGACTTGGAGTTGGGGAATCAGCGCCTGCGCTTGCAGCATATGGGCAGCGCCGAGTCGGACGACGCGCTGGCCATTCACCTGCCCCAAGAAGGGTGTGTCATGGCAGGCGATACGGTCATGACGGGGAGTTTTCCGATTTTCGGCCAGCCCGTCATGGATGAAGGCTTAATGGGGACGACCACATGGCTGCAGACGATCGCCAACATCGAGCGTTTGCAACCGGATCATATTTTACCCGGTCATGGCCCGGTGGCCTATGAGCCGGAACTGGCGCTGCTGAAACGGATTCAGCAGTATTTCTTGGACGAAGTTGCCGCTCGAGTCGAGCGCCAGATGCCCCTGCCACAACTGCTGGCTGACATCGAGCGCCACCTGCCGGATTGGATCACCGCCATACCGGTGGTCTGGGGCACGCCACGTTACGCCATCCTGCGCGTCTACCGCGGCTTGCTGCGTGAGCCTGAGGAGGAAGCGGGCTGGCAACACGTCAAACCGTCCGCGATCCCGGCCGGTGACGAAGCGGTCGTCACCACCATCTGTGCCCCCTTGACGGCGGTACAGGAATTTCAGGCCGCTGTGAGCGAATTAGAAGAAGGCGGAGACATGGGAAGCGCCATTGCCGTGGCCCGGTACGCGACGGAGGTGGCGCCGATGCAGCCGGCGGCCTGGGTACTGCGGGCCGAGGGGCTCATTCGAGGATCGCGCCACGTGCCGAGCGTGTTGGAAAAAGGCGATTTTTTCGTCGAGGCGCTGCAGGCCATGCACCGAGCGGTGGAACTCGATCCACAGTATCTCCCGGCACATCTGTCACTCGGCCAGTTTATGGTCATGCGGGCCTACCGCAATGGAGACGATCCCGCCGCTGGTGTGGCGCATTTGCGGCACGTCATCGAGCGCCTGCCCATGCCCGCCCAGGGGCCTGACCGCGCCCTCCTGGCGCAGGCGCATTTCTATACGGGCATGGGCCACCGGACCGCGGGTGATGAGGACCAGGCGATGGCCAGCTTTCAAACGGCTCTAGACTGTCTTCCCGGTTTTGAACCCGCCCTCCTGGCCCAACAAGTATGAACGCCAGCGACAGGCGCCGCGGCTTAGAGCGGATAGCGGATAGCTAAGAAGGAGGGAACACACATGGCGGACGCCTTAGAGGGTATTACCGCCCTCGAATTGACGCGCGTCTCACCCGGGACGTTCTGTACCATGATGCTGGCGGATATGGGCGCCGACGTCTTAAAAATCGAAACGCCACCGGCGATTGGTCCAGGCGCGGGCTCCGGCGTGTCGTCAAGCGACGCGAAACAGGCTGCCCATAGCTATACAAACCGCAATAAGTGCAGTCTCGGCCTGAATCTGAAAGCGCCACAAGGCCAACATATCCTACACCAATTGGTGGCGCAGGCCGACGTCTTGGTAGAGGGCTTTCGGCCCGGCGTGATGCAGCGGCTCAAGGCGGATTATACGACGCTGAGCCAGATCAACCCACGCCTGGTCTACTGCTCGCTCAGCGGCTTTGGCCAGGATGGACCCTATCGCGACCGGCCGGCGCACGACGTCAATTATCTGGCCATCAGTGGCGTCCTCAACCTTATCGGCCCGAGCGCCGAGGCGCCACCTGCCATTCCGATCAATCTGATCGCCGACTACGGTGGCGCCTCCATGCACGGTGTGGCGGGAATCCTGCTGGCGCTCTACGCCCGCCCGCACACGGGACGCGGCCAACACGTCGACATCGCGTATCTCGACACCACCCTCTCTTTGCTCTCGGCGACGCTTTTGATGGAAACGTACTTTACCGATGGCGTCGTGCCACAACGGGGGCAGGGGCCGTATTCGGGCCAATACGCCTTTTATACCACATATGCTACGAAGGACGACAAACTGCTCTCGGTGGGTTGCACCGAGCCCTGGCTCTGGGGCAATCTCTGCAACGCCCTGGGACGCCCCGATCTCGAACGCTACTACCGCCACGCCGGGCATCTCGAGCGGGAACCCAATGCTGAAGAACGCGACGTGCGTGAGCAGCTGCAAGCCATTTTCCTGCAGCGGACCCGGAAGGAGTGGGTCGCATATTTGGCGGATAAGAACGTCTGCATCGGTCCGGTCAATACCCCGCAGGAGACGTTCAAGGACCCTCACCTGCGTCACCGCAACATGCTTATCACACACAACACGCCAACAGGCGAGACGGTGCAGCAGGCTGGTTTTGGTGTCAAGCTCAGCGAGACCCCGGGACGCATCCGGCACCTAGGTCCTCGCATTGGACAGCATACGCAAGATGTGCTCACCAGCCTCGGGTATCGCCAAGAGGAGATCGAGACGCTGTGGCAGCAGCAGGTCGTCGGTTAAGGGCGGTACGACCTGTCGCCGGCAGGCATCTGCACCATGTCGCCAGGCAAAAGCAAGGGCTAGGAGCCAATTGAAAGTGTAACGAATCAGGCTGCACAGACTTTGGATAGCGGCCCTGTCATGCGGGGGTATTTTCTACCCCCGCAATTCCCTCTTTCCACGATCCTAAAAATAATGTATAAGCAGGGTTGCCTAAAGCCAAACATGAGAGGATTGGAAGGTGTGCAAGACAGATGATTCTTGCAATGGAACCTGGTAAAGTCGCACCTTGTGTCACGGTTCAGAAGCGGTAGTTAAACCGGCTGCGCTGGCCAGAACGTTGCAACGGTGTCGCTCAGGGGCGATGGAGGCACGGCCGGGCGGCGAGGGCCGCCCACGGGCGTGTGTAGCCTGGGGAAGTCATAGGCCCGAAGTATGTGACCACGACCTTGTTGGCCACGTAACAAACGAGTAAGGTTAGAAAATCTTTCTGGCATCGCGATCATTCATCGGGGGCCTGCGTGTCCGGCTGCCAACCCAAGTCACGCAGACCCTTGTGGCATGGGACGAGTGTTCCCATCGCGTTTGTATATTATAGCATATGGGTGCTATGCACGGTCATACAAGTCTGCGTGTCCGGCTGCCAACCCAAGTCACGCAGACCCTTGTGGCATGAGTAGGGTGCTTTCATGGCTTTTTTCATACCTGCACTCCGTTTATGTGCTCTTTCCGAAGTTCTGCAAGCGCCCTGCAAGCTGACGTACAGTGTTCAGGCTTTACTTCTGACTCGCCGGGGAGTTCTCACATGCATCATGGTGACGGCCGATATGCGGGTGCTCATCGGGTTATGCGCGTAGCCTCTGGTCCGCTCACCTATTTGTAGCGACGATACGACCGTGGCAAGTGCTGGTGAGACATGGATCGGGCTGGCGCAGTCTTCTTTTCGGTTGATGTAACTGAGGGGGCGGAGCTATTTCCGCTGTTCTTATAAAATCAGTCATATCTCTCTCTCATACGTTCATATAGTGAGACTAGGCATGAGGAATTTACCCATTTCTAACCAGGGGAACCAGTTTGGCAATCATATGCAAAGAAGTCCAAACCATGAGCACCATAGACGCCCCGAGCGAAAAACGGATTCCCCGGCTAATCTGAATACTTATTTGAATATACTCAGGCGCCGAAAGGGGATCATTATCGTTCCGTTATTTATCGTATTACCCCTTGTCGCCGCTTCCCTTGTTTTAAAACAACCTTCTTATCAATCCACAGCAACACTTTTGATTGAGACTTACAATCCTCGTGTGATCAAAATTGAAGAGGTCAAATCTCCGGATAAATCGTACGAATATTATAAATCACAATATGCCCTTATCAAAAGTCAAACTGTCGTAGGCCAAGTTGTTGATATTTTGAAAAGCCAGCAGAACCACCAAACAAGAGTCGAGACAGAAACTGACTCACTGGCATATAAACTGAAAGAATTCAAATCACTGGTGCAGAGCAAAATACAAGAGATACGGGAAAAAGTCATAGGCAGCAGTCCCACCGAAATGCTACAGCCTGAAGACATGGCGCGGCGCGCACAGATAGCGCGGTTGCAAAGAGCCATATACGTCTCACCGAATGGGGTGCGGTTAGTCAACGTGACGATTACCGGCTCGGAGCCATCCCGGATTACGCGCCAGGTCAACACGTTATTGGACGTCTATATCGCGCAGAATCTGGAGACCAAGGTGGACGCTTCGGAGCAGGCCAGCACTTGGCTCATCGAGAAAGTCAACCAACTGAAGCAGGAACTGCAACAGGCGGAAATGGCCCTGCAAGATTTTATCGTCAAGCACAAAATCATCCCAGCGGAGGTGGGAGAGAGAGCCCACGTCGCGGTTGAAGAATTTAAAACGCTGAGCGCCTCGTATGCCGACCTCAAAGCGGAACGTGTGGATTTGGAAGCCCAGTTGAGCGAGTTGCGGCAACTCCGACGGCAGCCGTTTACCAAGCTCTCCATTTTAAGTACGAAGATTGAGAGTCCGCTCATTGATGCGTTGCGGGCACGCCATACCGATTTGCAACTTCAGCGGACAGAGTTTTTGGAGAATTTTAAAGAGAAGCATCCAAGGGTAACCGCTATTGATAATAGAATACGTAATGTAGAACAAAGTATAAAGAAAGAAAGAAATGAATACTCTGGTCTGATTAATAGCCGCTACAGGATCATCTCAGAAAAGATCAAGCTGTTTTGAGTCTAGACTCAATGAAAAGAAAGGAGAAATCATCCGGTCAAACGAAGATATTGATCAATATGCAGATATGCGGCGTAATATTGAGGCAAAACGCAACTTGTATGAAAATCTCCTTAACAGGATGCATGAAACTGAGTTGACGAAAAGCTTACAGACAAACAATGTCAGAATTATACAAAAAGCATTGGTGCCAGTTAGCCCGGTTCCAAAGAGAATTCCGCTGAAACTTGCTCTCGCTTTTATGGTTATCTTTAGTCTTGGTCTCGGGGTTGTATTCATGGTAGAAATGCTTGACAACCGATTTAAAAATCTCGACGACGTTAGAGTTGTTCCTCAATAGCATAAGATCAGGTTCCCTAGCCCAGCCCAGATGCCCACCGAATCATCCTCAAAGTGA
>CBCXVS010000175.1:0-16415 GCA_965178525.1 uncultured bacterium | reverse complement strand
AAGAAATGTACTCTGACCTCATTTTCACATTTCTCATACTTTTCCTATTCAGGACCAATGTTGAAGGAAACGGAGTGTGAATAAGGATCATCAGCGCCAGTCACATGCTCAATGCGATAGCCTGGGGAAGGACCAATATCGGGGCCCTTAAAGTTATCGAAAGAAACATACAGTGTAGCATTCACTGGCTGTTTACCGAGTTGTTCCGGTATCTACAGATTGAGTGTTACCGCCGGATTATCGGGTCCAACCACAATGCCCTCAGTCGCCGGTGCCGGTGCAA
This sequence comes from uncultured bacterium, assembly GCA_965178525.1. Classification (GTDB taxonomy): domain Bacteria; phylum Tectomicrobia; class Entotheonellia; order Entotheonellales; family Entotheonellaceae; genus CBCXVS01. The sequence goes on along the minus strand of CBCXVS010000175.1, from coordinate 16,132 downwards.
TCGCAATCTTTTCGTCTTTCTGAAAGCCCGGATTTCCCCAGTGCGAGCCTTCAGATTTGCTGAGATAGCCAATTGTCACGGGATTTTGCATTGATGCAGCAGTTAATAGATAGACAGTTAGAGTGTTATCCATAAGATATTTCCTTCATGTGTAACGTATGAAACGGGGATCAGAATACATAATTACAAGAAGCAATTATTCTGACCCATTGCTCGGATATTAGCCGATAGCCGATAGAGTGACGGTTACATTCTCCGAATTGTCTTCACTATCTGCATTCATCAACACAAATTGCTGGTCATTTCCAAAAATAGGAATTTGTATACTAGAAGCCGTCAGAGAATGCACTTTGGTAGCGGCTTTAGCATATAAATCTTCTGGGAATTGTGTGACAGTAGGTATATACATGTTGGACGGTGCATTGAGTACATAGACTTCTACTGAGCTTGTGTTGGTAAATAATGCGAAATAGAATGCGGTAAAACCTGATTGAACTTCCAGGATGTAGTGCTGTGCAGATGGAACGAAATAGTAACGACGGTATTTACTGAATAGATGAGGACTGTTGTCCGCTGGCAACTGCGCATTATCGATACGTGGGTCTATTGGCAGGGCCTGGCTTCCAATCCATGCCGATACTGAGCCGGATGATTGCAATACGGATGCGGTAAGGTTCTGTGATATGTTGCTGCCAGCACCTGGACCAGAAAAAGTAAACAAGGCAGCGCTTCCCTGATTTCCTGTAGTTTGTGGAACTTTTATTTCCCCCGCAAATTGGTTCGAGCCTACCAAATATACGGTGACTTCTTGTGATGCTTGAGTGCTATTTTACAGAAACACTGCGTTTATCGGATTCACAATGTGATTAATGTTCCGGGCCTGGTGACCATTTTCGATCGTCAAACGTTGTCCGTTACCCCAATTTTGCGTTGCTATTTTTCTTGCCTTTACTTTTGGGTTAAAGGATTTTGGTACTATAGGTTAAAAGGTACTAGTATGGCCTGTCGGCAGTCCTTAACTCCTTCTTTTTTGCAGGAGAAACGGCGTCGAAATACATTGCTACAAGAGGAAATTACTCCAACCCCATTTCTCCTGAATCATTACCCTGCGCCTCATGCTCTCCGTCTCACCCGGCACGCCTACCCGCCTTTCTTCGTGCACCGTGGCCTTCTATTGTTTGTTGTTCCTCTGGCTTACTCCGCCTCTCAGGCTCGTCCCGCTTTGTTGCATGCGCGGTACCATGCCCGAGAGAAGCGGGGTCAGTCTCATGTGTTTCGCCTCTCTTACCTACACTGACAACTCTGGAGGGCTCCTGGTGAATTCTTTTTTGGGGACGTCCCATATGTGCCGGTGGTAGGCAACGCTTGCCACGGCTGCGTCTCCCTGGGCACACGGATGCGACCGGAACGCATCCAGCGCACAATGAGTGCGACGACGACCTCTTCCTCGCCCAGTGGCACAATCGTCTGGAGGGCCGAAATCAGGTCGTACAGGGTCGTAGTGGTGGGCAACGGCACGTCCGGCTCGGCCGGGACCGTCCCCATGTCTTGTCTATCGTAGAACGTCAGAATTGTGCTCATACGGTCTCCTCCTATAGCAACAGCCCGCACCTCTGCTCGCTATCCGTGTCGAGCTGACTCTGTACGGCTCGGTGCTGGCGCTCATCCAGCCCGCGCCTTGTCCCTTGTGAGCCGTACATCAGGCGGCAGACGAACATGCTTTCCCTCGGCGGCCGCGCCCGCCAGGTACGCTGATAGCCGGGCTCGCAGTAGGGTGCGTGCTTGTTGGATGCGCTTGCGCACGTTAGCAGGCGACAGGCTGAGATGGATAGCGATGTCCGGGTAGGCGATATCCTGGAGGAAGTGGAGGTGCGCCGGCACCTGCAAACGGGGCGGTAAGTCGTCAATGGCACGGCGGATGTATCGGTCCATCTCACGGCGAAGCGCCACGTCTTCAGGGGATGTCGGCCCATCCGCAGTGGCCTGTTCATCGGCCATGATGGTAATGTCTTCAACACATTGCACGACACGTCTCTGCCTCATGCGGGCTTGGTGTAAGTTGATACAATGATTCTGCACCAGGCGAATGAACCAGCCTTTGACGTTGGTGAGTTCCGGAGCCGTGGTGGGCCAACCATGCCACGCCCTCAGACTCGCCTCACTGAGGGCATCTTCGGCATCGGCACGATTGCCGTCCATCCATCGGAGACAGTAGTGCGACAATAAGTCGTCTTTGTACTGCCCCCAGAGTTCCCAAAAGTCGCTGACATCTCCTGATGCGCGCTGGGTGAGCGACCCGGGCTCAGGAGTTGTTTGCTGCGTGACGGCCCCTGCCATGAAAGGAGCAGAGGCGGGGTTGAGCTGTGCCATGAGGGGCTCCTGTGGTATGAGTTCTAGTCAGAATCTCAAAACAGCCAGGTCCGTTGGTGGCGGACCATTCAACGCGTTTACCACTTGGGTGTGTATATACCCCTCGACGCTCTTGATGCCCTGAAAACAACCTTGAAAGCAGCTTGAAATTTCCTTGAAGGCTATTGTGTCGCTAGGGGCGACCTGCTACCCTAGGGCACAAGAATATGCTTGACAGCGGAGAAGCATGATGATCTATGCGTTTGGCGATTGTGAATTCGATACGACGCTTTACGCTTTGCGCCGCGATGGCCAGCCGATACGCCTCCGCCCCAAGGTCTTTCAGGTCCTCTTGTACTTGTTGACGCAGCGCGACCGCGTCGTCTCCAAGCAAGACTTGCGCGACACGATCTGGCCCGAGCAATTTATTAGTGACCAGACGCTGGAAAGTACCGTGAGTGCGGTCCGCAGGGCGCTGGGTGACAGTGGGCGCACGCAGCGCCTGATCCAAACATTTCCCGGTCATGGCTATCGTTTCGTCGCGCCGGTCGTCGAGCGGGACGAAACGCCTGCGGACGACGCGGACCCGGCTCGCGAGACCGCTTCCGAGCCGTCGCCGCGACGCCGCTGCGACACACCGCAGCGCCGGAGGGACAGACCCGCCGGATGGGTCCGTGATCGGGGCTTGGTGTCTCGTTCCCCGTCCGTTTCGCCCTTTGTCGGCCGTAGCATGCAGCTGAACTGGTGCGAGTATGCTCTGAACGATGTCCTCATGGGGCGCCCGAATGCGATATTCTTGCAGGGCGAAGCTGGGATGGGCAAGACCTGGCTCCTCAAAGAGATCCAGGAAATGGCCAGGGGCCGTGGGTTGCAGCTTTATGCCAGCCGATGTTCTGAGGCTCTTGCTCTGCCTTATATGCCTTTTATCAGTGCGTTGCGTGAGTCGTGGATCCAGCTCGCCACAGAGCTGGAACCCGATCTTGGCGCTGACACGGCACTTCTCAGCCAATGGCTGCAGCTCGATACCAACCCCTCCGTTCCGGCCAGCGCCTTTCAAGCTGACGAGGGGGAGTAAGCCAAGTTACGGTTGTTTCTGGCGGTGGCGCGCATGCTCATCGTGCTGGCGCAGCGGCAGCCGCTGCTCTTGGTGATCGATGATCTGCATTGGGCCGATCCCGTTTCCTTGGAGCTCTACGCGCATGTGGTGTTCACCGTGGCAGACCTGGCGGAGAGCGCCGCGGCGCCGCTCCTTCTCATCGGTACGTATAGACCGGTGCCGCCTCAGGATCGCCTGGCCCGCTGGCTCGCGCGTTTGCAGCGCGAGGAGATCTGTAAGTTCCTGGAACTGTCAGGATTCGACGAGGCCGAGATCCATGTGTTGCTCCAAGGACTGGGCCGAGAGCGTGCATCCCAACAATTGGTCCATACGCTGCATGAGGTGACCTATGGCAACCCGCTGTTCATTCAGGAATTACTCCTGTACTTGCAGCAGCGCAATGCCCTACGCACACATGCGGGATATCTGGTGACCACAGCCTCACCCGCGGAGCTCCGACTTCCCGACCAGGTGACGAGCGCGATCCTCACACGGGTCCAGGCGCTCAGTGCGGACTGCCGCCATACCCTCACTGTCGCCTCGCTGTTGGGAGACGAGTTTCCGCTAGACGTCTTGAGCGCGGTGAGCGACGTGAGCGAGGAAGTCGTGTTATTACGACTGGAGGAAGCCCTGCACCAGGGTATCTTGCTGAGTGAGGGACAAGCGTTCTACTTCGCCCATCCTTTGATGCGGCATGTGCTGTATAACATCCCGAGCGTGGCGCAGCGACAACGTCAGCACTGGCAGATTGCTCAGACGCTGGAACGCTTCGATCGTGTGAGCCAGAGCGATTATGCTTTACAGATTGCCCATCACCTGGACCGCGCGGGCTCGGTTGCCGACGCGGACAAAGTGGTGCAATACGCCCGCCATGCGGGTGACTACGCCTTCGCGATGTTGGACTGGCAGCAGGCGTCGCACTATTACGCGATCGTGTTGACGACGGCTGCGTCCAGCCGAGATTTTCCCACGTCAGACCTGGCCGAACTGCATTACCGCGCCGGACTCGCCTATGCCCGTGATGGCAATGTCAGCCTCAGTGATGCGCACTACGACAAAGCCATCGCCGCATACCGGTCGCTTGACGATGTGCACGGCCAGGCGCACGCTCTTACGGCCAAAACGTTAAGAATGGCGAGCGCCTCATATGGCACGCTCCTTGACACGCAGCCGTTAGAGGAACTCCTCGAAGAACTGGGCGAGGACGACCTCAGGCTGCGCGGCCGCCTGGCCACCTCCTTATCCGAGATCTATTGGGCCAGTCGGCACCGAGACAGAGCGGAGACCCATGCGCAGTATGGCTTGGCGGTTGGGCAGCAACTCGAGGCGTATCCGCTCTGTGCGCGGGCGAGTTTCAATCTGGCTCTCGCTCAGTTGCAAGACCTCAAGGTGCGGGCCGCACTGGAGCAGTATCAGCACGCCCGAGACTACGCCCGACGGGCCAACGACTTGTGGTTTGAAGGGTGGACGCTACAGCGCATGAGCACAGCGCTCGTCATGGTGGGACAATTCGATGACATCCGCGCAGTTGCCGAGGAAGCCTACGAGATGGCCGCGCAGACCAACAACTGGGGGCATTATGGACTGACCCTTGCCGCTCTGGCGTCGCTCGCCGTGGCGACGGGGACCTTCGAAGCCGCCGAATGCTATGCGCAGGAGGCGATGAAGTCGGTCTCGCGGTATCGCTTCTCCTTTGGGGGTGTCCTGGCCCTCCCGGCCTTAGCCTGCGCTCATGCCCTGCGCGGCGCTTGGAACGAAGCGGCGTCAGCCCTCGATATGCTGGTGCAGCCCGGACGCGTTTTTGAGCGACCCGCCCCCGTCTATACCACCATTACGCAGGTGTATCGACAACTGATCCAACTGTATGCCACGGGTGTAGAAAACCCAGCCGAGATAACCGAGGACCTACACGATATACCGCTGTTAGAGCATTGCGATATCACCTCCCTGCCCCTCCTTTGCGCGCTGGTCGAGCTGACGGCTGGCCAGCCAGAGTCGACCAGCGCGACGCAGCTTTACCTTAGGCTGGTTGCCGTTGCCGAGCAGGGCGTGCTTTTTGCGCGCGGCTGGGTGTTCTTGTTGCCGCGCATCTTGGGACTTGCCGCTGCCCACAATCAGTGGTGGGACCAAGCCGAAGCCCACTTTCGCACGGCCATTGCCATCGCGGCCGATATCGGCGCACGGCCGGAACAGGGACGGACATACCTGGATTACGCCCGTATGCTACGCCTTCGTGATGAGCAAAACGACCGGACGCAAGCCCGTGAGATGGTGCGTAAGGCGCGCCCCTTTTTACATGACCTGGACATGGCGCCTTTTGTTCGGCAAGCAGACCAGCTGATGGAGGTGCTTCATGCTCTCTAATCGCTGTCTCGCCGTTTGCAGCATGAAATGGGATCAAGGAAAATTACTTCAGAAGAAAGGAAGACGTTATGGAAGAATTCTCGAGGTCTGCCTCGCCTATTCGGATCCTGAAGGAAGGCGATCCAAACACGGCTCCTCCTATTACGCTGCGTCAGGGCTTTACCTTACAGCAAATCAGTGAGATATCCAAAAATCTGGAGACGAGTAAGCGGTTTCTCGAAGGTCTATACTGGGTACGCGAAAAAGACCTCAACTACGTCGACCTTCTCCTTGCGTTTGGGGCGATCAAAACCGTGGGGGAAATGAACCATCTTCGTCGTCACTGGTATCCCAAAGATCTCACCGCGACCAGCGTATGGTGGCGACAGTCGCAACCGATTGTCGACATCATCGTTGGTGGTCTGATCGAAGCCTTTGATATTAGGGTTGACGTGAAGGACAAGTTCATCGCGTACTATTGGGCCATCGTTAGTGATGAAGAAATTTACCCTGAAAAATCTCCCCTTAAAGTCCATTTCGACACAGTCGTCTCGCGTATGTACGAAAGGTCAGATGACAATGTGATTCTTCTAGTGAAATTCACGCCGCCTCCCCCCGGTTCTAATAGCTAGACGAGATGATGCAGAGCTACAGAAGGGCAGGCGCGCTATCGATGCGCCAAGCACGAGGAAAAAGATGATGAGCCAGACGGCGCAGGATCAGTATTGCACCGTGAACGGATTGCGTCTGCATTACCGGCATTGGCGTCACGCTGGCCGCCGGCCCTTGCTATTGTTACATGCCAGTGGCTGTCACGCCCATTGGTGGGACGAAGTTGGACCGGTCCTGGCAGACGCGTATGACGTCATCGCTCCCGATTTACGCGGCCATGGGGACAGTGCGCGTCCGGAACCGCCGGACTACGATTTTGACGCCTACGTAGCCGATATCGCCGGCTTGGTGCAGGCGCTCAACTTGGCGGATTTCGATGTGATCGGCCATTCCATGGGCGGGTATGTGGGGCTCAAATATGCCAGCACACAGCCTGCCGGTCTGCGCGCCATGGTGGCGGCCGACATGCTGTGCGACGTCGATGGCGAGATGCTGCAGCGCATGCACCAGGCCAGTGAGCGGCCGCAACCGACATTTGCCACACGGGACGAAGCGGAAGGACGATTTCGCTTGCAGCCGCCTGAAACCACGGCGGCTCCGGAGGGGCTGCAGATGTTAGCCCGTGAGGCGGTGTGTCAAACCGAGGACGGGCACTGGACGTTCAAGTTCGACCGCCGGGCTATGAAGCATCCTGCCGTGCGGGTGTGGGACATCTTGCCGCAAATCGTGTGTCCGGTGCTCATTGTACGAGGTGAGCGGAGTCCGCTCATGCCGGCGGCCAATGCCGAGCGGGTGGCCCAAGAACTGCCGCGCGGCGAATGGACGACAGTTCCCGGCTCCTACCACAATCTCATGCTGGACAATCTCACGGACTTCGTGCAAATCGTGCGGGACTTCTTGGCCCGGCAGGATAGCCACTAGGCCCAGGCAGACCAACCGACAAGCTATGGCGCCAGCCGCACAATGTCCCATCCATCGTCAGCACTTTTGATATAACAAAACCGGTCGTGCAGACGGTTGGGGCGGCTCAACCAAAACTCGATGCGCTGGGGGATCACCCGGTACCCGCCCCAAAAGGGCGGCAGGGGAACATCCGTATCCGGATACTCGGCCCTGAGTTGTTCCATGCGGTCGTCCAACACCTGTCTGCCGGCGATGACGCGGCTCTGCGGCGAGGCCCAGGCGCCCAGGCGGCTCTCGAACGGACGGTTGCCGAAATAGCGTTCGGATTCGGCCACGGTTGCTTTTTCGATGCGTCCCTCGACGCGTACCTGCCGTCCCAGCGTGTCCCAGTAAAACACGAGCGCCGCCACGGGATTGGCGGCGATGTCTTGGCCTTTGCGGCTTTCATAGTTGGTATAAAATACCCATCCGCGTTCGTCAAACCCGCGCAAGAACACCAAACGAGCGGAGGGCATGCCGTCTTTCGTCGCGGTGGCCAGCGTCATGGCATCGGGTCGGGACGCGCCGGACGTTTTGGCTGCTTCATACCAGACGCTAAATTCGGTGAACGGATTGGGATGGAGGTCGCTGACGCTCCGTGGATCTCTGAGTTCGCGTGTCATGTCAGCTCCTTGCTCGGTTCCGCCGCTTACGTGGCCGATCGGTCCTTGGGAAAAATAGCATACCATGACCATCAGAGCCCTTGAGCGTTTGCACCAGAGCAAGTACAATTCTCGGTTATGGACACATTTGAACTCGTTTCCGAATTTCAGCCGGCGGGCGACCAGCCACAGGCCATCGAGGAATTGGTACAGGGGCTCCATGATGAGATCGTGCATCAGACCTTGCTTGGCGTGACGGGGTCGGGCAAGACGTACACGATGGCGTCAGTGGTCGCGCGCGTCAATAGGCCGACGCTCGTGTTGGCGCCGAACAAAACCCTGGCGGCGCAGCTCTACAACGAATTTGTCCGGCTGTTCCCGCACAATGCCGTCGAGTATTTTGTCAGCTATTACGATTATTATCAACCCGAGGCGTATGTTGCGAGTACGGATACGTATATCGAAAAAGACATCGCGATCAACGAACATATCGATAAATTGCGCCATTCGACTACGCGCTCGTTGCTGGAGCGGCGGGATGTGATCGTCGTGGCCAGTGTGTCGTGCATTTACGGCATCGGATCGCCCAAAGACTATGCTGGCATGCTGGTGCTCTTCCACCACGAGATGGAAGTGTCGCGGGACGATATCCTGCGGCGTTTGGTGGATATTCAATACGAGCGCAATGACATCGATTTCCATCGCGGCACGTTTCGCGTCCGTGGCGATGTCGTGGATGTCTTTCCGGCGCATGAGGAAGAGCGGGCCGTCCGGCTCGAGTTTTTTGGGGATTTCATCGAGAGCATTTCGGAGTTCGATCCGCTCACTGGCGAGGTGTTCCGGCCGCTGAATAAAGTCGCCATCTATCCCAGCAGCCATTACGTCACCGGCCGGGACAACCTCCTGAGGGCGCTCGATGACATCGCGGCCGAGTTAGAGGAACGTCTCGCGGTGCTGCGGCGTGAGGACAAGCTGCTCGAAGCGCAGCGGTTGGAGCAGCGCACGCGGTACGACCTGGAGATCTTGCACACCACCGGCGTCTGTCCCGGCATCGAGAACTACTCGCGCCATCTCGACGGGCGTCAGGCGGGTGAGCCACCGTCGACCCTTTTAGATTATTTTTCGGAGGATTATCTGCTCTTTATCGACGAAAGCCACATCGCCGTGCCGCAGCTCAACGGCATGTACCATGGTGACCGCTCGCGTAAACAGACCCTGGCCGATTACGGTTTCCGCCTGCCGTCGGCGCTGGATAACCGGCCCTTGAATTTTGGGGAATTCGGTGCGCACATCCGGCAGGTGGTCTACGTGTCGGCGACACCGGCGGACTATGAACTGCGCATGAGTGGCGGGGTGGTAGTGGAGCAGATCATCCGGCCCACGGGACTCATGGACCCCGAGATTCTCATGCGCCCGGCCTCAGGGCAGGTGGATGATCTGTTACACGAGGTGCGCCAGCGCGTGCAGCGTCATGAGCGGGTGCTGGTGACGACGTTGACCAAACGCATGTCTGAAGAATTGACGGATTACTATCGCACCCTGGGCATCAAGGTCGTCTATCTACACTCGGATATTTACACCTTGCAGCGGACAGAGATTATCCGGGAATTGCGCCTGGGCACGTACGATGTGCTGGTTGGCGTCAACCTCCTGCGCGAGGGACTCGACCTGCCGGAGGTCTCGCTCGTGGCCATTCTCGATGCCGACAAAGAAGGGTTTTTGCGCTCGGAACGCTCCCTGATTCAGACCATCGGGCGAGCGGCGCGCCATATCAATGGCCAGGTCCTGATGTATGCCGATCACATGACCGGTTCGCTCGATCGGGCCATCGGCGAAACCAACCGGCGTCGTGAGCTGCAGCAACACTACAATGAAGACCATGACATTACACCGGCCGGCATCGTCAAAGAGGTGGATAACGCCCTGGCAGCCGTCTATGACGCGGATTACGTCACCGTTCCGGTGGCGGCGGAAGCGCCCGTGACTTATGAGGTGGCGGACGCGGATGTGCCGCGTCTCATTAGCAAGCTGCGGAAGGACATGAAAGCCGCGGCCGAGCGCTACGAGTTCGAACGCGCGGCGGAACTGCGCGACCGCATTTTCGCCTTGCAAGAGCGAGAATTGGAGCTGCGGTGATGGACACCACCACGCCCCTGCGTGAGCAAATCGATCGCTTTCCCCACGCTCCCGGCGTCTATCTGATGCACAATGCCGAGGGCGACATTGTCTATGTGGGCAAGGCGAAAAACCTGCGCAACCGGGTGCGGCAGTATTTTTCGCAGAGTGGGGACCCGCGCTACCATATCCGCCTGGGCCTGCTGTCGGTCGCAGCGATCGATTTCCTGGTGACCAACGCCGAAAAAGAGGCGTTGATTCTTGAAAACACGCTGATCAAAAAGCATCGGCCCCGCTTCAATATTGCCCTGCGCGACGACAAAAACCACATCCATCTGCGGCTCGACCCACGGCAACACTATCCACGCTTAACCGTGGTGCGGCGTCCGGGCAAGGATAAAGCCCACTACTTCGGTCCCTATGCCTCAAGTCAAGCGGTCAAGGAAACCCTGCGTACCCTGTATCGCGCCTTTCCGATTCGCTCCTGCACCGATGCGGTTTTCAATAGCCGCGCCCGGCCGTGTCTGTACCACGAGATCGGCCAGTGTGTGGCGCCCTGCGTGCCGGGCTGTACCACCGAGGCGGCGTATCAGGAGTTGGTGCAGCAGGTCGTCCTGCATCTCCGCGGCCGCAGTGATGAGATCGTCAAAACGCTGAAAACGCAGATCCATGACGCCTCCGAGACCTTGCGTTTTGAGGAGGCGGCGCGGCTGTATAAGCGCTTGCAAGCGGTCGAAGAGACGACGGGGAAGCAGCGGGTGACCTCTGTGAAGCAACGTGACCAGGATATCTTCGGCTATTATCAGGTCGGAGACACGGTGCAAGTGCAGACGTTGAACGTGCGCAGCGGTCAGCTCGTGGGCGGCCGTGCGTATACCTTCACGCAGCAATTGTTGCCGGAGGCGGAGGTGTTGCGTTCGTTTGTGAATCAATACTACGCCGAAAATCCGTATATCCCGCGCGAAGTGTTGCTCCCGTGTGCGCTGGAGGATGCCGATTCGTTGGCCGAGCTTCTGAGTGAAAAAAAGGAGCGGCAGGTGACTCTCGAAGTGCCCCAGAGGGGAGATAAATACCATCTGGTGCAACTGGCGATGAAAAACGCGGAGCTGTCCTACCAGAAAGATCACGATGCCAACGAGCAGCAGCAGCGAGCCCTGGAAGACATCCAGCACAAGTTGCGCTTGCACACCCTGCCGCGCCGGATTGAGTGTTTTGATATTTCCAACATCAGCGGCAGCCTGGCCGTTGGCTCCATGGTGTGTTTTCAGGGCGGCCAGCCGGCCAAACAGCGCTATCGCCGCTACCGCATCCAGACGCTGGATGGGCCTAACGATTTCGGTATGATGCTCGAAGTGCTGCGCCGGCGCTATCGGCGTGCCCTAGAAGAAGACGATTTTCCGGATCTGCTCATGGTGGATGGGGGCAAGGGGCAATTGCAAATGGCGTTGCGGGTCCTAGACGAACTGGGTATTACTGATCTCGAAGTCGTCGGGATTGCGAAAAGCCGGCTCAAAGTCGATCACGACAGTGGAAAGCGGCAGCGCAGTGAGGAACGGTTCTTTCGGCCCGGCCGCAAAAATGCCGTGACCTTTTTGTCCAATGCGCCGGCGTTGTTCATCCTGCAACAGGTGCGGGACGAGGCGCATCGGTTTGCCATCACGTACCACAAACAACTCCGCAGCAAGCAGACCCTGCGCTCCGAACTCGAGGAGATTCCGGGAGTGGGGGCCGGGCGACGGACCCAGTTGTTACGGCATTTCGGTAGTGTCAAACAAATCCGCGACGCCTCGCTGGCCGAATTGACCTCGGTGCCGGGCTTGCCCGAACGGATTGCGCACGCCGTCCACGACTATTTTCATGCGGCGCCGATTGCCTGACCTCCGCCTCACCCACCCGTTTCTTCATTGACATGTGATTTGCATGTTTGTATGCTTTACACATGGAAAAACATATTCAAATTCGCAATGTGCCTGAAGAGCTGCACCGGACGCTCAAAGCCAGAGCTGCATTAGCGGGAATGTCGCTCTCGGACTATCTATTGCAGGAAGTCCGGAAAATCGCTGAGCGGCCCACGATGGAAGAATTACGCCAGCGTTTGCACCAGCGGCGGCCTGTCCAGGGTGCGATAGATGCGGCTGCCATCATCCGCGAGGGCAGAGGACCGTTGCCTGATGATGGTGGTTGATGCCTCTGCAGTTGTTGAGGTGCTGCTCCAAACCGAGACGGGCATCCGCACCGAGGAGCGGCTGTTTGCCCCAGGTGAAACGCTACATGTCCCGCATCTGATCGATATCGAGGTCGCGCATGCCTTGCGACGGACTTGGCTCCAGGGTTTGCTCGACGCCGCGCGAGCCGCCGAAGCCCTGGATAATCTGGCGGCCTGGCCCTTCATCCGTTATCCACACGATCTTTGCCTGTCACGTATTTGGGAATTGCGTCACAATGTCACGGCCTATGATGCGGCTTACATCGCGCTGGCCGAAACCCTGGGGGTGGCCTTGCTGACATGCGATGCGCGTCTGGCGTCATCGTCCGGGCACGCGGCCGTCATCGAGGTCGCCTAACACGTTGTCAATCAAAGGATTTAGGTACCATCGAGGCAGTGGTGCGGATGACATGAGCAGGAAAGAAAACGGACGATTCGTACGGCTCTAGCCGTCGCGTGTGGAGGAACGCCTTCTCCGTAGCCTTCCATGGCATGTGCTTGTTTGCACAGACGGGTAGGAGTATGATGGCAGACATGCCGTGGTATTTCCCTCTGGAAACACCTTGCGAGGTTTGATGACACGTATGACGAGGTCGCACTGGGCTGTTTTCAGGTGTACCGCCCATGCATGAAGGTAGAAGGCCATGCTCCAAAAGAAGGTCTGCATGTTAGGGGCTTTTGCCGTAGGCAAAACGAGTCTTGTGGCGCGGTCTGTCAGCAGCATTTTTTCCGAAAAGTATCTCACTTCGGTTGGGGTGAAAGTCGATAAAAAACAGCTCAAGGTCGGCGAGCAAGATGTCCTGCTGCTGTTGTGGGATCTGGCTGGTGAAGACGATTTCCATCAGGTCCGGACCGTGTATTTACGGGGCGCCGCCGGGTATCTGCTGGTGGTGGACGGGACACGCCGTACGACCCTCGATACGGCCTTGAGCTTGCACCAACGGACGGTGCATGCCGTTGGTGACGTGCCCTTTATCTTGCTCCTCAATAAAGCGGATTTAGCGGGGGAATGGGAGGTCGATGAGCAGACCGTCACCGCGCTCACCGAGCGGGGATGGCATGTGCTCAAAACGAGCGCAAAAACTGGGGATGGCGTCGACGAAGCCTTGAGAAACCTCGCCAAATACATGGTGGAGACCTCGCCATGCGAGTGATACGTCGCCGTGCAGACGATGGCGGCACGCGGCGCCAGGTTGGAGACCAGCATGCGTGACACCGCCGTCCTGGCCGATTTGTTTACCTCGCTACATATGGCTGTCATCGAGTATGTAGAACCTGGCAGTTTCCGCTTCATCGGAACCCCTCCGGACTGGTTCAGCGATTTATACCCAGTCGCTATGGCGCATCCGGGTACCGTGGTGCTACACAGCGTATCGCCCTTTCTGGACAACTTTCTCATTGATGTGGAAACCTTTTGGGATCGCCGTGAAGCGGGCCGGTTCGTCTCTGGTCCATGGACGGAAGTCGATGCGGCAGGCGACCCGTATGCGCTCGAAGCATTTGCCGTTTGCAACGCGTCCGGCACATTCCTCTGTATCGAGCGCTTGGGCCAGGCGTATGAGCAGACCCGCGCGGTTCTCCAACACGCACGCCAGACGCAGCTCGATTATCATCGTCTGAGCCGGACCGAAGCGGCGCTGCGCACCAGTCACGACGATCTGCTCGCCATTCTCAACGAACTGCACCTGGGCACAGCCATGCTCGATGAGCGCGGGCGTGTGACCTTTCTGAGCCAGGTCTTGCAGCGTTTGCTTGATACCGATCCGGAAGCGGTCTTGGGGCAACCCTGGGATGAGGTGGCTCCTTTTCCGCTGGAGGCAAAAGCCGCCTTGCAAGCCATGGCCAAGCGCCCGGCTTCGGAGCGCACGAAAGTCCCGGTGCATGTCAAGACGGATGCGGGACAGCAATATTGGATGGAGGTGGATGTTCAAGACGACCCGCGTGACCGGCGCCGAAAAATGATCTGCATCTACGACATGACCGAAGTGCATGACCTGCGGCGGTTGCTCAACGAAAAAGGCCAGTTCCACGATCTCATTGGCAAAAGTGAGCCCATGGTACGGGTCTATCAGCAAATTCGTGACTTGGCTCGCGTCGATACGACGGTGATGATCGAGGGCGAAACCGGCACGGGCAAAGAACTCGTGGCCCAGGCTGTCCATGCGGCCAGTCACCGCGCCTCGCAGCCATTCATCCCGGTGAACTGCGCCGGATTGACCGAGTCGCTCATCGCGAGCCAGCTCTTCGGGCATCGGCGCGGCGCTTTTACCGGAGCTGTCGCCGATCAGCAGGGATTGCTTGAGGCAGCCCATGGCGGCACGTTATTTCTGGATGAGATTGGCGATATTCCTCTGAGCGTGCAAACCAGTCTGCTGCACGTGCTGCAGGAGCGTGAGATTATCCGTGTCGGAGACGCTCGGCCGCGCCGTATCGATGTGCGTATTGTCGCGGCGACACACCGCCATCTGCAGGAAGAAGTCGAGAAGGGGACGTTTCGCGCCGATTTACTCTACCGTATCCGTGTGGCGCGTATTCACCTGCCGCCACTACGGGAGCGCCGCCAGGACATTCCGCTTTTGACCAGCACATTTTTAGCGCAATGCCGCGCCGCAATTGGGAAGCCCGTGCAAGACGTGAGTCATGACGCCATGCGGCTTCTGCTCGATTATGCCTGGCCCGGTAATGTTCGCGAGCTGCGCAGCGCCATTGAATTTGCCGTCCTTTGCTGCCGTGGCGCGGTCATTCTGGCCGAGGACCTGCCTCCGGAACTTGCGGAGGTCTCGTCGCCTCGTTTCACCGTTGACGCGCCACCCCACGATGAAAAGCAACGGTTGCTTGCCGCCCTCGAACAGGCTCGCGGTAATCGTACGGCTGCCGCACGTCTGCTCGGGATGAGCCGCGCTACGTTTTATCGCCGCTTAGCGAGTTTTGATATCCCTCGTGAGACCTAAGCGATTCCTGCCGGCATGATGTCTCTGCTGAGACACATGTAAGACACCGTGAGACATGCATGTGTCTCAGCATGTCTCCGTGGAATTTGCCCACTGCTACATCGTGCAATAAATCTTTGTGAAAAAACATGTTACGGGTTCTAAGGGTTGGCATAGTTTTTGCCTGTACCGTCAGTATAGCCCACTGTACGGACAGGATACCGGTTGAGCCACCCGCGTTGAGCAGCGCGTGCAACATGAGGAAGGACGTGGAGCGCGAGCGATGGACTCTCTTCCCTTGCCAGTGCTTGTTTACATCAGTACGAGCATCATTGGTCCTCGGAGGCCGGCATACCTCCACGTTGACCGCAAGCATTGTCTCGTCGATTGGGGCGGCGAGCTGACCGCCTATGGCATGACAGCTCTTCAATACGGCCAGGTGATTGGCGAACAGCTTGTCTTTCTCGAGGGACTTTTGCCGATGGATACGAGCGCTTTGTGTCTGCCGTGGGTCGAGATCCAGCCGGGTATGTACGCCGATATCCATCTTTTTTCATGCCAGACAGGCGTGTGGATCTTGCTCCTCGATACCACGCCGGAAGCCACCCAACACGCCTTGATGCAGCAGAAGGTCAACGACATGCGGCTCGATGAGGAAAAGAGACACCGCGACACATCCGCTCGGCTTTGCCGATCGTCGTGTACGCAGGCGTGAAACAATCATGAGAACGTCCAGTACTTCAGGTATAATACATCTTTAGCATGGTTTTTTGCCTTTGCGAGGCGCAGAGCGGCTAACGGGTTTGGGGCAGTGGCGACAGAGGATGGGGTTCTGCTCAGTACGGAGGCATAATTGACTTTATATTAGAGTTGTTCCTCAATAGCATAAGATCAGGTTCCCTAGCCCAGCCCAGATGCCCACCGAATCATCCTCAAA
>CBCXVS010000174.1:0-16441 GCA_965178525.1 uncultured bacterium | reverse complement strand
CTTTGAGGATGATTCGGTGGGCATCTGGGCTGGGCTAGGGAACCTGATCTTATGCTATTGAGGAACAACTCTATTGCTTACAATTGGCGCCATTGGGATCCTGGTCGGACTCCATGCTTTCTTCGTTGCTGCCGAGTTCGCTCTTGTCGGTGCACGCACACGAACGTCTCAACTGCAAACTCTGGCCGACGCCGGGGACCGGAGAGCCCGCTTGGCATTGCGGATGCTGGAGCGGCTCGATGATACGATTTCCGGTACGCAAGTCGGCATCTCCCTCACGTCTTTAGGGCTGGGGTGGGTCGGCGCGGTATGGCTCGCGCCTTCCCTGCACGGTTTTTTTCGGTTGCTGCCAGCCCCTTTGTTGGTCATCTTCACCCATGTCACAGCGGGTATCGTAACGTTTTTCGGTCTCGTCTTTTTGCATGTGATCTTCGGCGTCATGGTTCCGAAATCGGTGGCGCAAGTACAGCCGGAGCACTTGAGCCGTCTGGTTGCCCAGCCCTTGATGTTGTTCCACACGGTATGTTGGCCGGTGAGCCGAGTCATGCATACGAGCGCAACCCGGATTTTAGCGCTCTTCAATATCCGGACGCCCTCCCCTGTCGAACGGGCCCATGCGCCTGAAGACTTGCTTTTCCTGCTGGAAGAAAGTCATGAGCAGGGTCTCGTGGAGGAATCGGACGCGGAGATGATTGCCGGAGTACTGGACCTCTCGCGCACGAGCGTGCGGGAGGCGATGACGCCGCGCACGGAAATCTGTGCCGTCGAGCGCGGTTGGTCTCTGGAGAAGATTATCGACGTCGTCCAGACCGAAGGGTTTTCCCGCTTGCCGGTCTATGAGGGGGATCTCGACCATATTGTGGGGATTCTTCTGGCGAAAGATCTCCTGGCGTTCTTTGATGGCAAGACGCCGTTCAGCGCCGATAGCGTCATGCGCGAGCCCGTGTTCACGTTCGCGACGATGCAAGTGGATGATCTCATGCAGGAATTACAACAGCGGAATGCCCACATGGCGATTGTCAATGACGAATACGGCGGTACCCTGGGGCTCATCACACTGGAAGATCTCATCGAAGGGATCGTGGGCGAAATTTTCGATGAATTTGATGATACCGATGACGACACGACGGTGCAGGCGACCGCCGATGGGCATTTGAGCATACCGGGTGATCTACCGATTGAAGAATTCAACGAACGTTATGCTCTCCATCTATCCGCCGGGGACTACGTGACGGTTGCCGGCCTAGTGTTATCAGCGCTTGGCCATGTGCCCAGCGTCGGCCAATACGCCAAGGTCGATGGGGTGACGTTCAACGTCACGGCTATGGACCGGCAACGCATCGAGCGCTTGGAAGTCATCCTACCGGACAGCAAAAAAGAGGGCCCCTTTTCCTCGGCTTCCGATGCTCCCGCCTAACGCGCCGAGCATGCTTGACAGGCTACGGGCGCTGTGATGTCACTTCCGCCGCTTTCACGCCCTGCTACCTGTCGCGCACACATAGGGTGCAGGCCAGGCGCCCTATCTCCTACAATTTGAGGGTTCTCAGCTAAGCGCTGGGTGCTTTCTTCTACACCTGCTGGGGAAAGCCCTTGACGCTGTGGAGCGATTGAAGGAGGAACGTATGCAACACCAGACAGGTCATGCCGTATCAAGACGACACTTTATCAAAACTGCCGGTTCTGTCGCCCTGACCGCGGGCGTTGCCACCCATATCATCGTGCCGGGACGGGCCAGTGCGCAGCAGAAAACGCTGAAAATTCTGCAGTGGAATCACTTCGTGCCGGGCTATGACAAGTGGTTCAACAATACGTATATCAAGGAATGGGGAGAACAGAACGACACCAATGTGATCGTCGACAATATTGGCCTGGCTGGCCTCAACAGCCGTGCCGCCGCCGAGGTCTCGGCGCAGCAAGGGCACGATCTGTTCATGTTTCTCTGGCCGCCGCCGGTGCA
Source organism: uncultured bacterium (assembly GCA_965178525.1). Lineage (GTDB taxonomy): Bacteria > Tectomicrobia > Entotheonellia > Entotheonellales > Entotheonellaceae > CBCXVS01. Next base: position 14,484 of record CBCXVS010000174.1, on the reverse strand, counting down.
TGAAGACCAAGTGATCGACCACCGCGAGATCTACGAGGAGTGCGAGCGCCAATACGGCAAGGCGATCGACCTTGCGATCAAAAGCACGTACAACCCGAAAACCAAGAAGTACTATGGCTTTTCCGATAGCTACGTGCCGGATCCGATCAATTACCGCAAGGATTTGTGGGACGACGTCGGCATGAAGCCCGACACCTGGGACGACATCCGCAAAGGCGGGCGTCTGATCAAGCAAAAGCACGGTATTCCCGTGGGCATTGGGCTGGCCTCGGAGATCGACACCAATATGGCCTTGCGGGCCATCCTGTATGCCTTTGGGGCCTCGGTACAGACGGCGGAAGGCACACCGACGCTGAAGTCGAAGGAGACGTTGGAGGCCATCAAATTCGTCAAAACGCTCTACGAAGAGACCATGACAGATGAGGTCTTTACCTGGGAGGCGTCGTCCAACAACCGCTTTATGCTCGCAGGTAAGGGCTCGTTGGCCTTGAATGCGATTTCCATTACGCGCACCGGCGAAAATAAAAAGATCCCGGTAACGGACCACATCTGGTTGGCCAAAGCGGCCCAGGGTCCGGTACGGCGCATCGGCCTCGAACACGTCATGGACGTCTACGTCATCTGGAAATTTGCTGCGAATATCGATGGCGCCAAGCAATTCTTGGTGGACTACATCGGCAATTTCAAGAAGGGCTTCATGGCTAGTGAGTTCTACAATTTTCCGTGCTTTCCGGACACGGTGCCCGATCTACAGAAACTGATTGCCAACGATAGCAAGGCCAAGCCGCCGGATAAGTATGCGGTGCTGAGCGATGTCCTCGACTGGGCCACGAACGTGGGCTATCCGGGCTATGCCAATGCCGCGATTGACGAGGTGTTCAGCACCTGGGTGGTCTCCACCATGTTCGCCCAGGCCGCGGCCGGCCGGATGACGCCGGAGGCGTCTCTGGATGAGGCGGACAAGGCGGTGAAGCGGATTTTCAAGAAGTGGCGCGACCGGGGGAAAGTGTAAAGCTAGCTATCAGCTTATGGGAGGTCGGGTGCATGGTATGCACCCGACGTTTTTGGGGCGGATGGATGCCGATGGCAACAGTTGAAGCACGCAACATTCGGAAACAATTCGGGGATGTTCATGCGGTGGACGGCGTCGATCTGGCGACTGAAGAAGGGGAATTCCTCGTGCTGCTGGGACCGTCCGGGTGTGGCAAAACGACGCTGTTGCGCATGATTGCCGGGCTGGAGCAGCCGACCTCGGGCGATATTGTCATTGGCGGCCGGGTGGTGAATGCCCTGCCGCCGCGGTCGCGAAAAATCGCCATGGTGTTCCAAAGCTATGCCCTGTATCCGCACCTGTCGGTGTTCAAAAATATTGCCTTTCCGCTCAAGGCCCAAGGCATGCCGAAGGCGGAGCGAGCGGCCAAGGTCGAATGGGCCGCGACTCTGTTCGGGATCGAACGTCTGCTCGGACGCAAACCGCGGGCGCTCTCGGGTGGTGAACGCCAGCGGGTGGCCCTGGCACGGGCGCTCGTACGCGAACCGGAGGTGTTTCTGCTGGATGAACCGCTGTCGAATTTAGATGCCAAATTGCGTATGGCGGCGCGGGGTGAACTGCAGCAGTTCCAACAGCGGATCGCCACCACCACCATTTATGTGACGCATGACCAGGTTGAGGCCATGGGCTTGGGCGATCGTATTGCTGTCATGAACGCGGGCAAAGTGCGGCAGCTCGGCCGGCCACAGGAGGTGTATGATGAGCCTGCAGACACGTTCGTGGCGGCGTTTTTAGGCTCTCCAGCCATGAATCTGATCGAGCGGGAGGATGGCATTATGGGCTTTCGGCCTGAGCACTTACTGCCCCTGGAGGTCCACGGCGGCGATGCCGATCTGGTGACGATCCCCTTTCAGCTCAACCGCATCGAACATCTGGGGGCGGACCGTCTTCTCTACGGCGTGCTCGGCGCCCCATTTCCGGTGCAAAAAGTCATCGTCAATCTGCCCTCAACGGTGACGCTCAACCTACGGCCAGGCACGACGCAGACCTTTGCCGTCAGCAGGCCGCATTTGAAATTCTTCGACCGTGCCACCGGCTTGCGCACAGGCACAGCGCCGAAACCCTTCTGAATCCATTGCGGATTGCGGATTGAAAAGATTAACAGCGAATAGCTTCTTTGAAGGTCCGACGATGGCAGGTGTGACAAACGCGGCGGGTACAACGCTGTCCCATGGGCGCATCAGCCGCGTCCTGGATGAAGAACAGTGGCTCGGGCGCCTGATGCTGGCGCCAGCGCTCCTGTACATTGCCCTGTTGATCGGTGCCCCATTCTGCCTCGCTCTCTACTACAGCGTTAGTGATATCACCATCGGTAGCCGGGACATGCGGTTTGTCGGGATGCGGAATTTTCTTGCGGTGGTGCAAACGCCCACCTTTATCCAGTCCCTGAAGAACACGCTGCTGTTTGCCGGGGTGTCTCAGATGCTGGTCCTGGTGTTTGCCAACATCCTGGCTCAGGTGTTGATTCGTGATTTTCGCGGCAAGTGGCTGGTGCGCTGCTTACTTTTACTTCCCTGGGTGGCGCCGATCTCGCTTGGCAGTATCGGGTGGCTCTGGATCCTCGATTCCATCTACAGCGTCATCAACTGGAGCTTGGAAGCCCTGGGTGTGATTGAATCCACCAGCCACTTCATGTGGCTTGGCAAGCCGGGATTGGCGATGGGGTCCATCATTACGATACACGTCTGGCGCATTCTCCCCCTGGCGACGGTCATTCTCATGGCCGGGTTGAGTTCCATTCCGCAAGACCTGCACGATGCGGCTGAAGTCGACGGCGCCAGGTTCTGGCGGCATCACTTCCAAATTACGCTGCCGTTGGTGGCGCCCATTATGACCGTGGCCTTCCTCTTCGGTTTTATCTTTGCCTTCACCGATATGATCGTGATCTATATCTTGACGCGCGGGGGACCGTATAATACCACACAGGTGCTGGCAAGTTTGGCGTTTTTCACCGGCATTGATGCTGGCGACCTGGCCGAGGGTGCGGCGATTGCTCTCTTCCTATTTCCCTTACTCGTCGCCGTGGCCTTCACATTTTTGCGTCTCGCCCGGCGGGCCGAGGTAACTTAAGATGGCGGTCGCGGCAGCACAACTCAAACAGTGGGGTCTGGGAAGTATCCGCTTCGGCATCCTCGCGGCTTTTATCACCTTTACGGCCTTCCCCTTCTACTGGATGCTCATTACCACGTTCAAAACGACGCGGGATCTTCTCAATCCGGACAACAACCCGTTTCTGTTCAACGATCCGCCGACTCTGGAGCATCTTCATATTTTATTTATGAATACCCTCTTCGGGCAATGGCTCTTCAACACGGCTTTTGTCGGCGTGCTGGTGGTGGGCATCACCCTCGTGCTGGCCATTCCAGCCGGGTACAGTCTGGCGCGTCTGACCGGCTCCCTGGGCGAACAACTCGGTATCGGCATTTTCCTGACCTACCTGGTACCGCCCACGATCTTGTTCATTCCTCTGTCGCGCGTGATTGCCTCCTTGGGTTTACAAGATTCGCTCTGGTCGTTGGTCTTGGTCTACCCCAGTTTTACCGTTCCCTTTTGCACCTGGCTCCTAATGGGCTTTTTCAAAGCCATTCCACAGGATGTGGAGGAAGCGGCGATGATCGATGGATACAGCCGTTTCGGAGCCTTTGTCAAGGTGGTGATCCCGATTTCGATCACGGGTATTTTGACGGTGATCATTTTCAGCTTTACGCTGGTGACGCAAGAATTCGTCTATGCCTTGACGTTCATCACGGCGGCGTCCAACTATACGGTGAGTGTCGGCGTCCCGACCTTCCTGGTGCGTGGAGATGTCTATTTCTGGGGCTCGTTGATGGGCGCCTGCTTTATTGCTAGCGTCCCGGTGGCGCTACTGTACAATCTCTTCCTCGACCGGTTCATCGCCGGATTCACGGGCGGGGCGGTGAAATGACCGGGAGACCATGGCGATGATTCAACACCTGAGTGCGATCACCTTCGCGGTTCGGGATATGCGCGAAGCGGTGACCTTTTATACCAAGCTCGGCTTCGAGGTCATCTACGGCGGCCCTGAGGCCCGATTCAGCTCGCTCCGCATCGGCGACGCTTATGTGAACCTCTCCCTCGTGCTGACTATGTGCCGGCTTGGTGGGGCCGCGTCATTTTTCGGGTCGCTGACGTCGATACGATCTATCAGACCGCCCTGACCCAGGGGCTCACGCCCTCGACCCAACCCCGCGACGCCTCGTGGGGTGAGCGCTACTTTCACCTCACGGATCCGAACGGCCATGAGCTGAGCTTTGCGGCGTTGTTGCCGCCGGGTACAGCATAAGAATTAGCAAAGATGAAAGCAGAAGCACACCCTTTGCTGCCTTGGGACCACGTCACCTGACATCTTTTCTGTGTTGATAAGTACCGAGACACCATCCTCATCCTGAGGTCGCCGCCAGGGCGACAGGCGTGGAAGCTACGGCCGCCTGAAACCGTTGGGCAATGTCAACGGGTGACAGCGGCACGAGGGGAGTGGCAGGCGCGCCAGGCTGGACCAGCACGACGGTCACACTGGGACCCGGAGTGGATAAAACACGGTCCAACCGCTCCTGGAGTGCCTGCGGGGCGCCGACGGTGGCGGTATTGGCGATTCCAAAGACGCGGGCAGCGCCCTCCAAATCGACATGGTTTCGGGTCAGCGTGGGCTGCGCGCCTGTAGAGCCATAGCTGGCATTATCGATGATCACAAGCGCCAGATCAGGCTGCTCCTGTGCGAACGTCCCCAGAGAACCCATCTGCATCAATTGACTGCCATCACCATCTACCACCACCGTCTTGCAGTATCCGCCTTGAGCGGTATAGGCTTGGGCAAATCCCAACCCGAGCGGTAACACCAGACCCATCGAGCCGAGCATGTAAAAGGTCTCGTCACGGTCCCGAATCGCATATGCCTCCTTGCACGGGTCACCCAGCGTCACGAACAGAAACTCGTTGGTCAGCGCTTCGAGCAGGACACCCAACGCTTCAAAACGGCGCCAGGATCCGCGGGCGCGTCTTGCGTCTTCTGGCGCCGAGGTCGGCCAGGGCATCGTGGGCGGCGCCGACACAAAGTCCGCATACATACTGGCGCGGCACCTGGCGAGATCGTCTTGCCAGAATGTATGCGGAAACAGCGCGGTGACGCACTGACGCGTGGTATACCCATGCCGGATCAGGGCGCTCAGCTCAGCGAGGTGCGCCACGGAAGGAAAGGTCTGCGTTGGAATCTGCGCCGCTTCCAAGACCGTACGTAGGTGACGATGCCAGATCATCTGGGTCGTTACCTGTTCACCCGGGCTGCCGCGGTCGCTGGCAATCCACGGCACGGGAATTTCATAGTTGTAGGCCAGCGAGGCCCAGTCGTTCAGAAGATTGCCAATGCCAGAATTCTGCATCACAAGGGCGCTGCGCATCCCGGCCAACTGCGCCCCGACGGCCATACCCAGCGCTTCCCGCTCGATGGTGGCTGGCACATGCAACAGGGTGGGATCATCATCTAGCATCCGCAGCAAGGGGGCCAGCCATTTGTCAGGAAAGGAGACGTAACACTGGATCTCCTGGTCTTGTAGAACATCTAATAACTCGAGCGATGCCAACATAGCCTTTCTCCCTGGTACATGGACCACAGGGTCTATCCGTTTGACGCCGCACCCGCGCATCGTGCTTGCCGTTTCCATGGCGCCCGTGCCGCGGCGACGCGATCTGAATGTACGCCTTTCACCCTACCCAAGTCTTGAGGAAGCCCTGAGGAAAACAACAGGATTGCACTAGTAAGCCTCCTAAGAAAATCCTAAGATCATCCTCAAGCTTCGCCTGCGAGTACGCCGTATCTTTGTTCCATGATTTACATCCATTGTATCGACCCAACGTCGAGCCTCAAAGCCCTACATCGGTTCAAAAGGAGTATGTCATGACACACACGACCTCTCGCTTCTCTCACGGCGGAACCACGCCACAAGACGGGTTGCTTCACCTTTCTGAGGCATACATCGCTGAATTGGATGAGGTGGTCAGGTTTTTACAACGGCATCCGCCGCCCGGCGAGGGGCAGATGGGGCCATCATCGGAGCCCATCTCGCATCCGTCATGGCGCGACCCCACTTGACATCACCTGAGAACCCGTGCCAGAATGGACTCCGCGTTTTTATGCGGCCCGATAGTCGCAAGCGGACTCAGGTCTTCGGGTAGACTGCCAAGCTAAAGGCTTTGTAATCCCATTTTCGTACACCGCTAGACGGTAGATCGGAAGACTCATACGGCTCAAGCCGGTAGGGCTTCATCGCCACCTAAGTCATCTTGAAAAGTCCGGTCTATACCTACCTGAGAAGTTCCTGAAGGGAAATCGACGTCAAGGCAAGCGAGTTGGAATCATGAGGAAACGAGCCAGCAACTTTCCAAGGCCCGAGGCTCAAACAGACCATATCGGCCGTGGCGCGGATACCCGAGGAGTGAGGCGTGGATGGCCTACTCGATCCATTCCAATATGTCAATATTCCCTTGGCGAAGTGGGTGAAGTCCGGGCTGCGTTGGCTGGTCGATAATTACCGTCCGGTTTTCCAGTCCGTCAAAATCCCCATCGACCATATCCTCACGGGTTTTGAATGGTTTCTGAAATCGATTCCGCCCACGATTGTGATCCTGGTGATTGCCTTGAGTTGCTGGCAATTTTCCGGTTGGCGCTTGGCGGTTAGCGCCACATGCACCATGGTCCTCATCGGCGTATTGGGTTTGTGGTCTGACGCCATGACCACCTTGTCGATCGTCTTTACGGCAGTAGTGATTTGTGTCGTGATCGGCATCCCGCTTGGCATTTTGGCGGCCCGCAATGCCAGGTTTGAAGGCTTCATCAGACCCATACTCGATGCCATGCAGACGATTCCGGCTTTCGTTTATCTGGTGCCGGTTGTGATGTTATTCGGCATCGGCAACGTGTCCGGTGTGTTGGTGACCATTGTGTTTGCCGCGCCGCCTCTGATTCGGTTAACGAACTTGGGGATCCGGCAAGTGCCACAAGATGTGGTCGAGGCCGCCTACGCGTTTGGCGCGTCGCCGACACAAACGCTTTATAAAGTGCAACTGCCACTGGCCTTGCGCACCATCATGGCAGGTATCAATCAAACGTTGATGATGGCGTTGTCGATGGCCGTGATCGCATCCATGATTGCCGTGGGCGGGCTGGGTCAGCAGGTTCTCCGCGGGATTGGCCGCCTGGATATGGGTCTGGCGACCATGGGGGGTTTGGGGATTGTGTTGCTGGCGATTCATTTGGATCGAATCACCCAAGCCATGGCGTCCGAACGACGCCTCCTGAAGGATGATGTTTGGTATAACCGAGGACCGGTTGGACTCGTGCGGCGATTGTTGAGTCAGAAGACCTCACGTTGATCAGGTCTTGTGTCTACAGGTTGTGATGGCCGCACGATAATATTGATCCTATACACGATGCATGCACTACGCGAGGCAACCTACCCATGCGTGTCAAAAAAGCAACCCCATTCACGAAACGCTTTGTCACGGTTATTTTGGCATTAGGAGCGCTCGTCTTCACCACCCAAGCACTGGCCCAAGAGCTGCCGGGCAAGGGTGTCAAAGTGACGCCGGTTATATCCACCATCGCCGAAGATAATTTTCAGTCTTTTGTGATTGAATCAGGATTAAAGGCGCTCGGTTATGAGGTGCAAAAATCGCTGACCACCCAGATACAACTCGGCATTATTTCGGCCTGCAGCGGCGACGGGGATTACTACACATCCCACTGGTTTCCGTTGCAAACGTCTTTTTGGCAGGAAGGTGGCGGCGATAAGAACTGTCAGAAGGTCGGCACATTGATTCGCCACTCCCTGCAAGGTTATTTAATCGATAAAAAGACGGCGGACGAATATGGCATCCAGACACTGGATCAGTTAAAAGATCCGAAACTGGCGAAATTGTTCGATATTGATGGCGATGGCAAAGCCGATCTCTACGGTTGCGAATCCGGTTGGGGATGCGAGCGGGTGCAAAATCATCACTTGGATGCCTACGGTCTTCGCGACACCGTTGACCTCAAACAAGGGGGTTATTTTGCGATCATGCCGGATGCCATCGAACGGATCCGAGCGGGTAAACCCACGCTGTACTATACATGGACACCGTTGTGGGTGAGCGCGGTGTTGCGCCCCGGCAAGGAGGTGGTTTGGCTGAATGTTCCGTTTACCACGCTTCCCGATGAACGCGCTAAAGATGAGGATACCACGGTCGAAGGTTTGGGCAACCTGGGTTTTGCCGTGAATGACCAACATGTGCTGGCCAATACCAAGTTTCTCAGCGCGAATCCGGCGGCGAAGACGTTTTTTGAATTGTTGGAGATTCCGATTGCCGATGTGAGTGCTCAAAACCAGAAAATGGCGAAGGGTGAAGACACGGTGGAGGATATCCGGCGTCACACCAAAGAGTGGATTGCGGCAAACCAGGCCAAATGGGATGCCTGGATTGCCGCAGCCAAGACAGCAAAATAAGTACCGAAACAAAACTAAATTTATATTTTTCCCCTGGAGAAATGTATCAAGATAATTTTGTCCAGGTACTTAAGGTTTCCTGCCATCGCGACGCATCGGGGCGGCAACGCATCGCCCTGATGCCGTCTTTTTCGAGTTGTGTTTTATGAAGCCAATATCTGTACCTGCCGTTGAATACAAAGGTGTCTGGAAGATCTTTGGCGCTCGCGCCAAGGAGGCTTTGCATGCCATTCGAGCCGATGGGCTGAGCAAGAACGACGTGCTGGAGACGTTGGATTGCGTGGTTGGCGTCGCCAATGCGTCTTTTGCCGTGCAAGAAGGCGAAATCTTTTGCATCATGGGCTTGTCGGGCAGCGGTAAATCCACCTTGCTCCGTCACGTCAACCGGTTGATCGATCCGACCACTGGCCAAATTTTCATTGAAGGCGAGGACATCAGCCACAAGAGCGAAGAAGAAATGCGCCGCATTCGCGCCGAGAAAATTGGCATGGTGTTTCAGAATATGGCGCTTTTGCCTCACCGCACCGTCAGGCAAAACGTGGCGTTTGGTCTTGAGATTCGACATGTCGAGAAGCCAAAACGATTGTCGATCGCCGAGGAAAAACTCGCGCTCGTCGGCCTGGACGGCTGGGGTGATCGCTATCCGGACGAACTCTCGGGCGGTATGCAGCAACGCGTCGGCCTGGCCCGCGCCACGGCCGCTGATCCCAAAATCCTGTTGATGGACGAGCCGTTTTCGGCCCTTGATCCCCTGATCCGGCGGCAGCTTCAGGAGCAGTTTCTTGAACTGGCTGCCGTCATGAAAAAAACCACGCTCTTCATTACCCATGATCTCGACGAAGCCATTCGCCTGGGCAACCGGATCGCCATCATGAAGGATGGAATGTTGGTGCAAATCGGTACGCCCGAGGACATTATCACCAAGCCGGCGGATGACTACGTCGCCGACTTTGTCGCTGGGATCTCCCGTTTAAAGTTCGTCTTCGCCCACACGGTGATGGAGTCCCTGAGGCCGAGCCATGAGAATCTAACCGATGCCCCCCGCACGCACGAAAGCAGTGATCTCAACACGTTGATTCATCTGGCGGTGGATACCGACAAACCCATCGTGATCACGGACGGTGGTGGAAAAGATATCGGCATCGTCACGAAGCGGGCGTTATTACGCGGTCTGCAAGGGGAGCGGTGAGTGAACCTGGGCGCCCTATGAACCTGGATCAAGAAAAGTGGCGCTGGTGACCGGCGGACGCAGTGGAATCGGGCGGACGCGCAACGTCTTGCACAACAACCTGCAAGTCGCCTCTCTATCCCGTTTTTTGTTTTCCCGAACATTGATGCCATTTTCGAGCCTTTTGGTACAGACGACAAAATCAGCATGCCGTACCAAGACTAACCCGTCAACCACGATTCCGGACAAACGATGATGAACACTGTTTTACACAACGTGACGGTCATAGACCTGTCCCATGGTCTTTCCGGCCCGTTTTGCTCCATGCTACTCGGCGACCTGGGCGCCCGCGTCATCAAGGTCGAACCCATACAAGGGGATTGGGCGCGGCAGTTGGAACCGCGTCAGGGCGGCCACAGCGCGGTATTTCTTGCCCTCAATCGCAACAAGGAGAGCGTGGCCATTGATCGCCAGGTGCCGGCGGGCCGGGAGGTCGTGCAGCGCCTGGCCAGCCGTGCCGACATTGTGATCGGTGACGATCTGCCAGAGCCGGCCAGCACCCAGGGCCTCGATTATGGGACGCTGTCCTCGCACAACTCCAAGCTGATCTATGGACTGCTCACACCTTTCGGCGAGCACGGCCCTTGGGCCAACCGGGCCGGTTCGGAACTGGTGGTGCAAGCCGCGTCCGGCTATCCGCGCTATCTGGGCCGCTATGGCGATGCGCCCGTCCGTATCGGTACGGATGCCGCCAGCACCCTCGCCGGCGTCTTCCTGCTGCAGGGGCTCCTGGCCGCGCTCTTCCACCGCCAGCGCCACGGCCAGGGGCAACGCGTCTCCGTCTCCCAACTGGGCGCGTTGTTTGCCCTGAAAACGATTCAAATCGCGGCGCAGCACGACCCGGATACCTGGGAGGGCTATCATTGTTGGGGGCCGTATGATCCACCTGACACGGGCTGGCAGACCCAGGATCGGCCCATGGTGTTTTCCTTTGGCGAATTCACCGGCGGAGGACCCGGCAAACAGAGCCAATGGCCTGATTTTTGCCGGACTCTCGGTCTCGATCATGTGCTGCAGGATTGCCGTTTTGACCCTGACGGCAAAAACTCGACTGGTCTCGGAGCCGATGCCGCCATGCTGCGGCCCATCTACGAAGCGGCCTTCGCCGATCAAACCGCAGCGAACTTGATCGATCTGGTCCGGCGGCTCGAAGGCGCTGCCTATCCCTACCATTCGCACGAGACGCTCTTTGCGGATGAACAAGCCCAAGTCTTACAGCTCTTGCAGCACATACCGGGACCGGAGGGCGACCTGGCGGCGATTAAAATGCCGTGGAATTTTTCGCAGATCGAACCCGCAGTACCGTGCGGCCCACCCGTCCTGGGCAACAGCACGGGGGCGGTCTTGGCCGAATGGGGCTATGACGAGGCGCAGCGCCGCCACCTTTTTGCCAATAGCGTCGCCGCTGGCGCCGACGTTGGGCCGTAGCCAGCGCCGCCCTCCCCTGCCGTGCCAGACGCCGCCTCTGCCCCACCCCAGGCGCGCCGCGCCGGCGGGCCTCTGGACGGCATCCGCGTGCTCGACATTTCCGGCATGGGCGTGGGGCCGGTCACCGGCCTTTTCCTGGCCGAGCTGGGTGCTGACGTCATCAAGGTCGAACCGCCCCATGGCGACCTCGCGCTCACCGTGCCGCCCACACAACGCGGTACCAGCGTCCTGTATATCAGCGCCAATTTGGGCAAACGCGGTGTCATCCTGAATCTCAAAGACCCGCGTGATCTGGAGCGCGCCTACCGTCTGGCCGAGCAGTCGGACGTGTTCATCGAAAATTTTCGCGTCGGGGTGGTCGAGCGCCTCGGGCTGGGATACGAGGCCCTCGCCGCCCGCAATCCCCGTCTGGTATATTGTTCGCTGTCGGGCTTTGGGCCGCATGGACCGTTGGCCCTCCTGCCGTCCATTGACACCTATATTCAAGCCTTCTCGGGCTTTGCCAGCTTGAATGGCAGTGCCGGAAGCCGTGGGGAAAGCCTGCGCAACATTGGGTTTATCGATCTCAGCACCTCGGCCATGACTGTGCCCGCCATCCTCGCCGCCCTCCTGCAGCGGGAGCAGGCCGGACAGGGACAGCACATTGTGGCCTCCATGCTGGAAGCGGCAACGGCGCTACAAAGCAGCCGGATCGCCGAATATTTTGCCACCGGGCAGTGTGCGCCGCCCTATGGCAGCGGTGTCCCGTATGCGGTGCCAGACCAGGCATTCCGCGTCCGGGATGGCTATCTGGCGGTCAGCACGCGTACGCAGGACGAGTGGGAACGGTTGTGTGCGGCCTTGGGGCGTGCGGATCTGCTGGCGCATTCCGACTATGACACCCTCGCCAATCGGATCGCGCATCGCCAAGAGCTGATCGCGCAGCTTGACGAGACCTTTTGCGTCTACCCTGCCGCCTGGTGGATCAAACGGCTCACGCATGCCGGCGTCCCGTGCGGACGTTTTCATGCCTATGACGAGATGTGTCAGCATCCGCAGGTCCATCTCAATGGTCTCATGGCTGAATTACCAACGCTCCCTTGGGGTACGATTCGCGTGGCGGGCCTACCGTGGTCATTCAGCCTGACGCCGGGCGTGTTACGCCCAGGTCCGATGCCGGGAAGCGATACGGCGTCTGTATTGGCCGAACTGCTTAGGGAGACATCTGCCGATACAGCAAGGTAGAGGCGTTGACATGGTCTTCACGGGAGCTGTCGATTTCATCACTCGTTTCTGCTGCATAAAAACACGTGACAGGCATTTTCATGCAGTTGACGGTTTGCGAGTCGAAACGTGGGAGTCATGCCGCACGCTATGATGCACGTCGGCTCAGCTCCTCGCGCAAGCGCCGTATGAGCATGTCCTCATCTCCGGGCTGGAGATTAATCGGATCGATCGCAATCTCGTCGAAGTAGCCCCCTTGATGCACCCCCTGCTTCACATAAATATGGGGTGTTCCGGCCTCTAAAGCTTCGCGCACCGCCGCACCGGACGGGCCGTCCCAACCCGGCTCGAAATAGAAGACCGCATGCGGCAGGACACGGTTGACCGCGTCGTGCTCCACTACCGCGCGGATGCCCTGCAGATCGCGGACGCTATCCACGATGTGCGTACAGACTTCACGATAGCGATTCATCTCCGCTTCCTCGTCCTCGGCCAGGAAAAGTTCTAGCGCCTTCACGAGACCGACGATCTCCTCCTTGGACGTCTTCGAGGGCCGCCCAATGCCCCGATTCGGGCTGCCATTGAGGGCGGCGGCGCGCACCAACGCCTTGCTCCCGGCAAGAATCCCCGTACTTTGTGGGCCACGAATGCCCTTGCCGCCACTAAAGTTCACCAGGTCGGCGCCCTGACGCAGATGGCAAAATAGATGGTCCCGCGGCGGCAACATCGACGCGGCATCGACGAGCACCGGCACGCCATGTGCGTGGGCAATCTCGCACATCGTCTCGAGGGAAAGCAGACTGGGCAAGGTGGTAAAGGGCGAATGTAAATAGAATACGGCAGCCGTTTTGTCGTTGATCGCATGCGTCAGCTCGGCGGGTGACGTGCTGCGCCCGAGACCGATTTCAACCAGCTTCGCGCCGGCCAGGGTCAACGCCTGGTCGTACTGGAAACGGTGCGCCCGTTGAATAATGATCTCATGTTTCATGCCCGTGCTGTCCGGCAGGCGCACAATGTTGTCCGGATCATCTCCAGCGATGCACGCGGCGGCCTGCAACACCAGGCCGGAGGCCGCCCCGGCCGTCACCAGGGCGGCTTCAGCCCCGAGCATCCGCGCAATGGCATCGCCTGCGGCTTCATTCAGCTCATCGATATTCACAAATGCCTGCGCCGCCTCCCGCATCGCCTCGATGGTCTCGGGTCGCATCAGGGAGCCCCCATAGCGCGTCGTCGTGCCAGCGCCATGGATGACGGGCGTCACGCCTAGTTGTTGATAGAATGCCGGCATGGGTTTTTCGGTCGCCACATCGTCCTCCTTTGTTGCGCTATCGGCTTACACGGCCGCCACAGCTGTCAGGCACGCTTCGATGGCCGATTCCCATTCATCCAGGTCGAAGAAAAACGGACCCGCCCCGCCTTTATACGCCACCTTGCCGTCGGCGCCAATCAGATAGAGCCGCTCCGGCACCGCCCCATATGCCTGGTCAATGGCGTTATCCATCTCTTCAATGAGCATGGGCAGGGGAATCTTCAGGTCCAGGCTACAGGCGTTGGCGACCGTTTCCCGTTCCTGATAGGTCTGGTGCTGTCGATAGAACACACGGTCTGCGATATTGCTGTCCACCTGCCAGCCGTCTATCGGATGGGCTTCTTGAATGTAGACGACAAAGAAGGCCACCTGCGCTTTGAAGCGGTAGTAAATGGCTTCCATGCGCCGCACCTGGGCGCGGAACGGCGGTCAGGTGTAACTCCCGAAGACGAGACCGACCGGCCGTTGGCCCCGGAAGCTCGAGAGTTGTACGATCTCCTCGCTCCCAAGTTGTTTGAGCCGGAAGTCAGGCGCATCGTCTCCCACATTCGGCCCTTTCTCCCCCCGCATCGCGACGACCTCTAAAGGTTCATGCAGGGCAGGGGGAATGGTGTCTTTGCGGAATGCCAAGTATTCCTTCAGCGTCGGTCTATGGCCTGAGATGGTTTTCATCTCCGTGCGGATATCCTCGATGACGCGGCGGAAGGTCATCTTGTCCTCCTGATCGGGTAGGGGCATCATGTCGCCATGCCCCCCCCCTCAGAAC
>CBCXVS010000173.1:0-16458 GCA_965178525.1 uncultured bacterium | reverse complement strand
AAAATTTTGCGATTTACATGGGAACAAAGGTCAATTCGTTTCAGGCTTTTGAGTTTTTATTTCAACAAGTTGTCGCCAAATCACGGGAGGAACTTCGGACTAAGGGGGGTGACACCTCTTCGAGTGTGCAATGGGAGCTCTGACCCTAAATATGTTTCGCTGGCAATTCCCAGCGGAGAGAAACACCCATGACCAAGACCATAACAGCCCACATTCATCTCGACGACCAAGGCCGGGCGTGGATTGACAATACCAATACAAAGATCATCGAAGTGGTTCTCGACAAGATGGCATATGGCTGGAGCCCTGGAGAAACCCACGTCCAACATTCCCATCTGTCGATGTCACAGATTCACGCCGCCTTTTCGTATTACTATGACCACCAAGCCGAGTTCGATGCCGAGATCAAGCGTCAACTCAAGGAGTTTGATGAACTCAGGGCTCAGGTCGAGGATTCGCCGATACGGAAGCGGCTGCGGTCGATGGGCAAACTATGGAAGATGTGACCCCATACTTCATTATGGGTCACATAAGACCCTGGACGCCAATATGAGCCCGGGCCGATACAAACAAGTCTGCAAAGGTCAAGTCGGTTGCTGCAGTTTGACCCAGCAGCGCGCTCAGGGCTGCGACGATGGTATTGGCCGTGGTCTCCGGAATACGTACCTCGGTGAGATCGCTGACCTCCACCTCACTGAGCTGCTGGGCCAGAAACGCCGTCACGTTCGGAATCTTAGGGCTTGCCAGGACCACGTGTCGCACCACATCACGGGCGCGGTCCCGGATGATTTGCGCGCGTGGAATGGCGTTGTCAATCGCAGCTTGGCCGGTGCTGGCGATCTGTGAGAGTTGACCAATCGTGGTCACACCCAAAGTGGCCACCGCGGCGGCCGTGGCGGCATCCACCTCCTGGATCAGGGTGACCGGCTCATGCAGAATCGGAGACGGACTCGCCAGGACGTGCTCCGCCAGTGTATCGTCTTGGGCCACGCCAGCCGCAATATGTCGTATACGACCAATCTCTGCGGATTGGGGGACTAAGACCATCGTCGCATGGACACGATAGTGCAGTTCCCATTTGGTCGTCTCAGGTTGGGCGCCGCCGTGGGACTGCAAGGCCTCGAAGATGAAAAAAACTTGGCGCGTACCCAGAGATGGCAAGCCACTGTCTACGACATCCCGCCCCTCGCTGAGCAGGCCGTCAATGGCCGGGGCATTGGCTGCGAGGGCGCCTATGGCAATGGCGGTGATGGTTTGCAAAGGGCGCAAATCCCCTTGCGTGGCATTGGCCCAAATCTCCAGCCGCATGTCGATGTTCAGACGCGTAGCCGCTACCACCTGTAGAGGCTGTAGGGTGAAATACCGGATGTGGACCGTGCTTTCAGGCGGGTGGCGCAAACGGACCTGGCCATTGACATAATCCACCGTATAATCATCGCGTTCACGGAGTAAGACAGGGGGTTCATCCGGCGCTCCTTCAATCTCGACCGTGCGCAGCGGCTCCAAGGGTGACTCAGACAGAGAGAACGGGTCATGACCGTTGGCGGGAAATACGTCTTCGATCATCATCTTGACGCCGCGTGGCGGGCTGACATCGGTTTCCGGGATGATCTCAAAGGTATCGGCTGTAACGGCGACAGTCGGAAACATGGCCTCCTGCGGCGGTGCGGTTGGGCCGTTGATAATTTGATCCGCTGGGACGTGTGCCGGAGCGCCATTCATACCATCCGGCACGCTGAGATTCGCCTGTAAAATGCGGATGATTTCGTTTTCTAGACCGAAGTTCCCCTGGCAGAATAGGCGGAGGATTAAGTAGATCAACAGGTTGGCCCAATTCAAAAGTCCATTTACATGGGAACAATCCAACCTCCTGAAACGACATGGCTTATGGTCATACGTTTGCAGACGATGTCAAGCCCATGGTGCAGAATAGGAGCGAAAATTTTGCGATTTACATGGGAACAAAGGTCAATTCGTTTCAGGCTTTTGAGTTTTTATTCCAACAAGTTGTCGCCGAATCACGGGAGGAACTTCGGTCTAGAGCGGTGAACATAATCGATGTTACCTTTTCACTTAACCCTCTAGCTCTGTTATCACAGGGCGGGTTCGTGCGCCTGCGTCAGGGTCACATCTGCCTGCGTCAGCGTCACCTGAACGGAGAGGGACGAATCGGCGCTTAATCTGAGGGAGATTTTCTCCGGCTGGTTATTCGCTGGGACGATCTGATTGATCCCTTGTACCAGTGGCGAGTTCGCATCCAGCACGAGGGGAAAGGCGCCGGGATCATAGGGAATGTCTTGCTCGAAGTCGCCAATTTGTATCCGGATCGTCAGGGGGCTGCCAGGATCTGGCAGCAACTGCTGGAAAATGAAGCTGGCGGCCATCGGATGGCACGGCCACGTATTGCCCCGATCGCTGCTGAACAAGGCGCCCTGCGGATCCATGATGGCATTGTCGCCACGCCATTCGACCTCCCCTTGATCGGCTTTGAGCACAATCCATAGCCGCGTGTTAGCGGGGATGGAGACGGGCGCTTCCAAGATCACTGGAAACCACTCGACGTGGTCAGCGGCTAGCCTATCGGCCGAGAGCGATACACGGGCCACGACGGCGCCTCGCGGCTCCCCATCGGCATCCTGGCGCCATTCGACTGTCAACGCGGCTTGCGGGGTACGGCGCATGAGGTACAGATACACAGCCGAAACCGTGAGCGTATTCTCAAATCGAACCGCTTGTGCAACCTGAAACTGGGCCGATGCCACGGCTCCCCGCGAACCCTTGGAACCCACGATCGCTGGGCCAAAACGGCTGGTGACCAACCCCAAGGCGACCGTCGATACGGTCGGCTGGCCTGGCGGTAGGGTCAAACCGGGTTGCAACACAACCGTATCTTCGGCGGGTATCTCGGCTGTCCGCTCGGTAAACGTCTGTCCTGCGAGACTATTATGTACGACGCGATAGGTGATATGCGGCTGGCTGGCGGTGATCATACCAAAGGCGTCGGAGTGCGCGACCAGATCCACTTGATGTTGGCCATTCTCCGGCTCACGGTTTTGTAGCGCCAGGGCGAGTTGCTGGCCAAAATCGGGAACCTCGACGCCTTTGTCGCGCAGGTCGCCTTGATGAAAGAAGAAGGGAACACCGCCATCCATCAGCCGCAGGGTGACGTTGGCCGGATGGCTTTTACTCTCGATATTCGTCACCCCGGTAGCGTTTGTCAGCAAGACGCGCTGCGAGATCAGCTCTGCAAACAGGACGCCGGATTTATAGTCGTCAAACTTAGCGGTCAAGGTGTCCTGAGGCTGGATCCACGTACCTCCCAACTGGATCATTAACCGTGACATACTCGTATCTGCATTGGTAAAATCGATTTTGGTAAACGGCCGTTGAGCGCCAAAGTCGATTTTGACATGGCTGCCATCGTCCTCCGCGCTTTCCTTCAAATTGATGGGCTTATCGGGCCCGGCTCCGGACAGGTGCAAACGCGCCGCCAGGATTTCCACGCCCGCAGCGATGAGGAAGGAGAAGACGACATTATCCGGTGCGGTCGGAACGAACTCCGGCACCGCACCGAAGGCCACCGGCGGCGGCTGGATGGCCGGGGCGTCGCTGGTCACGGGCGCACCGCCGGGTGGTATGAGGCGTGGCCACGAGTTCGGAGCTGGTGTCAACACTGTCTCCTCCTAGTTGGGCATGCCGTGCAGCTTCGTTAAGCGAGTACTTCCTGTACTGAGGCTGGTAAAGCTTGCTTCTGCCTCAACGTTGTGAGGAATTCCGGCTCCTGTTTTTCTGCTAGAAACCGCAAGCTGACCTGATGCTTTTCGGCATCACAGTCTCGGATAAATTGTTGCAGGATTGCGACCTCTTTGGGCTCATTGAGATCCGCAAACTGAATGCAATTAAAAATAATGAGAGGATCGTTTGTGGCAAAGAGAATCGGTACGATCTCGTCAAAGGCATCGTAGTAGTCACGGCGGAATTCTTCCACCAATTCTTCCCAGCAAAGTCGTGGTTTGTTACGTATCATCTCGAAAAACGTTTGCCCCTTCTGCTGTTGAGGTACGGCAGCTTGGGTCTCCATCGCGCTTGATCCGCTAGTATCTAATGTCGCAATAGAGACGTTCTACGTGCTTGCTCCCAAGACCTCAATATAATCTCTCGCTGGAACATGTCATACTCCTCCTTGTTCAGTTAGCAAATAAGAACACTGACCAGAATATGCCAGCTGTTGCTGAACCTCGATTGATAAAGCATATGCGCACGTCATAAGTTGTAGCACCGACTGCAGCGCGGTAAACGATTGATGGCTCTACCATCGCTGTACCACCGCCTGATGCAGTAACTGAAACTAATGGAAAGTAAATTCTCTTCAGACTCGAATTTGGAATGCCGGTTGCCACGTTGAATTCAGCTGTTACGCCCAGTCCAACGTTAACACTTTGAAAATCCAAAATCATTTCAAAATCCAACTTCGTAAAGTTGACCGCATTGTCTTGAATATTGCCAGTTGCAACAGCATTATCTTGCAGCTTGGCGTTACTGATAGCCTCGTCTGCAATCTTGTCGGTACTCACTGCATTGTTAGCAATCTTGTCACTGGTCACTGCGCCATCGGGAATAACGTCCGCCGTGATCGCGTCGCCAGACAGCTTCTCGCCAGTCACCGCGCCATCAGCCAGCTTCTCCGTTGTCACGTCACCATCGGCGATCTTGTCGCTGGTGACGGCGTTATCCTCAATCTCATTCGTTGCGATTTGAGGCGCATTATCATCACTCGACGTGTCCAGCGATTCACCGGTGTGCCGGTGCGTCCGGACACTATTACGGGCTTGACGCTGCATTCCATTCACGTCTTCGGCTCTAATCAAGCCGCCCGCCAACACCTCAATATATTCGGGAATATTCGCTTCCGCCATCCGATATCTCCTATCAGGGAGAGAATCCCACAAGATTTTTAGCGATCAGCCGGACTGGCCATAGCCCACCAGCGTACGTCCACCTCACGTTCAGACCGCGAGATCAAGAAAAACGTCCCGTCCGGCTCTGCGGGTACCGCCGCTAGGACGGTGTCCTGCCCGGCATTGGGACCGCTGCCATAGATCTCAAATGTCCCAGGCGGCTCACTCAGCTCCTGCACCACGCCTAACGTGACTGCGATAGGCGCATTCCCCAACCTATGCTCAATCCGCTCAATCGCCCCGGGCGCCAACGTGATTGTGTCGGTATTCAGTTGAGTCCTTTCATCTAGACGGCTTCAAACGGATTCGCTCAGCTTGGACAGACTCACCGCTCCGGACGCAAGTTTTGGGTCGGTCACGGCACCATTTTGCAGTTCGGCCGTCGTGATTTGGCGTGCGTGATCCTCGTCAACCGTATCGTCCACGGCGTCCTCTGCGATCCGGGTATGCTGATGCACACGGACACTGTGACGCAATTCTTGTTGCATCGCGTTCCAGTCTGCCGACCGGGTTACCTGTCCCGGCCGCGCCCTCGAAACACGGGGATCTCTTCTTTTGCCATATCCCATCCTTTAAAAGGTAATGTCCCATTCAATGATGAGATCCAGGTCCGTCCCGATCGGTAAGGGAGACGGGAACACCACCCGGTTGTACATCGTACCCGTGTTGTGCGCCGATGCATTGAACAGACCCGCTTCGGAAATGGCCTGATTGGTGGCGCTAGAGACTTGCGCGCTGACCCGCAGGCCGATGCGGTTGGGGTCGGTCAGTGGGATCACACTGATGGGCGCTCGGTCGATCGATGTACTCTCGATCTCCAAGGCGGCATCGGTGGCGTCTGGCGGGGTTTGGCCCGTTCCCACCGCCAAATGTGTAATAGGCATGGCGAACGCATCACCCGTGAGCAACTGACCGATGAGCAGGCGTCCGCCATTGACAATCTCGTTGGGTTGGTCAACTCGACCCACCCGATGGCCCTGTTTGTCGACGATATAGACCGTGATCCGACCGCTTAAGGCATGATGGTGATACCCCATACCCAATTCCTCCTTACGGCTGATTTAATCAAAATGTGCGGCATTCCAATGATCCCGATCGAAGATGCCAATATGGCGGACATCCAACGACTGGGCGTCGCGAAGTCCGACCCGCAACCGGAGCGCATCGTCCAGGGGTTGCGTCTCCCCGTGCCGTAGCCGGACGGTTGGCAACTGCTCGTCTAGCGGCTGGTGTTCTCGAAAGCGCGGTACCAGGATGACCTTGATTCCGGCCGCTTTCACTTTGCGAATCATCTCCGGCAGAAAGCCCAAGCGGTCTCGGTCGCGCTGCGTTTCCAGGGGCACATCAATGCGGATCGTAGCGCGCTGCCCTTCCTGCCAGCCCAGGAGCACCTCGACTTGGTCGGGCGTCTCGTTGAAAAAGGCTTCATTGTAAAAAGTGCCCGGCTGGTCAAAGCGGAAGGCGCGTAGAAACTCCCGCGGGAAGACGGCGGCGTTAAAATCTGTGTAGCTGTATATGCCTTTGGCCGGAAAGGACGCAAACTGCGCCTCCGGATCCTCTACGTCCGCCGGGGGCGCGTCGAAAACCGTGTGATCCCATTGCGTGACGTCGAAGATGCTCCAGCCCATATGATCAAAGTACAGCCAGCGAGACTCGCCCTCTGGGATGGTGAAAGTAAAATCTTGGGCGGTGACCAGGAGAGAGTTTCCCTCTAACAGCTGATTAAGCGTCAACATCTCGCCATGAGTCGGGTTGCCCGATGCAGGCGATGTAGACAGACCGGGCACGACCAGAGACGGGGTATAGGTCAGGGCAACAGCAATCTCGTCATCAGTGGAGGGGGCCGGGAGAGCGGTGACCTGGATGGCGTTGCCCCAAATCCCTTCGCTTCGGGCTTGCAAGCGGATCGCCCGGCGGCCATCGGAAACGACCAATGTGGCGGCCTGTTCATCCGTCCCGCCGCGGAGAAAGGCCGACTCCCCTTCTCGGTCAATCCGCAGAGCGCTGGTGCGGATACGGATGCGGTCCGACACGTTCGTCGGGATGACCTCACTGGCTGGCAATGTGCGTTCGAAGAGCGTGCCCTGAAGGGTACCGTCCGGCTGGCCTTCGAGCCGCAGCGTGACGTCTTTCTCGACGAGGTTGCCACCTTCGAGCTTGACGGTTTCCATCGCGATCAACGTGGAGATCGCCACTTGATGATCCAAGTTCACCAAGGTCGGAACCACCACTGGCCGATCGAGGGCTTGGAACTGCGCCGTGGGCTGCAGGACGAAGGCGCTGTCATGGGTTTCGATCCAGCGTGCACCGCTTTTGACCCGTTGCGGGACGGGTGTCGTCGCCGATCGCAGAGGCAGTTCGCGCAGGCGGATCGGACCGGGCGCGCCCTCGGCGACGGCCTCAAACACCGGATGGGTCGGTGTCCAGTTTTGACTCCAATCGGCAAAGGTCTCCTGCAGCGGTCCCCAGCCCATGGTGGCGGCCACGATTTTCAGAATGGCCGGGGCGGTGCCGGCGCCTTCTAGAAAGGCATCGACAGTGAGTTTGAGGCGTTGGCGAAATATCTCGGCCCCGGTTTGGCCAGTCAGCAGGAGCAACCGTGCGGTCGCATGGACGGAGGTTACCGGTTCGATCTGGGATAATTCTCCACTGAGAGCGCTGGCAAAATTCTCCAGGGGCGAGGGTTGCCCCACACGGATGGCGGTGGCTAAAAAGGTCTCATCCGGCTGCTGGCTGCCCTCCACATACAGACGTTGACCCGGTACCAATTGATCGATGCGCAGCGGTACGGCGCCGGGTCCAATCAAGTGGGTCGCCACATGCACCAGAACCGTTTTGGGTATGAGCTGCGCCGCCTCTTCGTCCGGGAAGGGGAACAAGGGGACGAGGGCCCCAAGGCGTGGCAAGTCGATTAAGCGTTGGGGGCGCTCCGGCGGCACGCGGTCTGCCATGTCCACCCAGTGCGCGTTCATCACACGTTGGGCATCGAACTGGACATCGGCGAGGCGTCCGGCTACTGCGTCAACCACACGGCGCAGGAGCGGGTCCCGATAGTATAAAGTCGGCAAATAATCGACAATTTGTGCGGCACGTGTGGGTTGATTCATGTGCGTATTCTATCTTGTCTACAGTGTCGCTATTTAGCTGATTTCCAGCAGTACCGAGGCGAATTCCGCCTGTTCATTGTCGGCTATGTGAACCACGTTTTGATAGCGCTGCACCAGACCTGTGGCCACAAATTCGGCGATGAAAAAGGAGCCAGTCTCCGGGTCGGCTTCTGCAAATGGTTTGAGGGTGAACAAGCCACTGCCCGCTTCAAGGAAGGCGAGAAGCTCGTCCAGGCGAATGTCAGAACCGCGCGCCGGCGATGTCAGGAAACCCTGAATCAGCGTCTCGATCTGAGGCCTGATCAGGTTCTGCAGATTCTCGACGCCTTTTGCCTCACCCGCCTCCGTGGCGTTGCCTCGCAACACCACGGTGATGCGGACGGCGGTGGTCATCTCCGCTTCACCCGTCAGCAGCTCGATCGTCATATCATCCTCCGTGGCGTCCACCTTCTCCATCTGGCCGACGCTAATGTGATCGAAGTTAGCCAGACTGGGCGGCTCTCCATCGCTGTTCCGAAGCCGAGTGTTGGACTCATCCACCCCATCCAACCCATTGCGAACGAGGGTCAGCCCAGTGAAACTAACGCCACGCACCTGGGGTTCGGACAGGCTCAAAGCGACTAAGGTATTGCGGGAGATGTCTTCACCGGCGTTCAGCGCGTTGATGGCGTTTGCAAGCGCCATTTTCGTCGCCGCTATAATCCGGCGTTGCTCATCACCACTGAGTTGCACCTCCACGTGCGTCTCAAGCCGCAAGTCCAAGGTCATGTGAATGCGCTCTGACTGTTGGGTCTCAATGACAATCCCTGCTGCTTTGGTTGCCAGTACTGACTGGAAGATAGCGTTGAGTGTGTCACCGGTGGCGCCATCAATGACTAACCCGACTTCTCCCGCGACGCCCCGCGGCATGTCTTGCACCACCACGTTGATACCCGGCCCGTGCCGCAAGACCGCAGCGCGCAGGGCCTCGACGGTTGATTTCCCCGCCTCCGCCAGGGCTTGCTTGGCTCGCTGGCGCAACTGGGCATCGCTCTCGTCCTCGGCTCCCCGGGTGGTCGGCTCCAGATTGGTGACGGTCTCGATGCCGACAATGGGCTTGGGAATCAAACTAATGGCCCCGCCCGGTACTTGTCCGGAAGCCAACGCCGCCCGCTGCTCTGCTGTGGGACGGAAGCGGATGGGGGCGGCAACCTCGGTTTGCCCCTGACGCATGGTGCGGATGGCCGTCGTCTCGAACTCAAAACGCTCCTGCTGATCGCCTTGCAGGATGCCGGTTGCCAGGAGAGTGCCCGACGGAATGGTGATGTCGCCTGGGGCTGGCGTGCTGCGGGCAAAGACCACCTCGCCAACCTGGCGGCCGGCGCGGATACGCTCCACATTCAGCAAGGCGACAACAAAATCCAGGACGGCCCCCTCAGCCAGATCAATAAAGCCGGATTGGTACACCAGCTCTAAGTGTTCGTACAGGGTGGCAATCTCTCGGCCAATGGCCTCCACCAGGGTGCGGGCCACGCTACCGACGTTGCGATCCGTAATCGGGGACTGAGCGGACGCGGGATAGTAGTCGACGAAGAAGGTTGAATCCGCATCCGGCAGCGTATTTTGCAGCCACCGAATGGCGCCTTGGTCATCCGTGAGCTCAAAGTCGGTATGGCTAAACTGGTGGAAGCCCTCACCCACGGTCCCGGTGACCGACGCAATTCGGCTCACCGGGGCATTCTCCAACGGGAATGTGGGCGAGTCGCCATTCGATACCGTGAATCGGATCGGCTCATTCACGACGACGCCGGTCAGGTCCGTCAAGATGTCATCAACCAATTCTTGAAAACCGCGCTTTCGAAAACTCAAGAGATTCCCTCCAAACTGACATTGAACACCAAATTCACCGGTGTTGGCATGTCAATCGCCGCGAGCTGGATCGAGACCCATATCTGATCCGGCCGGCCGGTCACACTCGTGACAGCCAGGTGCTGGACGTCTCCCACGCGCGGTTCTTGCCGCAGGGTTTCCAGGGTGAAGAGCCGCACCAGGTTGCGCGTCGTTTCACTGTTAATACGGCCGATGAGTTCGTGCAGACGCGACCCGTAGTCCGGGTGCCCCAGGCCGGTGAGATCGCCGATGGGTGTGTTGAAGCGCAGCAGGAGCGCTTGGATCAGGTTTTCAACCCCGAGCGACGTATCCAGGTCGCCCGCGTCGCTCACCAATCCGAAGCCGAACACGCCGGGCTCTAGACGTAAATCGCGCCCTAATAACCGCTCTTCGCTCATGCTAACCACCCATGAAGACGGTGCCGACGGCCACGACCGTACCGGCTGGCAGATCGGTTGGATCATTACAGGTTATGGCCGTGTCGCCGTTGCGAGCCGCCATCTTGCCGTTGATCCGCACCGTGGTGCTGCCGATCTGAATCGTCGCTTTGTTGGCCGGTGGCGACTGGAATGCGGTTTCCGGTGGCGTAGGAACGTGGGCCGGTAGATTTTGCGCCGTGCTGTCGACTGTCGCCGCGGGTACCCCCATCATGTTGACATCGCTAGAAAGTCCGCCATTGATGATGCCGGTGAACGGATGGGGCAATGGCGTGGGTATCGGCGGTCCCGGTGGCGCCGGGACTAGCACCATATGGGTATCGGTGGCGATCACCCGGTCATGTTGTTTGGCTGCAGGCTGTCCCATAGCCGATTTCTCCATCGTTAGTTGAGATCAATGGTGGCGCCCTTGAGCGTCATCGGGCCGCCAGCCTCGATGTTGATGCTACCGTCGCTCTTGAGGTCCAGGCCACCCGAAGCGGTGAGGGCTAGCTTGCTCTGTGTTTCGATGCTGATATCGCCGCTGGATGCCACTTGAATCACGGCCTGTTCCGTGCTCACCTGGATCAGGGGGTCGCCATCGGTGAGCTGCACCGTTAAGGTGGAACCCATGCGAATTTCCACTTGCCGGGCCGGATCGTGATCGCCACCGCTGCGAACGGTCAGCTTCAGGGCCGTCTCCTCATCCGCCTCCAATGGCAGATGGTGCGCGAGTTCGTTGGATTGGTTCACCGGCGGCCGCTGCTGATCGTTGTACAAACGGCCAATAACGATGGGCTGGTTGAGTTCCCCGCCCACGAATGTCACCAAGACTAGATCCGCTACATTGGGAATTGCGACCTCGCCGATCATGGGGGTGGCGACGGGCACTTGACGGAGCTCCAGACCACTGTTTTTCAACAGGACATTACAGGCGTAGTTATCGCGGTCACTATCGTCGCTGTGCGGGAACACCGAGGTTACAACCCCGAGGTCACCGAGATGCAGCCGCCGCAATTCGTCGCGCACAATGGCCTGAATGAGGCTGATAACGCTCATCACAACTCTCCTGTGCCGCCACGGCTGCCCCACAACTCCAGGCGCGTCGTAAAACCGTCGGTTTTGCTAAAAGCATGCGTCACCCGCTTCACCTGTAAGACACCGTTGAACCGATTGTCCGGAGTCTGCAAAAACGTCACGGCATCCCCAAGAGCCACTTCAGCTGTCCCCAGCACGATCGCGACACCAAAGGTTGCACGGCGTGTCAAAATGGCTAGCCGGCCTGCAGCAGAGGCCTGCGCGGCGTCTCGGGTGCGGATGGCCGGATCGGAGAGACGCAAGGTGGCGCCATTGCCAGCCGCTCCCAAGGCATCGGAAAAGTCGCGAGTCAGCCAACTGGCGGCCTCCACCCCCTCGGCACTGGCTGGGCTTTCGCCCCACACCTCAACGCGCTCGACCGGTGGCGGCGTGGCCGCGATCTCGAGTCGCAGTATGTCCTGGGCATAGGTAAAGACATGATCCGGGGTCATTTTGTTAAAGGCGGCAAATGTCAGTTCGCCATCGGGCGTCGTATACAGATCAAAGCCGCTCCGCTCCGCCAAATCCTGGCAATGGTGGTAAGCGTGGCGGGCATCATCGACCATATAAAAGGGCAGATCCAAACCCTCCTGTATGGTTCCTGTCTTGACACCCGCCTGTGCGGCCAAATCGGAAACAATCTGGCCGGCCGTCTGGTTGTCGTAGACCTGGTTGACCCGCAGACGGAGCAGGTTCGTGACATCGGACAGGGCTCGAATATGCAGCCGGGCCAGGTCGGGTTGGACGCGATCGACCGTGCCTTTGAACACCGTGGTTAAGCTGGTGTCGCCGCCGGCTTCCAGTTTGGCCGAATCACCTGGCGCCACAGAGATGCCCTGAGGGTTGCCAAACCAGACATCAAGGGCGGCAGCGGGTGTGGATAGGTCGGCATCAGCCCGCAGGGTCCGCACGGGATTGGCGCTTGACACACCGCCTGTGTCAAGCGCTGTGCTGCCGAGCGTCAGCCGGTATGCCGGTTTCAACGTTGCCATGATCTTGGGCCCTTCTCATCGTGAAAACCATGGAGTTACCGCCGCTTCCGATCAAGCCTGTCTCTCATTTGCAGATGTGTAGAAGCGAAACGTCTTGGGTACGCCGTCTTGACCGATCAAATGCGTGACCTCTTGAAAGACAAAGGGTATAGATGACTCCCTGAGCGTACCCAGGCGTACGGGTAGTTCCATGGCGGGACCGGGTTGTACCTGCATGTGGACGTGATTAAAGGCACTTATCCCCGTGTTGCCACTACGCATAATCGGCTGCCCCTGTTTGACTTGTAGGCCAATGATGTCCTCTACATTACCGCTTACCGTACGCGGTTTGAGAAATTCGCGGACGCTGCCTTGCCGCCCATGGCCATAGACGGCATAGGTGGTCGCCGTGACGCCTCCGGCACTGCGATCGTGATCCGGGTTGGGGGGAGATCGCGGCGTCGCTATCATCAACGTCATGCCGGATGAGGATGAAATTCCAATTTCTCGTCATGGTTTGGTCTATATGTGGCCACTCATCGCGAGGCGTCGGCGGGTCCATGCGAGGGGGAGCAGACGTGTCGACATCTTGATCGTTCTCCACCCAGTCGAAAAAATCGACCACAGTACCCGCCCGCGCCGCGAGGATTTCGTTATCTTGGTCGAGTGCCAAATCGTAGGCGTAAACTTGTCGGTCATTGGTGATTTTGTTGTGCGAGAAGAAGCCTTGATTGCCCTGGGGGCAAAAGACGGATTTATCTTGCTCATAGGGCAACTTGTAGGGCGATGTCTCATGATCGGGGTAGCCGGAAAACGGCGCGCCGCCCTGCGGGTTGTATTGGCCGCTATCGGTGTCGCCTTCCTTGGACAGAAAAACCGTTAACCAAAACAGCAGAATGTTTCGGACATTGAAGCTGAGGAATGGTTGTGCGATCACAGAGCTGTCGGTCGCCCGCATCAAGATGAAGGCCACTAACACGCCTAAAAGAACGCCGAACGATGTAACCGCGAGATTAGCAAAGACCATCAACCCGATCCACATGTTGACGTTTCGCTCGGCATCACCGGTAAACGGATGGGCATAATCTTCGCGAGTCACCAATTTCAGTAAGAGCTCATTGGTTCCGACCAAGACGAGGGTGACGAGTACGTCGAGATGTCGTCCATTGAGGGGGCGGCGGGTTTCGCCGGTGGGCAAGGTGGATTCCTGATAATTAATCAAGGTGAAGATGGACAAGGGTAAATCGCGCAAAATGTTGGCCACAATGTCGTAAGTCAGCGCTTCCAAGCCATCATCGAGGAACGGGGTAAACCAGTTCAACCCTTTCCGTTCGTCGGCTTGCGTATGCCGTCCTTCGGTGGCTGCCAGAAGTGTGATGGCGAGAGGGGCGAACCAACCCAGGGGCCAGCGTGTGATTTGGGGTCCCCCGAAGCCCGAATTGAGCCAGGAGACAAAGGGACGCTGGATGATTTGCTCAATGATGCCGATGACAAACGTCCACGACGCGTGTGAAATATTGGAGGCGCGGTCTCCTTGTTCAAAGGCGCCGATAAAATGCAGGACAAACTTGGTCACGTCAGCGATCCAAGTGGAGGTATGACGCGTCCACCCTTCCAAGAAATCCGGGTTTAATCTATCCGTAAAGGTATAATGCTCTTCCAGGCTGGTGTCCTTGAACAGCGGCGCCTCATGCCATTTGATGTTCTCACCTTCGTGCAGCACGACATCCTCACGCCGGACATTACGCTGCACGAGCTGGCGGCCATCTTCCGTGCGCCATACGTCATCGCCGGGAAATCCGGGGAGCCCGCTGAGGAAAGCGAACGTAATACCGGAGCGCGTTTTGTCCTTTAAAAGCCACGACGCATACCAGCGGTATTCGTCGCCAAAACCGGGGGCTTGTGCCGCGCCGACACTGCCTGGCCCAAAGGCGGCCACCCCGCCCAGGTCGATGAGGGTTCGGCTTGTGGTGACAAAATCCCGTACCGTGGTGGCGATGTCCGCGCCTTTTGCCGCGAACTGATCCAGGCCATAACGGCGCAGCAAATCGAGCACCGTGCTGGCGATCTGATCGGCATTGAGCGGGGGCAGTTGGAAACCCTGGCGGATGAGCCGCTGCACCCGGCCTAGAAATGAGATCACGGCCTGGCGCGTGGCGCGGGCCTCCGGCGATGGTTCAGGGGGGAGTTGGCGCAGGGTGTCAATGATGTCATCGATGAGCATGCGCACCTGCTCTTCCAGGTAAGCTAGAGTGAGCCCGAGTTCGCTTTCCAGGATGTCGAGCAGTTCGGTGATATGTTGGCGCAGCTCGGCGATGGTGAGATTGCTAGCCACTTGCGCCAAGGCGGTGACCAAGTCCGCCAGTACATCCAGCACATCATCGGCGTCTTCAATGCCGCTCAGGTTGTCTTGAAAGGTGTCCAGGGCCTTAAGTACAGGTTGCATCCATGCCCGCAGCCGCGTGAGCGCGTTGTCGAGATCAATACCATCCTGGTTGACAAAGTGTTGCACCATAGCGTCAAAAGCCTGCTCCAGCGCTTGCAGGATCGGTTGGGCTTGTTCCGGGTCGAGGAGCAGTCGCATCGCGAGGTTGACAAAGTCGTCAATGAACGCGTTTTCTGTCGCTTGATTTGACGCCCGCTGAAAGCGTTGGGGTTGTACAAGAGCGGTTCCGATTGCCACTTGTCGTATCTCCTGTGATTACACGGCTAGGCTCGCGCCGTCGTTGACAGACGATGCCGAGCGCTGGAATGCCTGGTAGGCGGCATTGACTTGTTGTATCCCCTGGCGCAGCTCGTCTTCGAGGGCCCCGAATTGCTCCACCAAGGCCGTGAGCAGCGGCGTCAGGTCAACGGTGTCAATCAGCGGAATCAGCGTGTTGTCGTATAGAGGTTGAACCACATCCGTCACCACTGTCTGCGGATCCAATGCCCCGAGCTTCTCCAATATGCCGTTATACGTGGTATCGATTTGGGCCAGGCTATCAGAGGGAATGGCCTGGCTGAGATCAAGCGCTTGCAATGTTTCCTCGAAGGCGGAATTGAGAGCCATCTGCAGATTCGCCGGATTGAGCGCCTCTAACTTACCGCGCACGCGTTCAAATAAGGCGTCGATCGTATCGGTGATGAAGCCCAGGTTAACATCCCGTAGTCGCTGAATCAGCTCTTGCAGCGCATCCCGAATACCCATGAGTGCATCCGGACCGAGTAGCAGGTTGGCCAGCTTGGTTTGCAGTTGCGTGAGGACGGATTGAAGTGGCGCAATAAAGGCGGCGACGAGTTGTTGACCCAATTCGAAGAACTCGAAAAACGCGGCCAGCGGCGTGATGAATTGGCTTTGCAGGGCGTCTTCAAGCCATTGGCGGAGTTGGGAGGCTGTGGCCTGCGTATGCCGGTAGCCAGCCAAAATACCATCGCCGCTGTGATAGCGCTCATCCCATTCCACCAACACGCCGGTGAGGTTTGTGGTGGCATTGTTGAGCGCAGTATGCAAATCGGCAAAGGACCGGTAGGGGACGCTGAATGCCGGCTGCGTCGGATCAAATCGGTCCAAAACTGTGATGATGGCTGATTTTTCTGGCGAATCGGGCAGTGCCTCAAGGGCGGGTCGTGGAATTCGTTGATCGGCCTGAACCAAATTGGCCAACCGGGTTTCCGGGTTGAGCGTGTTTAATAGGGTGAGCAGAGGATCAACCAATCCCTGAAAAGCGCCCATCAAGTCTCCGGCGCGCGTTCTATCCAACGCAGTGCTGAGGGCCGCCAGAGGTGGAAGTAAGGGACTGGTGTCGGTCAGGGTGTCCACTTTGGTCACAATTGAATTCACCCAGGCTTGCAGTTGGCTGCGGGAATCCGTGAGGCCCGTGAGCAAATCCTGGAGCCGTTGTAACAAGGCGACAAATCGATCCCCAATGCCGAGCGTATCCTCCACGACGCCGACCACCATCTCCAGCTGTGTAAATAGCTCGTCTACCGGGAATGGCATGAAGTGAAGCTCTAACTGCTGGTCGTGTCAACGGTTGACGCAACACATGAGGGGGTTTTGTCATGAGGGGAGCGGTCT
>CBCXVS010000172.1:0-16463 GCA_965178525.1 uncultured bacterium | reverse complement strand
AAGGTCAATTCGTTTCAGGCTTTTGAGTTTTTATTTCAACAAGTTGTCGCCGAATCACGGGAGGAACTTCGGTCTAGGTCTCCTCAAATCGATGGAGTAGCTCCACGAAGGGATGAGACGCAAAAACGCGTTAGGTGCTTCGAAACAAGGAAGCGTAGCACGCCTCAATGCTCCGCAAATTGATCTGGAGCAACTGGTATCACTGGCGTTATATCGGTCATCCTTGGACAAAGCTTGATAGACTCTACATCAGGTTGCCCAGAAGCCGTATGCATGCCGAGTGCGGTATGAAATGTGTGAATGCTATTGGGCGAGCGCAGGTAAAGACTTCTCTGTCGGTGGTGAATTCCTAAAGCTGCGTCATGCTAATGGTCCGGCTTGAACGAAACCGCAGAGGTGATCGAGACGGTTTGGGAACACGTGGCCTCCGGGCCGTATCGGAGATGGAGCCATGCACTATGCAGGTGGTCACGGCATCGAGCAGGGCTATCTCCGCAGCCGTTGGGCCATGCTTTCCGGCCATGACGAACGTGGACGCAGAGGAGAACGCAGCCACAGGAGGCTTTCAGCTAAACGATACCTGATTGTCGATAAGCCGTTGCAGGATGAACAGGCTTGCGGGCTGAACGCTGAGAAATTGGCACCCCGTATGAAACTCGCCACTGACTGCATCTTGCCTGCTATGTATGCCAATGACAGTCACTGGCGTCTTGACCCACTCGCCATGACTGCCCGGCATTTCTAGGTCCAAGCTCATATGCTGCTGTTCGCTGAGGGAACGTTCGCTCACCACCCGCATTCCATGGAGGGAAATATCTACGACGTGGCCAACGAACACTTCCGTATCCACTTCGAAAACACGGAGAGGTATTTTGAGGTTCCAACGTTTGCTCTGGCGGCGTTCGATTCCCGTCCACTCGGTTTGTTCCATGGTATCGTGTGTCCTCTTCAGTCAAGCTTTGTTTTATCCTATACGTACGCGTGTGAAGCCATTCATCATACATGGAATGCCCGCATGGCGGTGGTCGCTTGACAAGGCCCAACCGTGACACGGTCTGTACTTCGCAGGCGTCCGATGGGCGCCAAACCGAAGATGTTTTGCATTGTGGATGTTCACAAACGGCATCGCATCTCATGCTGTCGGATGGGATGGCGTGGAGCCATAAAGAGGCTGTGGAGACTAGAAAGCGCCATGCCCGCGGCCATGACTGCACAACTACATAGCTCCCTTACCTATCGGTAGGCATCCATGAAAGTTGAACGGTACATGGCGCACAGATCTTTGGGAGGATTGGGGTGTTATGCGGTCTCTTTCCTCTGGAAAAATGCGAACGCTGATGGGGTCTGGGTACGCTCATTTTCCCTATCGTCCTTGATAACGAGGTTCTCTACGCTCGGCGAAGGCCCGGGGGCCTTCACGCGCATCCTCGGTTTGCCCGATGATCCAGCGCAATGCGCTGCCAAAGCGCAGAGATTGATCGAGCGTCTCGTCCAGTGCGGCCTGGGCCACTTCCTTCACAGCTTTGACGGCAAGCGGTGCATGAGCCGCAATCCGGTGGGCAAGCTGACAAGCCGTGGACAACAGCACTTCCGCCGAGACCATACGGCTGACGAGGCCGATCTGCTGCGCGGTGTGCGCGTCTATGGAAGCCCCGGTCAGGATCATCTCCATCGCGACAGCCTGAGGGATCGCCCGTACAAGGCGTTGTGGTCCCCCACCTCCCGGAAAAAAACCACGCGTAATTTCCGGTAGGCCAAATCTGGCCTCAGGCGTGCAGATCCGGATGTCGCAGATGAGCGCAAGCTCGAAACCAGCCGCCAAACAATATCCATCAATCGCCGCAATCAAGGGTTTTTCCATCGCCATCGTCGAGAAGCCCTCGGCACGGTTCGCCTCGATGACAGCCGACACCGCATGGTCAACCGGCCGGCCACCTTGGGCGCGCTCCTTGAGATCGGCGCCCGCGGAAAAGGTCTTGCCCGCGCCTGTGATGACGGCGGCTCGGATGTCCGCCTCCTGACGCACCCGTTGTAATGCTTCCATCAGTGCGTCTCGCAGTTCGCGGTTCATCGCGTTGCGAACATCGGGGCGGTTAAGTGTAATGACGGCGACCTTGTCCGTCAGATCGAAAAGAAGGGTATCACTGCTCACACGTCGCCTCCCATCGCCACCGTTCTGATTTAAACCACACCACAATGACGCCCAGCCAGCAACGCGCCAGGGCACGTCCCGGCATGGGCCGGAAGCTGGGCGCACTCGGCTCATGGGGTCCGATTTAAGGTGCCGGCACCTTCGCTAACGCGGCATCGAGAATGGCAACCGCCTTGTCGATCTCCTCGCGGCTCGTGGTCAGCGGTGGCATAAACCGGATGGTATTTGGCCGTACCGCGTTCAGCAGCAAGCCATTCGCCACGGTTTCGGCGATCACGGCGGCGGCCCGGTCGTCCTTCATCTGCATCGCCAGCAGCATTCCCATACCCCGCACATCCTGGACGAAATCATGCTTCGCCGCGACGGCTTCGAGTTGGCTCTTGAGGTACGCGCCCATTTCCCCACCTTTCTGCGCCCAGTTCTCGTCGACGAGAACTTTGGCGCCTGCCGCGCCTGCTGCTGTCGTCAGGGCATTGCCGCCGAACGTCGAGCCATGGTCCCCGGGTTCGAGCACAGCACACGCTTGCTTGCATAGGAACGCCCCCAAGGGAGCGCCGGCACCGAGCCCCTTTGCCAACGCCATGGCATCCGGCTCGAAGCCGAATTGTTCATAGCCAAACAAGGTCCCAAGGCGGCCCATACCCGTCTGCACTTCATCGGCGATGAGGAGCAAATTCTGTTCGTCACACCAGCTTCGCACTTGCGGGAAATAGTCGGGATCCGGCACATTAACACCGCCTTCGCCCTGGACCGGCTCGAGCAGAACCGCGCAGGTGTTTGCATTCGTCGCGTTCTTGATCGCGTCAATATCGTTGTAATCGACATTGACATAACCCGGCATCAATGGGCGCCAATTGTCTTGGTAATGCGCTTGTCCGGTGGCTGCCATCATGGCCATGGTGCGACCGTGAAACGAATTGTTGGCCGTGATGATTTCGTATGCGCCGTTGCGATGGAGTTTGCCGTATTTGCGTGCCAGCTTCGACACCCCTTCGTTGGCTTCAGCGCCGGAATTGCAGAAGAACACCCGATCCATGCACGAGTTGTCAATCAGAAGTTGCGCCAGCTTGAGCTGTGGAATGGTGTAGAACAAATTGCTCATTTGCAGAATCATACCGGCTTGTTCTTGGATGGCCGCGGTGACCTCCGGATGTGAGTGGCCCACGTTGAGCACAGCCCAGCCGGCCGTGAAGTCTAAATACGCGTTGCCTTCCGTGTCGTACACGTACGTGCCTTGTGCACGTTCAAGGACCATGGGCATGCGGCGTACCACTTGCATGTAGTACTTGGCCTCGACTTCCTTCCACTGCTCACCAGTCATCATGGGATATCTCCTGTTGCCGTACCATTGGATTTGTGAGGAACGCGCTA
Organism: uncultured bacterium; assembly: GCA_965178525.1. Taxonomy (GTDB): domain Bacteria; phylum Tectomicrobia; class Entotheonellia; order Entotheonellales; family Entotheonellaceae; genus CBCXVS01. Next base: position 12,940 of record CBCXVS010000172.1, on the reverse strand, counting down.
TAGCGCCCTGGCCCTCCGTTAGATGTGCTATGTCCTGACCCTACGACACGGGTCGAGGTCACACCTCGACACCGAAACGTGTAAGTACTCGGACAAAATTCGCTGCCGCCTGTTTCCATGTGTACAGAGACTTACGTGTTGTCGGAAGTCCTATGGTAGGGGATATCCGCTCCGATGCCAAGTCTGAATAGCACGTGGTGAGGTTCGTCAGGTAGTCAGCGCATACAAGCGGTGGGCGACGGGCTCAAAGCGAGCCTGCAAAAGTATGCTACAACAGACCAGGCAAGGCGGTGCGAAGATAGGTCTGCAAAGCGTGTTGCGCTTCGGACTGACCCGAGAGAGCAGCAGGAATATCAACCTCCTGCACGGAAATGCGCAGGGGGCGAAAACAGATGAAATCGCGGCACAGCACGAGTTCGAGCGTCTGCTCGGCATCGAGGCTAGCGGCCTCGATCTGCAGATTGGGATTCAGATCCTGCACAGTCGCTTCCAGCTGTGTCTGTTGCGTGGCGCTCAGCACGACATCTCCCATCCCTCATGAGAACTCCGCTACGCACGGTTAAACAGCTATTCTCCAACCTTAGCGAATTTCCCGTGGGATGACAACGTCCCCTCCACCTATGTTATGATAGAGGAAAGCTGTCAGCTCTCAGATCGGCAAACATGGCAATGGATGAGGCAGGCATGGAGACGTTGATCAAGCAGATGTTACAAGCCAACGTGCCGCGTGAATTGGCCATACCGAGCCGCAGGCCCGCCGCCGTACTCGCCCCACTCTATTATCATGCGGGAGCGTATGGCGTGCTTTTCACCAAGCGTTCAGACACAGTGTACCATCACCGTGGCCAGATCTCTTTTCCGGGCGGTGGTTATGAACCGCAGGACGCCTCTTTGCAGGAAACGGCTTTGCGGGAAAGCGCGGAAGAAATCGGTCTGCAGCCGGCGCACGTGACCATTCTCGGCCAACTCGATGATCTCTTGACGAACAACAGCAACTACGTGGTACGCCCATTCGTAGGCACGATTCCCTATCCGTATCCGTTTGAGTTGGACAGGCGTGAAACCGCCTATCTCATTGAGGTGCCCCTACGCTTTCTGCGTCAGCACAACCCGCCTTGCCAAGAAACCCGTGTACACGAAGGACATACCGTGCAAAGCTTCTTCTTCGACTACGACGGGCATGTGATTTGGGGAGCAACCGCCAAAATCCTCAAACAATTTCTCGACTTGCTGGACCGTTATGACATGCGCCATAAAAAAAACATCCCAGCAGATGCTGGGACGTCAGCATCAGACTCGGGCTACGGCAACTTTGATACGCGCGTCGCCTGCAGCCCTTTCGGGCCCTGGACGGCATCGTATTCGACCTCTTGCCCCTCGTCTAGAGACTTAAACCCTTCTTCTTCGATCGCAGAAAAATGTACGAAGATATCTGCGTCGCCAGGTTGTTCTATGAAGCCATAGCCTTTACTGTCATTGAACCATTTTACCTTCCCTACGGCCATATACATACTCCTCCTTTTTTCCTGGTAAGGAAGCGCCACTTCTCCCCATCCTCCCAGGCCAATCGTACCGTTTCGGGCGTGTAGGCAGCGACTCCTCTCCACCGCGTTACGCCTATTCGCGCCACACAGCCGCTGCAGCGCAGAGAGCCTTTGGCGCACGCTTGACCGTGGCGCCCCCTTCTACCAAAGGAATACGGCCCTGTCAAGACAATTCTTACAACGCAGGAGACAGCCGGCAGGCATGCGGTGTACGTCGCTGGGCATCTTGCAAGATGCCCAGCGTTAGTCGATAATTACAGCCTACGAATCAACACCTTCACGGTCGACAGTTGCAGGAAACGTCTTCCGGCGTTGATCCCGCGGACTACGGAGCATCCTTTACAAACGCGGGAAATACTGAGCAACCGCCGAGTGTATCAACCCCTTTCGTGCGTGAGGAAGCCCATCTCCGACAGATGATCCCCTTAATCTTATTTCTATTCGCCTTCTGGGTCGTGCTATCAGGCAAATTCGATGCATTCCATCTCGGCATCGGCGCTGCCAGTGCGTGTTGTATCGCCTGGGGCACCCATCGGTTGTTGTACTTACCGCCTACAATCGGCCCCCACGGCGTCCATCCGGTGGCTGCCATACCGTGGATACGGCTGCTGCTCTATATCCCCTGGCTCCTGTGGCAGATCATCCTGTCAAGCGTACAGGTCGCGGTGCTTGTGATCCATCCGAAAATGCCTATCCAACCGCATCTGATACGCTTTCGCAAAACATTGCCTCATGCCCTGGCCCAATTCACGCTGGCGACCTCGATTACCATGACGCCGGGCACGATTACATTGGATGTACACAATGACGAATTTGTGGTGCACGCGCTGACGGAACGCAGCGCCAAGGCGCTCACACCTCCGGACGGTAAGGGCTCTATGCCGAGCCATGTCGCGGCCCTCTACTCGTCATCTCAGGACGGCGCCTCATAGGCCCATAGGATAAATCGCATGCACACCCTGCTTCTCGGCACAGCCATGACTCTGGCGCTAGCGATGCTCTTGTCCCTCTATCGCGTGCTACGCGGCCCGACCCCATTCGACCGCCTGACAGGCCTAGGACTCATTGGGACCAAGACTATCGTGTTGTTGGTCGTGCTCGGCTTCCTCAGCGGACGCGTTGATATTTTTGTGGACATTGCCTTATCGTATACGCTCATCAGTGCCGTTGGATCGCTTATTTTGGCCAAATATTTCGAGCACAAGGAGACCGAAGAGCGGTGATACTACTTGCAACTATTCCCCTCATATTGGGACTCCTATTCATTTTGTTAGGCGTCGTTGGGATTCTGCGTTTACCGGATTTTTATACGCGCCTGCACGCCATGAGCAAATGCGACACCCTGGGCGTCGCCTTGATGCTCTTGGCTCTGGCCATCTACATGGGTGCGTCACTCGTCACGGTCAAGCTGCTGCTGATTTCGGTCTTCATCGGCCTCGCCAACCCCACCGTGACGCACGCGTTGGGCCGGGCGGCACTCAAGGCCGGCTTGACGCCCTGGGTACGGGATAAGGAGCATGCTTAAACGATGGAATCCCTGGCGACGTTTTTTCTGCTACTCATCGTGGTATGTGCCATTGCCGCCCTGACGGTACGTGATTTGCTGGCGGCAATCGTCATTTTCGGGGCGTTCAGCTTTTTCTCAGCGCTCTATTTCGCAATTCTCGGCGCGCTCGACGTCGCCTTTACAGAAGCCGCCGTCGGTGCGGTGATTACGACCGTCCTGTTTGTCACCGCGATTTTTCGCACCGTACGGAGCAGCAAAGAGTGAAACAGCTTGCCTGGCTCGTCATACTCATCGCAGCAGGTATCTTGATGTGGGTTGCCGGCGACTTGCCCGACTTGGGTGACCCCCAAGCCCCGGCCGCGACGCACGTCTCGCCTCGTTATATTGAACAGAGCTACGCGGAGACCGGCACCCACAATTTTGTGACGGGTGTCTTGGCCGATTACCGTGGGTACGATACCCTGGGAGAAACGGTTGTGATCTTTACCGCCGGTCTGGCCTGTCTACTCATTCTCGGGTTCAGCCGGTCCGGACAGGGAGGCATGGAGTGAGAACGTCTTTTGGCAGTCCGGTCCTCGATGTGGCGTGTCGTCTTCCCGTGCCATTCATCGTGCTCTTTGCCGTTTATGTCATCGTACACGGGCACTATAGCCCCGGGGGCGGCTTCCAAGGTGGCGCCATTCTGGCGGCGACCCTCATCCTCATCCGTATGGTCCGGAATGACGCGGTCCCGTGGGGCTTCGACCGGACCGGCGCTCTGGTGCTGGCTTGCTCCGGGGCTGGCCTCTTCGCGGGCATCGGCTTTCTCAGTCTCCTCTTTGCCGGCAACTATCTCGATTATAGTGTGCTCCCTCTACCCCTAAAAACCGCTCAGGTACGGGCCATGGGCTCCCTCGGCATCGAGATTGGCGTCGCTCTGGGTGTTACCGGCGTCTTAGTTCTGATTTTCGATGTCCTGACGGAAGGGGGCGGACAGGAGGACAACGATGGGGAGTGACGTGCTCGGTCACATCCATTATGGGTTAACCGCCTTCTTGCTGCTCATTGGCGTGCATGGCATGCTCATCAGGGCGAATCTGGTGAAAAAGTTGATGGCCATGAACGTGATGCAGGTTGCAGTCATTATGTTTTTTATCTCGCTCGCCGTCAAAACGGGCGGTACCGCGCCAATTGACGTCTATCATGCGACGGCGGACATATCCTACATGAACCCGTTACCGCATGCGCTCATGCTCACGGCGATTGTGGTCGGCGTCAGTACGACCGGCGTAGCGCTGGCGTTACTGATTCGGATTTATCGCCACTATGGCACGTTGGAGGAGCCGGAGATCCTGGAAAGGATGCTGGAATGACCGCCCATGTGCCGATCTTGATCGTCGCGGTACCGCTCGGTGCCGCCGTTCTTGTCGCGCTCGTGACGTTGCGGTCCAGGCGCTGGGCATGGGGTGTGACATTCCTGGCTCTCTTCGGTGTCGTTGTGTGTTCGGGCACAGCGTTGCAGCACGTCCTGACGGCCGGCCCATGGCACTATCAGCTTGGCGGCTGGGCGCCGCCCTGGGGGATCGAGTACGTCCTGGATCCGCTCTCAAGTGGTATGGCGTTGTTAATTGGCATGATGGCTGTGCTGGTAGCCGTCTACGCCGGACCCTACCTGAGTGGCTGGCCGGCACGCCGCGCTGGCATTTTTGCCAGTGTGTTCTTGCTGCTGGTCACCGGCTTGCTGGGAATGGTCGTCACCGGCGACTTGTTCAACTTGTATGTCTTTCTCGAAATTTCGTCGCTAGCCGCCTATGCGCTGTTGGCCTCCGGCACTATCCGTTCCGCCGTGGCGGTCTTTCGCTATCTGATCATCGGCACCGTTGCCGCCACGTTCTATCTTCTGGGTGTAGGGTATCTGTACGCGATCACCGGCAGTCTCAATATGGCCGATATCGCCGTGCGGCTTCCAGGCGTCGCGGATTCACACGTGTTCGTCGTGGCCGTGACCTTTATTGCCGTCGGGCTGTCCATTAAAGCCGCGCTCTTCCCCATGCATGGCTGGCTACCGGATGTTTACACATACGCGCCGGCGCCCATCATCGGGTTTATCTCCGCCGTGATGGCGAAAGTCAGCATCTATGCGCTATTTCGCGTGCTCTATTTTGTTTTAAGTCCCACTGAGACGGTCAGCCAGGCCCTGACACTGCTAAGCTGGGTGGCCGCCATGGCGATTATCGTCGGCTCACTGCTTGCCATGGCACAGCGTGACATCCGGCGTATGCTGGCCTATTCGAGTATCAGCCAGATGGGATATCTTGTCCTCGGCCTGGCATTAGGCACCCCCACCGCGCTGCAGGGAATGCTCTTGCACATCTTGAATCACGCCATGATGAAGGGCTGTCTTTTCCTTGCCATAGGCGGCATGCAGTGGCGCACCGGGTTGTACAAAATTGATGACTTTATCGGTATGAGCCGGCGCATGCCGTTTACCATGGCGGCCATCGTCATCGCCGCCATTTCCATGATCGGCTTGCCACCCACCGCAGGGTTTTTTAGCAAATGGTATCTGCTCACAGGGGCCATCGAAGCCCGGGCATGGGGGGGCGTCGTCGTCCTGCTCGGCAGTAGCCTGCTCAGCGCGGTGTACTTTTTCCGCGTCATCGAATGGGCCTACCTCCACCAACCTGAGGCTCCAGAGCACCACGACGCATCGGCCGATGCGTCGAATACCGTGCCTCATGCGCCGGTGACGGTGCTGGCTGAGGTTCCCATGATCCGCCGTCACGAGCTACCAATGCCGATGCTCATGCCCATTTTGGTGTTGGCAATCGGTCTGCTTCTGCTCGGTCTTTTCAATCAGTCGGTTGTGACCCACATGATTCAGTACGCGCTGCCGCCAGGAGGCTCCTAAATGGAGATTGCAGATCATCGACCGTTGCTGGCGGTGTTGGTGTCGCTTGTTGCGGCCGGCGGGATTCTACTCTCCGGCCGTCAACCAAACCTGCGCGAAGCCTGGTCGTTTCTTGCTGCAGTGATCAAGCTGGTCCTCGTTTTCTCCCTGCTGCCCCAGGCGACGGCGCAGGGGGCGGTGGAAGCCGTATACATCGAGCTGTTGCCAAGTGCGGCTCTGCACCTGCGTGCCGATCTGTTCGGTCTCATGTTTGCGCTTCTCGCCTCCGGCTTGTGGTTGGTGACGACGCTCTATTCTATTGGGTATATGCGCCATGGCCATTACGGCCATCAGACGGGCTATTTTGCCTGCTTTGCCGTCGCGGTCTCCGCCGCTATCGGTATCGCCTTTGCCGCGAACCTGTTGACGTTTTTTGTCTTTTACGAAATCCTGACATTGGCGACGTATCCCTTGGTCATCCACGCCCGCCATACCGAGGCGATGGCGGGCGGGCGGAAATATCTCGGCTATACCTTGAGTGCCGGCCAACTGTTTCTGCTCGCCCTGATCGGCATCCAGCTCATCGCACCCGGAGCCGTCTTCCAGCCGGGAGGATTCTTACAACCGGCGCAGGTGCCAGCGGGGGTACTGACCCTGTTGTTTGTTCTGAGCATCCTGGGCGTCGGGGTGAAAGCGGCCATCATGCCGCTACACAGCTGGCTCCCGGCCGCCATGGTGGCCCCGACCCCGGTGAGTGCGCTGCTTCATGCCGTGGCTGTCGTCAAGGCGGGGACGTTCGGCTGCGTACGTGTCATCCATTATGTCTTTGGCATCGACGTGTTGCGGGCGATCAGCGCCGATATGGTGCTCGCCATTGCGGCCAGCGCGACCATTCTCGTCGCGTCTATTCGGGCGCTGGGTGAACAGAATCTCAAGCGCCGCCTAGCGTATTCCACCGTCAGCCAACTGTCGTATATCGTGCTCGGCGCTGCTCTCGGGTCGACAGCGGCCCTGGCCGGGGCCATGTTCCACATCGTCGCTCACGGTTTCATGAAGATTACGCTCTTTTTCTGCGCCGGCACCATCTACATTCAAACCCACAAGCTTGACATCCCGGACCTGGCCGGCCTGGGGCGGCAAATGCCGATCACGTTCGGCGCGTTTACCGTCGGTGCGTTGGGGCTGGCCGGTACGCCTCTGTGCGTCGGCTTCGTGAGTAAGTGGAATCTTGGGCTGGGCGCTTTGCAGGCTGGGCAGGAGATTTTTCTGGCCGTGCTGGTCGTCAGTGGTTTGCTCAATTTCGCCTACTTTTTCCCCATTGTCTATAGCGCCTTCTTTGGCAACCCGGAGCAGCCGAGCCGTTACGATGAGGCACCGGCGACCCTGTGCCTCCCCCTCGCCATCACAGCCGTTATATCCGTCGTTCTCGGCTTGTATCCAAATGCCGGTGTGCAGATGTATCATTTGGCCTGGAAGGCGGCTGCCGGCGTCTTTGCCGGCGCCGCGTCACCACTCGCTGGGGGTTGGTAATGCCACGTGTCTGGCTGATTACAGCAGGACTAGTAGGCCTGGTCACCGTCGTTTTTGAAATCATCTATCGTCATGCCGCACATCCCTACTTCATGTGGCACGCCATGCCGGTATTCGATCTCATCTTCGGCTTCATTGGCTGCATCATCGTTGGACTCGTGTCGAAAGGGCTCGGACACACCTGGCTAGAGCGCGAGGAGACGTATTACGGAGACGAACGCTGATGAACGGTCTGCATCCCGGCTTCGTCCTCTTTGCGGTCGCCTGTGCGGTCGCCATCACACGCGGTGTACTGCGGCAAGCCGTCTTACTTGCCGGCACGGCCCTGACGCTCTACTGTGCCTGGTCTCTCAGCCCTGAGGCCACTTGGACATTCGCTGTCCCCGACGACACGCTGCAACTTCTCCGCGTCGACGACCTGAGCCGTGTCTTTGGCTTGATCTTTAGCCTCATTGTCGGGATTGGCAGCCTCTATGCCCTGCACGTGACTGCTGGCGGAGAACACGCCGCCGCGCTCGTCTATGCCGGCGCTGCTCTTGGCGTGGTTTTCGCTGGTGATTTGATCACGTTGTTCGTTTTTTGGGAGCTGATGGCTGTGACATCGCTCTTTGTGATTTGGTACGGCAAAACCGCACGTGCTCAGGCAGCGGGATTGCGTTACCTCCTCGTGCACATTGTCGGCGGCTCCATACTCTTTTGCGGGATTTTGCTGCTGCGTGCCGAAGGCGAAGCGCTCACCATCGAGCCCCTGACCACCGCATCAAACCGTCAAGACGCCGCCTTCTGGCTCATCCTCATCGGCGTCGCCATCAACGCGGCCATTCCACCCCTGCATGCCTGGCTCACCGACGCCTATCCCGAAGCCTCGATCAGCGGCAGCGTGTTTCTGAGTGCGTTCACGACCAAAACCGCAGTTTACGTGCTCATCCGGCTCTTCCCAGGCGCTCCGATTCTGCTCTGGGCTGGCGTCATCATGACGCTCTACGGTGTGGTCTACGCCGTGCTGGCCAACGATCTCCGCACCTTGCTAGCCTATCATATTGTCAGTCAGGTTGGGTACATGGTGACGGGTGTTGGCATGGGCAGTGCGTTGGCCCTGAACGGGGCCGTGGCGCATGCGTTCTGCCATATTCTCTATAAAGCGTTGCTGTTTATGGGTGCTGGGGCGATCATCTATGCCACAGGCAAACGGAAACTCACTGAACTGGGCGGCATTGCGGCAGCGATGCCACTTGTTTTCCTCCTGTATATGGTAGCAGGGATGTCCATTTCCGGGTTTCCGCTGTTCAATGGATTTATCAGTAAATCCATGATCATTTCCGCTGCTGGTAAGGGCCATCTGCCCGTTGCTGAGCTCCTTCTCTCATTGGCCAGTATCGGCACGTTTCTCAGTACCACGTTGAAACTACCTTATTTTGCCTTTTTCAGTACCGGCCGGGGCCTGCAACCGCAACCCGTACGCCTCAACATGCTTCTGGCCATGGCCGTTAGCGCCGTCTGCTGTATCGCCTTGGGCGTCTATCCGCACTGGCTCTACGAGCGCTTGCCGTTTAACGCGACGTATGAGCCCTATACCGTGGACCATGTGGTATCTGCCTTGCAGCTCCTGCTCGGCACCGGGATCGGATTCTGGTGGCTGTTGCAGAAACTCGGTCCCGAGCCCATGATCAGCCTTGATACGGACTGGTTGTATCGCAAGCCGCTGATCTCGGCCTTTCATGCCCTAGTCACCGCCGCACGCCAGACGGGTATGACGCTCGAAGGCTGGCGTTTGCATCTCCTCCGCGCCCTCTTGCCCTACCTACAAAACCCGTTGCTGGTGTTCAGACGACTGGGCTTCGGACGGCTCACCCTAACGACGACTCATCGTAGACATCCGGAGATCTCCATGCCAGATACGATGTTCCCCTACGATGAGAATAGGTATCGGTCACCCATTGGCGCCACCGTGTTGTGGATCGTGATCTGCTTCACCCTGGCGGCGCTGTACCTCTTGGTATAAGGGCGACCCCCGCGGCCATTCCGCAAGGAAACTCACTTCTGCTATACTACAGATGCGCCGCATCGCCCCAGGCTCGCTTTCCTCACGAGAAAGGTTGTTGTCATGCCGTTCAACGCGTCAGGGCCTACCCGTCAGCGCTACGTCAATTTCACCACCCATTTGCGTCAGACATTCGGATGCCGCGTACACAAAATATCGATTGACGCCGGATTTACCTGCCCCAATCGTGACGGCAGTGTCGCTGTGGGGGGCTGTATCTATTGCAACAATGCGAGCTTCAGCCCTGGCAATCGGCGCCTTAGCGTGCGCGAGCAATTGGAGCAGGGCAAGCCGTTCCTGCAACGGCGGTATGGCGCGCAGAAGTTCATCGCCTATTTTCAGGCGTACACCAATACGTACAGCGATGTGGATCGGCTCAAACGTCTGTACGACGAAGCCTTGGCCTGCGACGACATTGTCGGTCTATCGATCGGGACGCGTCCCGACTGCGTCGCTGACGAGGTCCTCGACCTCCTCGCCGATTATGCCTCGCGCACGTACCTCTGGCTCGAACTCGGCCTGGAATCCGGCCACGATCAAACGTTGGCGTTTCTCAACCGCGGCCATACCGTCGCCGCTTTTGACGACGCCGTGCGGCGGGCGCAGTTGCGTCATCTTCGTCTGTGTGCCCATATTATCCTGGGTCTCCCGGGCGAAACGCCGGACGATATGCGTGTGACCATACAGCATCTGGCTGCCCTGCGCCTGGACGCGGTGAAACTGCACCATTTGCATGTCGTGCGGCATACCGTGTTGGAAAAGATGTATCAGCGCGGTGACGTCTCTCTCCTCAACTTGGACGACTATGCCACGATCGTGGCCGACTGCCTCGAATGGTTACCGCCGGACATGATCATCATGCGTCTACTGGGCGATGCCCCCCGCTCCATGCTCGTCGCCCCGACCTGGTCGCAGCACAAGCAGGCCGCTTTACAGCGTATCGAGCACGAACTCGAACGCCGTGATACCTACCAGGGTAAGTATTACCGCGGCACGCCAGCAGTGGCCGTAACCGCCGTTTAGGGTTTACGTGCGATGAACAGCCCTTCGGTCAGATCAAAATAGACCTCGCCGTCCTCAACACGGGGTTTAAAATAATCGTGCGCGATGGGTGGTGCGTGGAACAGTTCCTGCCGAAGTTCCGCCACGACCTCTGCTGGCACACTCATCCGTTCTGCCCAGGACACAAAGTGCATCTTTTTGGGCAACGTTTCCTCGATTTCCAACACCAGGCCGGCCCGGATCATGAACTGGCGCCATTCTTCCCGTGAGTAAGCCCAATGGTGTGACGGGTCACGCCGGGCTTCAAAGGCATTGATGTAGGCGGCAGCATCCGGGTCTGCCGGTGTGACATTATCGCAAATAGCAACACAGCCGCCAGGCTGGCAGATGCGGGCCATGTCTCGAATGGCGCGGGCAACATCAGGGAAATGGTGCGGGGCGATACGGCACGTGACAATGGTAAAGCAGTGATCGGCAAATGGAAGGTGTTCCGCGTCCCCCTGGCTGAAGCTGACGTTGTGGACCTGGCGTTTCTGCGCCAGCCCTTTGGCTTCCGGGAGCATTTCCGGTGTTAGGTCCAACCCGATGACATGCCGCACATGCGGCGCAAAGGAAAGCGCATTGTGCCCTGCAGCGGTCGCCACGTCTAACACCACATCAGCCGCTTGCGGCGACGCCAGTTCCAACAGGCGCGCCAGGCTGTTTCCCTGGGCATGGACAGTGCTGGTCGTATAGAAGCTCGCATGCGCGCCGAACTGAGCTTGGACTTGCGATTTTTTGTCAGACGTCACCATCAGTACGCCACCTCATCCTTCTTGACGTGTCGGGAGAAAATAGCCGAGCAGCAAGACATTCAAATGGAGCAGCAAGAGTTTGTTCCAGGCGACAGCGGCTTCAAAGGCTTCCGCCATGTCATCCAACTCATCCTGCAACAAGCGCGCAAACGCCGTTTGCGCCAGACTCATGGCGCCGACCATGAACTGCGGTGGAATGGAACCACCAGGGCCATGGGAGCGATGGCTATGCGAAATGCTCACCGCGAGCAAGTAATAGGTGAAATCGTGCGTCATGGCGACTTCAGCGGTTTCACGTAGCCAGCGTCCCAGGCTGTGCTTGCGCCGCTCCAGGCGTTGCTCGTCCGGGCTGCCGTCTTCCTTCAGGAAAAATCGGGCGGTAAACGGGAATTTCAAAAAGTGCTCGTACAAGGCTGAGGTCAGGGCGCGCTCATGCTGCAACACGACCGGCGCGGTGCGGCGGATCACCGCGACATCCGCCTCATCGAGTCCGACAAACGCCATAAGTTCGTGGACAAACCCCTCCATATCAGCGCCGGGATACGAGCGTGGCTGGCTAGTCATACGTTCTCCTCGAACGCCAGATGTGTTGCCTCATGGGGACAGCGAGCCATCCCCGTCCGGACATTAGATATAATTGTAGACTTGCATCAGTTTTTCGACGGTAAAATCCGGCGATTGACACGTATCGATAATACGGCGCTCGCTTGCCGCGATCTGTGCCACGGCCTCTGGGATTTGCGCGGCAATGTCGTGTGGAATCACCTGGGCGCCATGTTTATCCGCATGAATCAAATCCCCCGGATGGACCACCATGCCGCCCACACTCACCGGGACATCCATGCCGACCAGATGGACGTAGGCATGCGACACCAGGACAGCACCGGCAAAGAAATGAAAATCCAGCGCTCTCGCTTCGTCCATATCCCGCACGCCGCCATTCGTGACGAGTCCGATGCATCCCAACGCCTTGTGAATATTGCCTTGCACCTCGCCCCAAAAGGAGCCCACGGGTTGCAGATCGCTATCTTGCATGACCACTACGCGGGGCGCCGGAATGTCCAAAACTTTGTGCCACCAATCGGGCCGTGATACCAGGGGTGGGTCAGGCGGTTGATGGTCCGCCGCAATGATCGCGGTACACGCATAGCCGACCATAACGCCCATGTCGGGGAACATGCAACGGATCTCAGGAGACATGAACCCGGTATTACGCGGACGGATGTTAAAGGTCTCAATCGCGTTTGCAACCGTTGGCGCATCAAATTGCCGTAATGTTTCCAATAATTCCGGGGGATGTGTTGTCGCCATAAAGCTGTCGTCTCCATGTCGCAAAGGATCCAATAGCACATGTCTGTGTTGGCACCGTACGGCCTGACCTGAGCCTGTATAGGCAGTAGCATACCGCTCATCCGCAACGGTGTCCATGATCGGAAGGCGTTCGCTGGACGCTGTCAAACCATCATCAGCCGCGACATGTCCCAGGGACGCGCGGTCATCGGTCCGTTCCATCCCAGCAATCGTGGTCTGAGAACCGTGTGCCCCCCAGTCTGTTCTACGTCTTTTCCTTACTGCATACTAGACCGAAGTTCCTCCCGTGATTCGGCGACAACTTGTTGAAATAAAAACTCAAAAGCCTGAAACGAATTGACC
>CBCXVS010000171.1:0-16514 GCA_965178525.1 uncultured bacterium | reverse complement strand
ACCCCGCGTCCAAAAGCGACGACCCCAGACGGATCCCCTCGTGACAAAACCCCCTCATGTGTTGGGTCAACCGTTGATACGACCAGCAGTTAGAGCTTCACTTAAGGCCATTCCGGATTCGGTAACAATGATCCAGACGGGTTAATGGGGTTTGGCATTAAGCGTGAGGTTGTTGTCCAAATGAACGCGGTTCGGAAAACGGACGAGGAGGATCTCTCGGCGGCCGAATCCACCCTGGGATTTAATTCGTTTACCGAGTTTGTGGCCGGTCGCAAAGGGTCGGGTATGGATTCCTGTAATGGAGATAGCGGCGGTCCAGCCTATATCTTCGTTGGCGAGGATCAACGGAAAGTTGCTGGGGCAACGTCGCGAGCGACTGCTGAACGTACCGACAACTGCGGGGACGGCGGTATCTACGTGCGCATCGATAAACTCGCTCCCTGGATCGACGAGACGATCACCAGCCTAGTGGGTTAGCGCGATGCCCCATTATCGAGCGGATTGATGACGCGGCCAATAAACAAAATCGTGCCCGTCCGATGATCGGAAAGGAGAAATATGAAGGGGTGATCGGCCCGAAAGATGACGGGTGGCAGACGGCGTAGGGAGCGGGTTGCTTGCACCACCGCGGTTGCCGCCGCTGCTTCGCTACCGGTCTCATGCACGTCTAGATCGGCTTGGTGAATCGCCGACAAAATGTACAGGTCGGCTTTAGCACTAATGCCAGAAAAATCGGCGTCAGTGCTAAAGGCATCAGGCATGCCCATGACGGAAAGGGTTTCCACCAAATCGAGATGCGTGCTGAGCGAGAATTTCGGTAAGAAAACGGTCACGTCGCGCTCTCTTAGGCCGCTTATCCAGCCGTTGACCGCGTCGACGCTCAATACCTTATCCATGGCAGAGACCCCATCAACCTGCTTGGGTAGTAGGATCGTCATCGAGAGGGAATCTCCAACATAAGGGAGTTGCAATACTTGCAATCCATCCGCTTCGCCATATCGGAAACGATGTTTCTGCGCCATCATCGGAATCGTGACTGAGGTTTCGGGAGCCACCCAAAACGGGGCTGTTTCCGTTCGGGAGGACTGAAACGGCGTGGACCAATTGCCGCTGAAGTAAATCGCATTGATGAGTAGAAGCCGAGTCAGTGTATCCAGACTATCTGCCGACAACAGCGTCCGTATGCGCTGGTCGGTTTGCTCAGCGACCCATCGATTAATTGTGTCACATGTCTCCTCGAGATGATGCTGGAAGTCAGCTTGTTGTGCCGATGCGCCAAAGTGTTGTGTGATTGTGCTGAGAAATTCATGCTGAAACGGATAAGCTATTTGAAGCCAAACGCCATTTGCGACCTTCAAGTCGATATCTCGGTTTGGCAGCACGGCTTGGATATGTGTGAGCAAGAAAGATAAAAATTCAGCAAATTGAACTTCGTTGTCAGGGAATAACATCGTACGGCGCATTTGCACTGCTGTCCGTCCACGTGCGCCGACATATGCCATACTAAGTGCTATCAGAATGGTGTAGGGTGAAAAAAACAAATTACGCTCTGTCACCATGACCGCTCGATAGAGATTGAGCGCAGTAGTGTTGACGCGATCTGCCACGGTCTCGACATGACGAGAGTCATCAGCGGACATAGGCGGCCTCCTTTCACGACTTACACAACGATAAAGGTTGGCAACATATGCTGCAAGATAAATTCGGCCGCGATCATGCCATCGGCCACTTGGCCTCAATGAGCCGTAAGCGATGAAGCCCCCGGCCTGCTGGCTTATGTTGAAAACCACCTCGGGGTCCATCATTCACCGGACTTATTCCATGTGCAGCATGAACTGAGCAAGGCCGTCGGCGCCCCCTTAGTCGCGAAAGAGCGGGCGGCTCACAAGGCGTTGGCGGCGGCTCAAGAGACCCTCGAACAGGTTCAAAAGCGCGAACAGACGCCGAGCGGCGAGCCGCCCAAGCGGGGGCTCGGGCGTCCCCCAAAGGTCGTGGTGAGTCGGGAACATGCGGAGCAGGCCGTGGATGCGGCGCGCCTTGAGCACCAACGCCTCGTCGAGCCGCGAGAACAGAGCAAACAGCGGATTCCAGCCATCGGTAACGCCTACCATTTTGTCGATTTGGATCGCGGAGTCCGTCGAAATGGCGAACTCATCGCGCGAGATATCCAGGACCAAATTGGCGCGATCCGGCAGGTCGCTGATGAGGAAGGGCTCAGTTAGTCCGCTCGGGATCGGATTAAGAGAGCGGAACGCGTCGTTCCCAAAATGCATGCCACCATCGAGTTCGTCTCAGGTTCTGTGCGCCGGCAGGTGAGTCAACTGGACTTGACGCCGCTGGAATCTTACGCCCTGCATGCCCGTCTCATTCCCGCTTTCCATATTGAGCGGGTGGCTCAGACGCGCCCGGTCAGCATCGGCGAGCCGCTGCGAGCACTGGCCGAGCGTCTTGGCGCGCCGTTGTTCGAGCCGGGCGGGGCGTTGGCCGACTTGGAGCCGACCGCGCAGTACCAGCGCCGCTACCAGGCGCAACGTTTGGCGGCGGTGTTCCAGCGGTCGAGTTCCAACGTTGAGGGGCACAACGGGTATCTGTCGCTTCGGAACCATCAACTTCGCGGACTTGAGCAGCCCAGGCAGCGCGAATGCCTGACCGCGATTCACAACTTTTTTCTCACGCGAGACGACGGGACGACGGCGGCCGAGCGGTTTTTCGGTCAGAAACCGCGATCGATGTTACCAGCATAAGACGACCTGCGACGATCTCAACCGGCGGGGTTCCGGAGGCATTCTACCGTTTTGGATCCCTCAATCCATCACGTCCGCCACCGCACTCCGGCCATAGATGTGATCGCCCACGCGTCGCATCCAGGCGAGTTCCTCATCGTTCATCGGGCCGAGGTCGAGCGCGCGCAGCGCCTGGGTCATCTGCTCTGCATCGCTCGGACCGGCGAGCGCGATATTGACCGCCGGATGCGAGAGCGCAAAGCGATAGCAGTCCGTCCCCATCGGCGTGCGTTCGCCCGGTGGCGTGCGCTTCGGGTCGCACAGATGCCCCCAGCGCGTCGTGGTAAATGTGACCAGACCCGGCCGGTGCTCGACGCTTCGCGTCGCCAGGTGCGGAAAAATCTCGCGTTCCGCCCCACGGTGCACGGCATTGTAGCGCACGTGCCAGATCGCAAAGCGCGGGTCGTCGAGCAATGTGGGGAACATCGTGCGCTTGTGGCCCGAAATCGCCAGGTGGCGCACGAGCCCACGATCCTTGAGGCGCAGGGATACCTCGACAATTCGTGCGCTGGGCGGCGAGCTGTGCCAGCCGAGCAACAGCACGTCGGCGTAATCGAGCCCCAGATGGGCGAGCGCACGCTCGATCGAGCGCCTTAGTAGCGCGCCAACACGCGAGTAGCTCTGCAGCACGATCACAAGGTGCTCGCGGTGCTTTGGCGCCAGGGTACGAATCGCGTCTCGCATGGCTTGCCGGCGAAACGTGCCCCAATAAAAGTAGTTCACGCCCCGTTCAAATGCCTCTTCGTATGAGGCCGTCGGTGCGGCAAACGACGAGCCCAGACCGAGCCGTGACACCCGAAGCGCAGAGCGCCCGAGGATCACCTTCTCGTGAAGATCTTGGGAGAGAGAGTCTCCAGTCATCACGCGCCTCCTCCTATTTGCATAGGGTCCAGGATCGCTTGTCTAGGGACAGGAAGAGAGTGACGACAACGCCGGGCCGCGGTCGATGAGTTGGCTACGCTCCGGGCCAACCGAAATGTAGCGGATATAACACGCGACGAGGTCCTCAATCTGCAACACATACTGCTGCGCCGTCGGCGGCAGAGCCTCAAATTTTCTGCAGTCCGAAATGTCTTCCAGCCAGCCAGCGCACTCGGCATAGATCGGCCGGGCGGCATCCAACACCGGATTGAGCGGAAAGCGCGCCATGCGGTCGCCGTTGTACTCGTAGTGCGTACAAATCTGCAAGCGCTCACGGCCGGAGAGACTGTCCAGCTTCGTCAGGGCAATTTCCGTGGCGCCCTGCACCTCGGCACCGAAACGCGAGGCTACGGCGTCAAAATGGCCGATGCGGCGTGGACGGCCCGTGGTGGCGCCATATTCCATGGCGGTCTCGCGTAGGGAACTCGCTTCCTCATCCGTCATGGCGGCCACGAATGGGCCTTCGCCGACACAGGTGGAAAATGCCTTCATGACGCCGACCACACGATCGATGCGTTGCTTAAAAAGTCCGCCGCCGACTGGGGCGAACGAGGCCAACGAGCACGAGGATGTCGTGTAGGGGTAGATGCCGTAATAAACGTCGCGCAAGGCGCCGAGTTGGGCCTCGAACAAAATATTTTTGCCGGCAGCAGCCATCGTTTCTAGCAGCTCCGTGGTATCGCAGATGCGGTCCTTGAGCTTCTCGCCAAAGGTAAAGGCCCAATCGGTCATGGTCGTGTAGGAGACGCTGGCTTCGCGGTTGAATACGCCTGAGGCGACGAGATTTTTCCACGCGACAATATGCTGCAATTGCGCCTTGAACTGCTCCGGATAAAGCAGCTCCCCGACGCGCAATGCCTTTTTCACATGCCGATCGCCGTAGGCCGGGGCAATGCCGTTTTTGGTCGAGCCATAGGCTTTGTCCCCAAGCCGTTCCTCTTCCCAGGCGTCTTCGTCACGGTAAAAGGGAAAGAGGATCGTGGCCCGGTCCGAGATTTTAATGTTATCGCAGTTGATATGGGCCGCTTCGAGATTCTCGATTTCTTTATTGAGGGCTTCGAGATCGATCACTGTTCCCGGCCCGAGAATGCAGGTGACACGCGGATTAAAGATGCCGGACGGGATGAGATGCAGCGCAAAGGCGCCAAACTCGTTGACGACCGTGTGGCCGGCGTTGTTGCCGCCTTGATAGCGCACGACGGCATCGGCGTCTCGCGCCAGATAATCCACCATCCGGCCCTTGCCTTCGTCGCCCCAATTCGTGCCACACACGACTGCTATACTCATCGCTGCCATCCTCTCCCGGCACGTGCGGCTGCCGCTGTGCCGTCATGAGACGCTCAATAATCCTCACCCCCAATCGGGAGAGCGAGTGTAAAATTGCGAGCCAAAACGGGGGGATTCTACCAGAAGGTCCGCATCGCGAGCAACTCATGCATGACGGCTCGGTACCGGGTGTCAGGCGAGGCCGCGGCGCTCGGCGCGGATCGAGCACAAACGATAAGGCTGTAAAGCGCTTGGATGGATATAAGTCCCTGGACAAAATGAGCGACATCGTTTTTCCAGAGGAAAAATATGAATTTAGTTTTGTTCGGGCACTTACCACGGGTATGTTTCAAGTGCGATACACAGGTCTAGGGCAGGAGTTTGAACAACGCACCGATGAGCGCAAGCAGGATGGCAACCTGGAGCCCGACCAGCCAGGTGAATTGTCGCGACATCTTCTAATCGAGGGCGTCAATGCGGCTGTTGGTTACGTCGATGCGGCCGTTGGCTGCGTCAATTCGACTGGCCAATTCGTCCCGGAAGCGGTCCGCCTTCTGGTCTAATCCATCAATTCGACCGGCCAATTCGTCCCGGAAGCGGTCCGCCTTCTGGTCTAATCCATCAATTCGACTGGCCAACTCCTCCCGGAAGCGGTCCACTTTCTGGTCCATATGGATGACTATCTCGCGTAAATCGCCGCCGAGGCGCGTTTACTCTTCGACTTTACCTTCGAGGTAAGCAATCCGTTCTTCCAATGTCGCGGCCATAGGGCTGGGTTATCCTCTCCGTCCGGTTGATCTGGGTGCCTCGACACATGGACAGACAACATGAGCTTAGCGGGTTTCGCCGGGCAGATCAATAGGAAGAGAATATCCCCCCGGTACAGCCAGCACGCCTCCACACGTTTTGCCGAACCGCTTCCATAGAGTAAGATCTGGTAGGCAAGAGATCCCATGCACCGCATCATTTTTAAGGAGACCCCGCATGCCCTACGATCTTCAGGAGCTGGTCGAGCCGGTCAAACAACTGGCGCGTCAGGCCGGCGAGCGCATACTCGACATCTATCAAGGCGACATCGCCGTTGAAGAAAAAGACGATCAATCGCCCCTGACCGCAGCCGACCTCGCATCACACCAGTGTATTGTCGAAGGCTTGACCCGGCTCACGCCCGACATCCCCATTGTGTCGGAGGAATCCTCCGAGATGCCGTTTGCGGAGCGCTCCCGCTGGCCGCAATACTGGTTGGTTGACCCACTCGATGGCACCAAAGAATTTATCAGCCGCAATGGCGAATTCACCGTCAACATCGCCCTGATCCGCGGCCACAAAGCCGTGCTCGGTGTTGTGCACGTGCCGGTCCAAGACACGGATTATTTTGGCTGCGAAAACGCCGGCGCTTATGTCCAGCATGCCGACAGCACGCCGCAGCCGATTCGCGTCAGTGCGTTCACGCCCGGCCGGGTGCGGGTCGTGGGCAGCCGGTCGCATCGCGGGAGTTCATTGGACCGTTTTCTCGCCAATCTCGGCGAGCACGAGTTAGTTCCGATGGGCAGCTCCATCAAGCTGTGTCTGGTAGCCGAAGGGAAAGCGGATGTCTACCCGCGACTCGGCCCTACCTGCGAATGGGACACCGCCGCCGCCCAGGCCATTGTCGAAAGTGCCGGGGGACAAGTCGTTGACACCGATGGCAAACCCCTGCTGTACAATGCCAAAGAAGAATTTCTGAACCCCTCCTTCCTGGTCTTTGGCGATGCCAGCCACGATTGGCGGTATTACCTATAAAAAGATAGGGATACGGATACCGGGGCGGTACATGATGCCTGCCGCCCACGCCGCCTTTGGGGCCAGCGGTTTTCCTGCCCTGTTCGCCGTCACACTACCCTCCCATACTAAAAGTGCTTGACAATACGTCTACACGCAGTATAAAGACCTTCCAGGAACGAGAGACGCCCTGCTACAGAGGAAGAAAAGATGCGTTTCCTCTATGTTGTGCTCATCCTCCCTGTGCTCATATGCGTTGATCTATGGCTGTGGACCACCTATGCTCAGACACAAAGTTCCGCCAGCACGCAACCATATATTTACACTGGGGCTGGCTCTTGCGCCGCGAGTAACTGCCATGGCAGCGCCACGCCTAAGTCGCCGTCAGAAAAAATTCAGATTCGGCAGAGCGAACATACCCACTGGTTGACCAAGGACAAACATGCCAAGGCCTACGACGTCCTGCTGAAAACGCGCCCGGTCAAAATGGCGTCGTCTCTCAACCTTCCTGAGCCACCCGAGAAGAGCGCCAAGTGCCTAGATTGCCATGCGTTATATGCCGTCGGAGCAGCAGGGACCATACTACCAGATCGAAGACGGCGTCAGTTGTGAAGCTTGTCATGGCCCCGCCGAAGGCTGGCTGGGAACCCATATCACCCGGGGGTATGAGGCCGCATTGAAGGTTGGGATGTATGACACCAAAAATTTGCTCGATCGCGCGACAAAATGCCTGTCCTGCCATGTGGGCGACGCCGCCAAAAGCGTCGATCATGCCATGATTGCGGCGGGACATCCGGATCTGATCTTCGAACTCGATACTTTTACCGCGTTGTTGCCACCTCATTGGCGTCAACCTGACAAGCCGTGGCTTGGCGCCCAGGCTTGGAGCATCGGCCAAGCCGTGGCCTTACGCGCCGTCATGCAGCGGCTAGCCCTGCGGGCTAAACAACTTGCGGCGCCAAGTTGGCCGGAGTTTGCCGAGTTCGACTGCTTTGCCTGCCATCACCCCATACAGAACGTGCCTTCGACGTATTACACGCGGGGACAACGCGGCCGCTTGCAAGCGGGGAAAGAATGGGAAGCGAGTTGGCGTCAAGTCAGAGGATATGCGGGCGTGGCGGGTATTCCGCCGTGGAACGCGTCACGGTATCTCGTTTTTCGCCATTTAGCTGCGATCGCCGCACCGGCAGCTCAACAAGCGTTGGACCAAGAACTCGCGGACTTAGCGCAGCTCATGGCCAAGATTGGCACAGCCGATGCAAAGAAAATTACGGTTGCGGCGACGCGCGTGGCGCAGCAAGTCGAGCAGCTCCTGCCACAGGTGGCCGGTGTCACGTTTAATGCGCAACTCGTCTCCAAGCTGCTACACCACATCTCCAAAGATGGGAAACGCCTTGCCGGAGGCGGCGTACGCGTCGCAGAACAAACGGCCATGAGCCTCGATGCCCTTTTTCTTGCCTACAAAAAACACGTTAAAGGAGAGCAAAACGCCGATATCCAAAAAGCGATCGATCGGCTTTTTGAGGCTTTGGATGATCCGGGGCAATACGATTCCCAGCAGATGACCATGTACATACAAACGTTGCATCGTTTCTTCCCGCAGCCGTGAATCCACTATCCACTAGTCTCCATCCAAGGCATCGGTCACCGTGTAGATCTCACCGTTGCGTAGATACAACCGCTGCATGTCCTCAAGCGTGAAGGGACGCGAGCCCAGGCGGCCGAAGATGCTGACCTGGTTGCCGCTTTCATCGACCGCTCGGTCCCGGTCCAAACCCTTGGAAATGGCCAGAGCCGGGCCATGCGTGCGATAGGTGGCAATGAGCTTCGGAGCCGGGCGCGGGCTAAACCCCGCATACGCCGGGGTTCGCGCGGGTGAGGTAAGCTGCAAAACCCGTAGCCCGTGGCGGCCGTCCGCCACATAGGCAAAGAGGCTGGCATGGGTCGAACCGACTTTCACGCTGCGGACGTCATTCATGTGCCCATTCGCGTCGTAGACCTGATCGATGACGGGCTGCTCCGGCTGCTCGATATCAACCATCGCCAAGCCCTGCTTGCCCGCAGCGACATAGGCATACGTGCGGGCCACATACACGTCGTGCGCTTCGTCCAGATCGAGGGCGGCTCGGGGCACCGGACGCGGACGTTCCGGAAAGGTCACATCCAGGACTTTGAACCCGGCGTCATCGACCACAAAGGCGTAGCGGAATTGGATCTCGATAGCCCGCGGATGGCTGAGGAAGGGCGCGCCCACTTCGGCCACCACCTGTGGCTGCAGCGGTTCGTCGATGCGCACGACGACCAGCCCACGGGCACCGAGCACGTAGGCGTAATTGCCGGCAAGCGTCAGATTGACCGCGCCATCGAGGATGCCATCCGGGTTAAAGGTAACGGCGCGGCGCAAGAAGTTGTTCTTCGGGTCGCGGTCCGCCAGGGTGTCGACATTGACGACAATGAGCCCTTCAAACTTATCGCTGACGAACGCATAGCGGTATAGCTCCTGCATCCGCTGCTCCAGATTCTCCGGCCGGCACGGCTCCGAGGGCAGGGGTTGTGCCGGGTCGAGAGGCTTGCCGCGTTCTTCCCGATAGCAGCGGGTGGGATCGACTGGCATCGTTGTCGGCAGGGCCACGGCCGTGGCGAATTGGGTTTTCACATAGGTGCGCTGCCCTAAGGGCGAGATTGGCGCGGTTACCGTGCGCTCGGAAAAGCCTTTGTTATCCACGCTGGCCACATCGAAGACGCGAAAGCCGCCTGCCCCATTGGCGGTATAGAGATATTCGCCGCGTAGTTGCAGTTTCAGCACATTGCTGGCGCGATGGTGATGGGCGGCGGGTACGCCGCGGGCGGTCGAGCGCAATTCGCGCTTGTGCGGCTCGACATGCCGCCGATAGTTGGCAGGGTATGCCAACTTGTGTAAATCACTGCCGATGACCGCCTGCGGTTCATCCCACTCCGTCACGGCCACGGCTTCGTAGCCGTGGTGGCCCTCGGCGACCCAGGCGTGCCGGCCGATCAAGTTGACAAAGTTACTCCCTTGACCCAGAACCTGATTGCAGCCAGGCGTTATTGTTGTTTGCTGACGAGATATGGCAGTCCGTGCAAGTCTTCGCCTCAGCCGTCCGCACCGTATGCGGGAAATGGGGATTAAATGCCTGACTGCTGTAGCCGGCGGATGAGAGCGGCGGCGGCTGCACGTAAATGCGCTCGCGGTTCGCATTGGTTGAACTCAAGACCAAGGCGCTGGAGGAGCGCACAGGCGCGATTTTGTTGCCTTTCACCGTGCCATGGCGGCCCAAGATAAACTGGTCGGTCCGGATCACCTGCGGGTTGTACGACGTCCAATTACGGCTTTGCTCCCCGCCAAAATGATGCATAGTCTTTTTCCAATTGGCCTGGACCGGCAAATGGCACCCCGCACAGGCTGTGGTCCAGGAGAGATGACAACTGTAGCATTCCATGCGGTCGTCGGCGTGGGCCAACGCGTGTGGCTCGGGTGGCACGGCGCCCCACGTCTTGCCATCCCGCTGTAGCGTCTTGGCTCGGTGCGATTTGGCGTTGTAGTGCACCGATGCCGGCGTGATGCTATCGAGAACCTGAACCACTTCCCATTCCAATCCCGGCGTGATCATCGACCGCTGCAAGAGTGTCGGGGCGTTGAAATCACCTCGCCACACAAAACGGCGTTGTCCCCAGGGCGTGCGTAACAGGACCAGATCATGGCCCGAATGGCCTTAAGTCAAGCCAACTCCTTTCTTGATGAAGCAGTTACGCCGATTGCCTGAGACCGACTCTCCTCTCATGATGAGGGCCTTCATTCCCCCCACTGACAGGAGAAGCGCTCCGGATATCCCGTATCACCCCCCGGCTGCAACGCCTCCAGGCCGACTGCGCCGCCCACCTCCCATCCGAGGCCGTTCCGGCGGCGTGTGAGGCGGTCGGCTATACCGAGTGGCGCGACCGCCTCCTCCATCCGGTCGTCACCGTCCAGGCCTCTCTGGGGCAACTTCTCCCTGGCCATGCCGCCTGCCGTCATCTCCCGCACTGAACGGGTGGCTACTCCAGTGCCTCGGCCTCCTGCCCGGCTCCTACCCAGCTGCCTGGAGGCGTGCTGGACCACCTCTGCGAACGCGTCGGCCAGTCGGCCCGGCCACGGCCTTGGAGGACGGGCGCTGGCATGGCCATCGCGTTTTCTTCGTCGAGGCCTCCGGGGGCGCCAGGCCCGATACCCCGGTGTGGCAAGACGAGGTCGGCCCGCCCGGCGAACAACCGCCCGGCGGTGGCTTTCCCGTGGCCCGGCTGCTGGCGCTTTTCCATGCGGGCAGGGGCCTGCTCCCCCCCCTAGCGGCGTCTGCTTTGAACCCCCACGAGTTGTCCCCAGTCCAACCGATGCATCCGGCCATGGAACCAGGTGAGGTGCTGGTGACGGAGCGGGGCCTATCGTCCGATGCCCAGATGGCCTTGCTCAGACTGGCCGGTTTGCCCGCCCTCATGCGAGTCGGTGCCCGACAGATGGTCGCTTTCACCCCGTCTCGGCCCTTGGTGATCCCCGCTACCCGACCGACCCCTCAGAGCCAAGGTCTACCCCGCTCGCGGTGGATCATGGCCCATGGCCAGCAGGACCAACGGGTGGAAGGGTTCCAGCCCAAGACCTGGCCGGCTGGGCTCGATCCCCCAACCTTGGCAGCGTTCCCTGCATCGCTTTTCCTGCCAGAGTTGCGGCATCAGGTGATCCAGCCCGGCTTGCGCTCGCGAGTGCTCACGTTGGTCACGACCTGAGTGGATGCGCCATGCTCTTCAAAAGATGATCTGGCCGAACCCTCCTTCAAACGCTGGGAAGCAGCAACGCGTCTGAGACCACTCAAAACTGCGATGCAGATGGATGCACGGCCCGGCAAAACCGTGGTGGGAGTACGGCAAGAACGGACCGTTTTCCTTCTGCTCTACAACCTGGTCCGACGGGTCATTGTCCAATCGGCCAAGCATCAACCGGCGGATGTTGAACGGATCAGCGTTATCGATGCTCTGCGGGGGTGCAGTGAACCCGACAGTGGGGGGCCCTGAGAGGAATTATTCGTCCACCTCTCTCGTCCGAACCGGGTCGAACCCCGCGTCCAAAAGCGACGACCCCAGACCGCTCCCCTCATGACAAAACCCCCTCATGTGTTGGGTCAACCGTTGACACGACCAGCAGTTAGAGCTTAACTTAAGGCCATTCCGGATACCTAGGCATCTGCGCGGGCCAGAACGTGCCGTCCTCGTATCCGGTGCGAATGTCGTCCAAGCTCATCTCTAACAGCTCTTGCAGCACCTCTCGCGTATGCTGGCCAATCAGCGGCGCTGGCCGCTCAAGCACCGCTGGCGATTCGGACAAGTTAAAGGGTGGGCCCTGGAACGTACTCCGTCCCAACATCGGGTGTTCGAGTTCGGTATACAGACCCCGCTCCCGCAGTTGCGGATCATGCGTGACCCGGTCCTCAGAACTCTGCACCGGTATGGCCCGCACCCCGGCAGACTGACAGGTCGCCATCACGTCGTACTTCTCCATGGTCTTGGTCCAGGCTTCGATCCCTCGGTCCATCTCTTCCTGCTGCTGGATACGCCCATGTAGGCTGGCCAACGCCGCATCCGTGGCCCAAGCAGGCCGCCCCATGAGGTCAACCAACGCCTGCCACTCCGCGTCCGAAAAACAGGCAATGACGCACCAATCGTTATACCCGCCGCCTTTCGTGCGATACGCATTATGCGGCGCCACGGTCGGGCCGCGGTAATTATTCAACAGCGGCGCGCCGGGCCATACCGTGCGGTTTCCCGGCGGGAATCCCTCGCGCCGAGCCGGGCGGCCGTTCACCGTGTGATCCAAAAACGCCGGGCCATTCAGGGTAATCCCCGCCGTCATCTGTGACAGGTCCACATGCTGCCCGCGTCCCGTGGCATGGCGATGCCGCAGCGCCGTCAGCGTACACATGGCGCCATACATCCCGCCGGTATCATCCAAATACGACCAGCCCCACCCGGCCGGCGGCTTGCCGGGCAAGCCGGAAAGAAACGTCAACCCCGACAGCGCCTGGGCCGACGGCCCCATGGTGGTATAGCGATGCTGCGGTCCGGTATGGCCAAATCCCGCCATGGTGACATAAATGATATCGGGCCGGATATGACACAGCTCCTCATAACCCAGACCCCAATTCTGCATCACCCGCGAACTAAAATTCTCGATGACGATATCGCTTTTGGCCACGAGCTCTTTCACGATCGCCATGCCTTTGGGCGAGCACACATTCAGCGTCATCCCCCGTTTATTCGCACTCGTATCGTTAAACTGCCCAATCGTATTCGGCCCCCGCTCAATCCCGGGAGGTGTGGTATGGGGTGTGCCACGCAAAATATCCAAGCGTTCCGGCCACTCGATTTTGATCACATCAGCCCCAAACGCCCCCAACCAGCGCGTCGCCCAAGGCCCCGCCCGCACCCAGGTAAAATCCAACACCCGCACCCCCTGCAATGGCCGCGGTAACGTCATCCCCTTCTCCTCTCTTGCTTCCTCTTCTTCCTGCCTGCCGCTTCGCGGCTCCATCTTCGTGCATCCGCTATCCCCTGTCAACCACCCCCGCTTGACACTCCCTGCCCCCGGCAGTACCATCACCTCAGCCCCCGCGACCATCACTCCCATGCCACGGAAGGAGACCTCCATGCAGTTCGGACTCTTCATGATGCCGCTCCACCCCCCATACCGTTCCTTTGCCGACTCCTACGATCGCGACATCGAGCAGATCGTCCTAGCCGATCGCCTCGGCTATCGCGAAGCCTGGATTGGCCAACACATCACCGAGCGCTGGGAAAACGCCCCGGCTCCCGACTTGCTCATCGCCAAAGCCCTCGCCCTCACGGAAACGATCGTCCTCGGCACGGGCGTTACGCTCTTGTCACTGCACAATCCGGTCTACCTCGCCCATCGCATCGCCATGTTGGATCATTTAGCCCGAGGCCGCTTCCAGTGGGGCATCGGCGGCGGCGCCATTCCCACCGATCTGGCCCTGTTTGGCATCGACTCTAGCGATCCCACGCAGGTGCGTGCGCGCTCGGCGGAAGTGTTAGATGTGATCCTCAAGCTCTGGGAGTCGGAGGGCAAGTTTAGCTATCACGGCCAGCATTTCGACGTCGAGGCGCCGGAATTGGACCGCGTCAAAGAACGCGGCTATTACATGAAACCCTACCAGCAGCCGCACCCGCCGATTGGCGTGGCCTCGACCTCGCCCCATTCCAACTCCATCCGTCTCGCCGGAGAGCGGGGCTGGATTCCCATGAGCAGCTCGCTGTTGGTGCCGCAGTATCTCAAAGGCCATTGGGACAAGGTAGAGGAAGGCGCTAGCCATGCCGGGCGCACGGCGGACCGGAGCCAGTGGCGCGTGGCGCGGGAAATTTTTGTGGGGCCAACTCCGGCCTCGGCACGCCAACGCGCCCAGGCGGTGTTAGGCCGCAATTATGTCGAGCACCAGTTCCCCAACCGCCTCGGCTCGCCGCTGATTGGGGCGACGAAAATCGATCCGGCCATGCCCGACGAGGCGCTGGATGTGGATTACATGATGGAGCACGTCTGGATCGTCGGCGACCCGCAGGAATGTGCCGAGCGGATTCGCGCCATCTACGAGGCGTGTGGCGGGTTTGGCACTTTGTTGGCGATCACGCAGGACTCCGACGACCCGTCGTGGGATCACGAGAGTCTACAACTGCTCATGCAGGAGGTCGGGCCGCGCATCGCGGATTTATCCTGAGGTTTTATCTGATGGCATTTTCACGCGTTACCGTCAACCCCCACCAAATGGGGGGGTGCCCTGTATCAGGGGATTGCGCATTCCCGTGGCGACCATCGTCAGCATGGTGGCAGAAGGAATGAGCGATGCAGACATCCTCGGTGCATTCCCCGATCTCGAACACGAGGATATCCGCGAGGCGCTTAGGTATGCTGCCGATGGCAAAATCCCGCGCGAGAGTCTGGGGCAACAAAATCAGGGTGCTCATCGAGTTCGCGGAACGATTGCATGGCAACCAAAACGGCTTCAGAAGGAGAGTGGAATATAGCTTGCTCGACAAGATCGATGACCCAATCTGCAAGACTTGGCGGAAGATACACCTCAAATTGAAGATCGCCTTCGGCAGCCTGCCGACGAACAGACGTTATACTTGGTTGGTCACCTGACATGGTTCTAGCCTTTACATCTACTCATCATCTTCATCTCCCCGGAGTATATTCCGAGCACCATGACGCACATGCAACACATGAACGGAGATATCATCGACAATGGTAAACAGAATGCGGTAAACACCTCCACGTCGGCCATACAAGAGCTGCCGAATCTCTTCCGCAAAATATTCATTTTCTGGGGCGAGTGGACAACGCCCAGGCAGAGTTTGCAAGGAGTTGATGGTTTGTTGGAGCCCGTTATACCAAGCTACAGCCCTGGTGGGCGCAAGTCTAAGAAGCCGACGGTAAGCCGCTTCGATCTCCTCATGTGCCTCTGGCTGGATAATGATTTGATAGGTCATACGTCAGAGGGAATATCGTATTTGGCTCGAATTTCGGAGAACACCTCACCTGCTGGTTTGCCCTCTCCGCGTTTCATCGAATCGAGTCCACGCCGAATCCCTTCGACCGCTTCTGCCTGTTCGACCTTATCGAGAAGTTCCTGATAGGCTGCGGCATCTTGCACTACGAAGGCGGCCTTGCCGTTGATGGTCAACACCAGCGGGAGTCCACTGTTTCGCAGCTCATCGAGAAAGGCAGCCGTATTGCGCTTGAAGTCCGTTAAGGAGCGAATGTTTTTCAGATCGATGAGTTGAGTGTTCATTGTATCGAGTCCTGTGCTTAGACATCAAATTAGCATCTAATTTGATACTATCACAAAGAGCCCAGAAGGGTCAACTAGCCCCCTTGCCCCCCAGGGCTATTCAGTTTTCCACTTGTATGCGATTCCCCTTTTGCCAAAGGGGGGCTAGGGGGGAGTTCAGGCAACGGCGCCTGGTATACCCATCATGCCCGAGAACTAAATGGCCCCGCTTGCCCCCATATCGAATCGCTCACACGAGTGAATTTCCTATTAGATTTTCTTACGTATAAGACATGAAATCCCCAGACTATCTTCAGCCAATCCCTACATTTTTCATCGAGTAAGATGATAGACTAATAGACTCAGAAAATCTCTTAGTATCATGGCGTTTGTGCAAAAGGGAGATGCGGTTCATGGTATCTGTAAGGCAGCAGATATGGACGTGGATTGTCGAGCACCGAGAGTGGGTATTTAGTGGTATCGGGACGGCAATTGTGACGGCGGTGATAACGTATTTCTTGGCGCAGCCCGACCCGTGTGATCCGACCGAAAAACTGACCGAACCGACCACGTGGACACTAGTCACCTCTTGGCAAAAAGAAAGCTTTTTTCAAATTGAGGTCGAAAAGTTTGCGGAAGATGTGGAGCAGCTCAGTCAAGGACGCTTGGTTATCAATGTGAAAGCCCAGGTTGCCGCAACGGCAAGGGCTAGGCAGACAGTCACCGAAACAAAAAATATTTTCCAGGAAGTCGCACGGGACAATAGCATCGAGATGGGACATGGGGCGCCCTACTATTGGTCGGAAAACAGGTCGGGGCTGGAACTTCTTGCCGCGGTTCCGTTTGGCATGGCAGCACAGGATCACGAGCAGTGGGTATTAGACCGAAGTTCCCCTGGCAGAATAGGCGGAGGGTTAAGTAGATCAACAGGTTAGCCCAATTCAAAAGTCCATTT
>CBCXVS010000170.1:0-16603 GCA_965178525.1 uncultured bacterium | reverse complement strand
ATAACGGCACCTTCCATCAGGTGTTTGCAGGGCATCAACGCCAGAAATCAGAGGCGTAAGAATCACCGAATGCTCCCGCTCTGAGGGATGCCGGCCCGCTGTACCGGATGTCTCGCTACGCGCTGAACCTTCTTACCATCCGCAATCCGTCTCTTCGTTGCTCCTCGCAGGGGGCCGCAATCCGCCATCGGTCCCGGTTCCGTTGTCGTTAAGCCAATTCGAGTTCCATCATACGATCCAAGCGGAAGTGGCGTTCATCCTGGCGCAGGTAGCAATAGGCGCGCAGATAGCTATAGCCACGCACATACTGCAGCTCTAGGGGCTCGATGACCCGTTGGGTTTCTTGCGCATTACTGGCCTTGTACCGCAAGTGGAGAGGCGTGCTGGTTTGTAGCGCTTCGCGCAACGTGGTGGTCAGGGCCTCTAATTCGGCCATCGAGCGGTGATCGTTGGGGTGCATGACGTGTGCCAGGGTGAGCGGACCATTGATACGCTTATCCGCGATGAAACGTTGCCAGACTTGCCAGGTGGTGAGCACATCTGCCAAGGCACGGTGGCGCACGGCATTGCTGAGGCCGAACGTCGCCGCGATGGCCTCGAGACTGTTGTGATGAAAATGGTACCAAGCTTGTGCCAGAGCCAGGGTATCGACCACTGCCAACTGCGGCAAATCCTGTTGCCCCCGGGCAAATTCATGGCGTAAGAAGCGTATGTCAAACTGCGCGTTGTGGGCGACCACGACGCTGCCGTGCAGGAGCGGGAGGATGGAGGGAATGAGCGTGGCAAAGCATGGGGCTGTTGCCAGCATGGTGTCCGTAATGCCATTGACCGCCGTGGCACGGGCCGGCATGGAACGCTCGGGATGAAGGAGCGAGGTAAACCGCGCCTGCTCTTGTCCGCGCTGCACCTGTAACAGCGCCACTTCGCAAATCCGATCGCCCTTGTCCGCCTCGAGCCCGGTGGTCTCGACATCGACAAACGTCAGGGGGAGCTCCTCGACAGGGGTCGTAGGGGAGAGCAGCGGCAGCATGGAGCGGTCCTTTCTCACGGGTAGCGGGGCTTGAAATGCCTGGGCATGATGACCTTGATCTATTTCTCCAGAGGAAAGATATGAATGTCATGTTGCATCCGTACTCAGCATTCGATGACGACCTGGGCCATGGCATAAGCGGTGCTGTGTGACAGAGAGAGGTGGATATGCTTAAACCGCTCGGCATGGCAGCGTTCCTGGAGATGCCCGTGGAGCTGCAGATGGGGTTTGCCGAGTTTGTCGGTATAGACCTCGATATCGCGCCAACGCATGCCCTTGCGTAATCCGGTTCCCAACGCTTTGAGGAAGGCTTCTTTGGCCGTAAACCGTGCCGCGTAGCAAGCATAAGAGGGCCGCTGGGTGCAATACTCTTGCTCTGCGTCGGTGTAGACGCGGTCGATAAAGCGCTGGCCATTGCGCTCGATGGCTTGTCTAATCCGATCGATTTCGATCAAGTCGACGCCAATACCGTAGATCATGATGTCCCTTTTCACGCTCCGGTGGCTTTAGGAGTGGAGCACGAAGCGTTCGATGGCCTGGACGAGACCGTCCTCGGCATTACCGCCGGTGACATGATCGGCGACCGCTTTGACTGCATCGAGAGCATTGCCCATGGCAATTCCCAACCCGGCGTGACGGACCATTTCCAGGTCATTCGAATCATCCCCCACGGCGATAATGTCAGCCGGCGCAATGCCTTGCTGGGCCGCAAGTTGCCGCAACGCTTCCCATTTGGAGACGGTCGGATGCAGAATTTCCAAGATATGACCCTGATAGCTTTTGTTCTCCAGGATATGTGTTCGCGCCCGTTGTCCTAACGTGACTTCGACGGTGTCTCGCAACGTGTGCAAGCTGGGCGCGTCTGCCATAATACTCATCATGACCACGCCGTGCAACGGCGGGGTTGTCATATCTTGGACAATGTGACAGTGCGCCAGATTATCCTGAACGTACTGACGCTGGAAGGGGTGGGCCTGCTCCGGGGATTCGGTCATAATATCGATCTGGGCATGGAAGGCATCGAGATACACCATGGGGATGCTCAGTTGCCGTAAGAGCACGAGCCCCTGGTGATAGATGCCCGCCGGCATATAGCAGTGGGTCAGGGTTTTGCCGGAGATCGGATCCTTGGTCAGGGCGCCATTATGGACCACGATCGGTTCTGTCAAGCGCAAGGTTTGGGCCAAGGATAGGGCGGAGCGAAATCGGCGGCCCGTACAAAGTGTCACGCGCACGCCACGCGCCTGTGCTGCCGCCACCGCCTGCTGCACGGATGGATGCAGCTTGCCATCAGGGTCCAACAACGTCCCATCTACATCCAGGGCAAGGAGTTGATAACGCATAGGATATCCTACAACGCGAAGGTTTCCGCACACGCTTGGCGGAGACGGGCCGCCGCCGCCGCAATGCGCCTTTCGATACCGAATGAGACACGGAGAAACGGCCGCTGCTTCTGGGCAAAATCCGGGGCGTAGATGACCGGATCCGGCGTCTCGATACGGGCCTGGCCGCACGTCATGGTCAGCCGGCCTGTGGCGGGCCCTAGGGGCGGATACATCCGGGTGCCAGACACGACGTTGAGCTGGTAGCGCTCTTGGCATCGGGTGCTAAACGCATCAGCGCTGAGTTCAGTGCGTTGTAACAGCCGATCGAGAAACAGCGGTAGATAAAACGCATTGGCATTGCCGCTTGGCGGCGGGATGTCGACGCCGTATTCTTCAATGCCATCGATGGCCTGGCGAAAGGCGTGATAGCGGCGGCGAATTTCGTTGGCCGTGGTCTCTGCAATGGCCATATGCTGTCGAAGCAGATGGGCGCCAAAGAGTAGTTTGACATTACTGGCCGCGATCGACTCGGCCGCCTTCATCATGCGCAGCGCTTCGATGAGTTCAGGGTTGGTACAGATGGCATAGCCCAGCCGAAACCCCGGGAGGCCGAATTTTTTCGAAAAGCTATCGATATAAATCGTCCGCTCCGGATCGAGCTGAGCTAACGCTCCGATGGCCTGTGGGTCTAGCGCGTTGAGGGCATAGACCATATCGACGGCGAGAATGCAGTCATAGGGTGCGACGGCGCGATTGATGCGCGCCACCTGCTCCGGGGTCAGGGCGTAGCCCGTGGGATTGTGAGGCGTGTTGATGAGCACCACGCCGATGTGCGGATTGATCCGCGTTTCGATCCCCTGCACCATCTCTTCGGCGGTATAGGCAACGTACGCCACCACGCCGCTATGCAGGGTCAAAATGGTCGGGAAATAGGGGTAGCACGGCGTGGGCAACAGCACATACTGCCGCTCGTCCTGCACCGAGCCGAGTGGGGCGACGCAGGCGCGCAAAATCCCATTGATCGCGTTGTGCCCGCCGTCGTAGGGCACCACGTGTTGCTCCGTGAGTTCCGGCCGTCCCAGCAGCTCTCCGACGTGCTCGGCCATGGCCTGGTTGGCCTCGCGCTCGCCCCGGGTGCCGGAATACATCGTGGCGCGTGACACGAGCCGCGGATCCCGATAAAAATCGTGGATGATGGTCTGCCAGGTGGCGTCATCCGTGATGTTGGCAATTTCTCCAAGGCCCAGATGGAAAGCCTCGGGCGTGAAGGCAAAGGTGCGATAATCGCCAAACAAGCGGCGCAGGTTCAGGGTTTCCAGGTTCTCACGGGCAAAATGGGTCAAAAATGAGCGGTTACTCATGATGCTCCTCTGCAGCGGCAGGCCGTCGTGGTGAGCGCGATCAGCATTCTGTGGCATTGTAGCCGACATCTAGACCGTGCTGTCAAACGTTTTTCGGATGTGGCTCAGACCAGGGCTTTGTGCTAGAGTGGCTGGCGGGCTGTAGATACCGGGCACAGGAACGACATGCGGGAAAAGGAGGGTCGTTATGGATTTGGGTTTGCGCCAGAAAGTCGCACTCGTCACGGGCGCCGGTTCGGGTATTGGGCGGGCGATTGCACTCAGTCTGGCAGGAGAGGGCGTACGTCTCGTGGCGACGGACCTGAAGGCAGAAACTGCGGAAGCGACCGCTGCCGAAGCGGCGGACCGGGGGGCGGAAGCCATCGGGACGGCCCTGGATGTGACCTCCTATGCGCAGGCCCAAGCCGTGGTGCAGGATGTGGCTGGGCGTTTTGGACGGATCGATGTGCTGGTGAATTGTGCCGGCACCTGGCGCGTGAGCTTATTCGTGGATTCCAAGCCCGAGGACTGGGCCTTTGAGGTGGACGTCTGCTTCATGGGGGTGGTGCATTGCACCCGAGCCGTCCTGGATACGATGATCGCGCAGCAAAGCGGCAAAATCGTCAGCATTTCCTCTGATGCCGGGCGCGTCGGGGAGTTTCGGCAGGCGGTCTATTCCGGGGCCAAGGCCGGCATCCTCGGGTTTTCCAAGGCGCTGGCCCGGGAAGTCGGACGCTACAACATCCATATCAATTGTGTCTGTCCCGGCTTTACCAAGACGCCGGCTACCGAGGGAATGCTGACCCCCGAACTCGAGGATCGCATTGCCAAGGGCTACCCGCTGCGCAAGCTCGGCATTCCCGAAGATGTCGCCAAAGTGGTGACGTTTCTGGTTTCCGATGGCGCCAGCCATGTGACGGGACAGACGATCAGCGTCAGTGGCGGCTATTCAATGGTGTGAGGCGTGGATCGTTCTGCGGAGTTCGCTATCCTTATCGGATCATCGAATTCGAGCCCGCGCTGTATCGTGAAGATAGAAAGTCAATAAATGCCAATCAGTCAAGAAGACGAACGAAGACAGACTGCCAAGCTTGATGACCAGGATCATCGACCTTTTTCACCTTTTAGCAACGATCTCTATGCACGCTTGGGCGCCAGCCGCCATATGACTCATGAGCAGCTGAAAAGCAGGAATTGGCGTGCGGCGCGCCAATTCCACCCAGATCGGCATCACACAGAGGGTGAAGAAAAGTTACTTGCATCTATAGAGGCTTTTAAACAAGTTTCAGAAGCTTGGAGAATTCTCGGTGATACAGAAAAGAGAAAAATCTATGATGAAACCGGGCAATACAAAGCTGTAAAATTTCAAAAAGCTCCTCGTGATGCAGAATATCGTGTCGTACATTTTACCCAACAGACGTGGCAGCATTTCGAAAATATTTTTGTTCATGGATTAGATAAACAGAATTCAGTATTTTTAAAGACTTTTCAGCTGCAACAGTTGCAGAAATTGTCAACATTTATCAATGATCCTGGTTGCCAAACATTTTTACTCAAAATCATTCATCAGCGCCTCTCAATTGCCATTGATCCGGATGTTTTGTATGCAGCCGCTTTTCTCGCTGCCCAAGTTCCTTATGCACCTGCTCTTCATCACTCAGTCATGAATTTGGTCTTTCATTTCACGCTTAGCAATGAGCAGACAACGACACTGCTGGAGAGGTTAATTTATACCGCACTCAGCAACTTACATGCGACACGGGAATTCCTAACGTTGCTTGAACAAAAAATCTTCAGCTTTTTCCAGGAATGGTATATTCAGTCAGAAACTCATCGGGCCACAATTATCCATGTATTAGGTGCATTTTCTCAGCAGAACCACAATATGCGATCTGTTTTATGGCAAGAAATTGATCGTTTTAGTAATGAATATCTATCAAAACTTGCAGCTCTAACTGTAATCTTCGATTTGCCACATCAGAAAAGTCACGCTGAAGAGATTATGAGAACCTTAGATATCCTTAGGATACATCACAACGAATCAGATACAATAAAGATATTAATCATTCAGAAATTAAAAAACCATTTGTCTAATAGAGTTGTTCCTCAATAGCATAAGATCAGGTTCCCTAGCCCAGCCCAGATGCCCACCGAATCATCCTCAAAGTGATCTTTGCGGTTGCGGAAACGCTGCACCAAAATGTTGAAACGCTTCATACCGCCGATGGCATGTTCGATCAAGATGCGAACTTGACTCACGGCATAATTCGCCGCCTGCTGCTCCGCCGTCAATTCTGGAGTCGGATTCGTCTTGCTCTTCCGGGGTTTCTTGTGTGGAATCTCAAGCATTTCGCCTTTGTAGTCCGACTGAATCCCCTGATAACCCAGGTGCACCCAAACTTCTACGTCACTAAACCGGTCTAAGTCCGGTGGGAACTCTTGTTTTAACATGCTGTAATCATGGTTGTGACCACTAAACGTACGGCCCAGAAAGACGATCCATTTATCCGGCATCGACATCACTGTATTTTTCAGCGTATGGCTTTTTTTTACCACTATAGTGTTCACGTTGGGTCGTCTCATCTTGTGACCGGCGATAGCTTCTTTCAGTCGCATCAATAATCAGTTGATCCACACCTGACAACGCCTCCCTCAACGACTCTGGGGTCTTCAACTCTCGATAAGGCATGAGGTCTAACTGCACTAACGTGTCATACAGGATGGGAGAGAGCTTATGGAGATTTTCATTCGCTTTCGAACGTACCATACCAAATTGTGCACCAAGAACATCAAACGTCGGATACGTCTTGTAATAATATAGAACGAACAGGAGTTTGTCTGACAGAGTGGGTAATTTGCCTTTGATACCTGCACCCGGCTTTCGGCTGCGTTTGCCAGCTTGGACACCCTCCTCATAGCGTTTTTGCTGAGCCTGTTGATAGACGTGGCTGAAGGCGGGCAGCAAGAAGTCAAATTGCGTCTGAGACACACCGGTTAAGGCTTTCATCTGCCGATCATCTCGGATAACCAATGACCTGGCTGGGCTCCCTCCATCGTTTGGGGGAGGATAGCCTACCTCATTAACTATTGGGGAACAACCCTATTGTGCAGTCGTCTATCACCGAAGCGCCTCATGAAGGATCTCTCGTTCTGAGTCCAGACGTATTATATTTTGACTTAGCTAAAGAAGGTGATGTCGAAGAAACTATTGAGGCAACTCTTAGGGACAGCGATGGTCTATTGCTATCTGGGGAAGATATTGTATTCACAATAAAAAATCTTGCTGAGGATAATGTATTTGAGAAATTAGAGAAGGGGGTAGGAGAGGAAGTTGTTCTAGATTAAATAGATGATAGATCAATAATTGTCAAAACTGATAAAAAAGGTAATGCTGGAGTTAAAATATCTATTAAAAATGAAAATAGAACAAATTTACTCAATGGTAAAAAGTCCATCTTAAATGTGAGGTTAGAGGCAGAATGGAAACTATTAAAACAAACCGCTATGATTAGTATTCTAGCGCCCGATGGTGAATCTACTGAAATACCATGAGAGTGGGATAGCGTGAGTCGTCACGCATGAATCGAACCTGAGTCGAAAAGGGCAGTTTTCCTACCTCAGGCGAACTGTCCTGTCAATAGCGGTACGATGCGTTTGATACGCCGCAAGAAGAACCGTCCGGTAAACGACCTGTCCTTGCTATCCTGTTGTTGTCGAGATACAGCGCGGTCTCGCGCCGGCCAGTGACTCAGCGAGGTTGCTAGAAACGATCGAGTTCTGTAGACGACTGCAGACAACTTTTGTGCCGAAAGTGCTACCATGCCGCAGATACACGAAGTCGTCGATGCGATTACAAGCGAAATCGTGCGTGCGAAACGGATGGCGCATCACGCTGCCTGCGAGGAGAGCACCCTCTACCAGCAAAACCCCTTACTGATGCACTTTCCTATATGCTATCCAACACGGATGGAGGCTACAGTTGATCTCAGCTTTATGATAACGGGTATGCATATACAGCCGGTACAGCCGGAAGGCTGGGACGATCCTGACGCGAGTTGCGAGCGCATCCTCGAGCAGAGCGGCAATTCTATCACGCATGCCCTGCAGCGCGCACTAGACGCTGCGCTCGACAAAGCCTCAAACCTGCCGGAAGCCTGCCAGTGGCGCACGTACTTGGCTCACCGGCTTCGTTGCGCGACGCTTGTCACCCGCTTGCAAAGCGCCTTGCAATACTACTTCGACACCCACTTAGGCCGCTTCATCGCCTGTGGAGACGATCAGGCCGTCAACACGCTGCGCCACCACCTCGCTGAGATTGTGGATGGTGTGCTCTGTGATGTCGCGATGCCTATCGGCACCGATCTGCTCGCGTCACTACGCCAGGAAGCGCGCCATACCATTAACGCAGCATTGGAAACGATGCGGCAGGCTCTACGTCAAGCAGCACAACGTCTCCAGGTCCAGGTTGAGATTCAGACGGAAAGCCTGCGCCATGTATCGCCGGACCATATCTCGAGCATGACGCTACGGATTGTCGTTTGACGTGAAGGCGTTATAACGATGCTCAGGCGCAACCCCTACGCCTAATGCCGCCGGTCATGCATCTGTGGGAGGAGGACGATGGCTGAGGAAACTGCTGCGAACGCTCCGTTAGGACTGGACCAGATTATTGGCGCCTCGCTGGCTGCGGTTGTCCAGGGCGAGACACACGCGGCACGAGCCACTACTGAGTTCCTGGAACAGGTAGGTTTTACTAAACCAGACGACCCACCTACAACGACGGGTAACAGCCACCAGCACCATTTTGGTTCGCTCAGGATGGTGGCATTCCATTATCGACGGCCCGGAAAAGACGGGAGACCTGAAACCGTCGAGGTGCAGGTGCCGCTTCTCTCACTTGTACCGATTCCCATGCAACACATCAAGGAGGCCACATTAGACTTTTATGCCGACATCTACGGGATGACCCATGTACCCATGGATTCGACCATACAAGATCAAGATCAACCTGACTCCCAACACACGTTTCTTGCCCCCAAACGGGCCGGACTCACGGCAAAGATTGGCAAAACTCCTCATGAGAGTCATGCGCAACCCAGCGAATCGCCGCAAATGCGGCTCCAGATTAAGCTTGAACCCTCACACATCCCAAGCGGATTCACTCACCTGTTCAATTTGATGCATCAGGGCGCGCTCATCGACACCGTGCGTGACCAGGGTAAGGCGCCAAATCAGGAGCCGGATCAGCCACCCGAGCCGGCACCACCGTCGTCAAGGTGATACGCAGCCGTATCACCTCGTGTTGACCACTCACGCCCAGCACCCGGCATAAAAGGAATCGCAGTTATGATTGATCGGAACACGCATCGACAAGATATGACCTCTCCATCCGGCATGTCTTGCCCTGACTGCCGTCACCCTATTGTCCTGAGCATGGAGAAACTGCTGGCGGCGACGCCGGTCTTCTGCTCCGAATGTGGCCTCAAGCTGACGCTGGACCTGGAACACTCGAGAGAGGCGCTTGGCGCATTGAACAGACTGAACGAAGCATTCAAACAAGCGGAATAAGGCCCTGAGACTATGATCGACCTCTGTTGTCTCCGGAAAAACGAGGCAGCTTATTTCGTCCAGGCACTGATAACGCCCGAGCGGCTGGGGCAGGTGCGTCAGTCGCTTGCAGGCCATCCATCGTTTGCGCAGGCGCATAGCCATGCCGACAACCGACTTCAAACCGAGCTTTGACGGACTTGCTGAGTCTGAAATGCCAGCCTTGAGTCCGGACCAAGCCGAGGAAGTACACCGTATCTACAGCAGGGCCATCAACCGGACATGCGCTCAGCTCCAGCCGTTCATGGGCGACGCTTTGGTGCAAGGCATACAGCAGAAGCTGGAGCAGTGGCTCGCACGCGAATCGTCCACCACCTGCGATTACTCAGGTGGTATGGTCTGTGCCACGCTGGATTGTTATACGGCTGGGGTGGCGTCTCCCAGCTACGTCGCTCATGGACATAGCAGTCGGCGCAGCAAAACCACGAGGCGCATCTGGCATGCCTACCTTTGGCGGCGGACCCGAGACAATCTTGAGCATAACGCCTCGACCTTCCTGAGCTGGCTGGCCGTTTTGTATGGCCTCCCGAGAAAATCGCTGGTCGAGGCCGCACTCCACCTCTCGTTTGCCCAAGCGCTCGAGCAGACTGGAGCCGTTGTCGACCCTCAGGTTCGTCTGCATGTTCAGTATCCCGACCAACTGGCATGGCAGGACATGGCCCTGCAGCAGCAGTGGCACGCCTTGCAGCAGCATCTCGACGCGGGTACGCCGTGGCCGATTACCTTGGTGCGGAAGACGCGCAACCCCTATGCGGCCCAGCACGCGCTGGCCTATGGATACGAGACCATAAGCGATCACGAAGGGATGATCTATGTGTACGAGCCCACGTATCCCGGTCATGAGTGGCGCTTACATCTCGACCTGCAGGAGAAACGGTTAACGGAACCAGACACGTCCGCGACGACAAATCGGGTTCCAATCGTCGGTTTTTATTGTGAGGCATACTGCCTCTGTCGTCCTCCGACGACTCTGATATATTGTTTCCTGAGCTTCCTTTTATACTGGGAGCCCGTTTGGCGCATGATACGATATGTTCGCCTTGTACTCGCGCATCAGATGCCGATGGATGCGCAAGTCATGATGAGTTTTTCTATCTGGGTAATGGTCACAGCCATCTTTCTGTTCGGGGTTGGACTCTTGCTCGGCAGGCTTACACATTATTTCTTCTAGAGCACACATGAGTCATGGATAAGAAAACGATCATCATCTTCTCCACCTGTTTTTTAGTCATTGGGATCCTCCTATTGAGCGCCGGGGTGCTGGTGGGCAGGCTGTCACACCGTGCCTCGCAGGGGTCAAGCGCTCGTGCACCCTCGGAGACAGCCCCGACCTCCAAGAACGCTGATACACTCGCATTAGCCGCTCAGCACGTGGGCCAGGCCCAGGGGATTGACGTCTCCCACTATCAAGGGCTCGTTCAATGGCCAATGGTCAAAAAGGCAGGGATCATGTTTGCCTTTGCCAAGGCAACCGGCGGCACGTCTTTTGTCGACCCGGAATTTGCAAACAACTGGCATGGGATGCGCGAGGTACATCTTTTACGAGGAGCTTACCATTTTTTCTATGCCAATATCGATCCGGTTGCCCAAGCCGATCATTTCATCAATACCGTCGGGGCGCTCCAGCCACACGGCCTTCCCCCTATGCTGGATGTAGAACGCCGTGAGGACGTCTCCCCAAGCACTCTGGTGAAAAACGTGCTCATCTGGTTACAACATGTCGAAAGCAAGCTAGGGAAAAAGCCAATCTTGTATGCGTCGGCCGATTTCTACAAACGCTTTTTGCAAGGGAGCTTTAACGACTATCCCCTCTGGGTCGCAGCCTATCAGGTTGCATCACCTCCTAATGTGGGACATCCCTGGGACTTCTGGCAATATTCATCGCAAGGTCGTGTAAATGGCATCAACGGTTCTGTTGATCTAGACCGCTTTAACGGGACGCCTCAGGAACTGGTATTATATGTCAATCGGGGAACGCTGAATACCTATGCCGGTTTGGAAAAATCAAAATCGAAGTAAGGTTTCGATCCGCTTGTCGGTCCCGAAAACCGGAAATAGTTGAAATCCTTATGGGCTGTCGCGCTAGGGAACGTCACGCCGGCGGCGCCATCTGCCGGGCCAACTGTTGCACCATGTCGCGCGTGGGCGGAATGACATTCTCGGCCAGATCCGACGGCGCATTTAACGTGCCGCCGATATTGGCATAGACATAGCGGCGAACATTGAGATGCATATGCAGAGGAATGCCCTCGCCGTGGTGAATCTCCATATCGTAGGGACCGGGGCCGAGGGCGCAGAGCAGGCGATAGAGATAGTGGCAAAAGAGGCGCAAACGCGCCTCCGGGATGGCGTAAATCGGCTGCCAATCTTGCAGGGAAATGACTTCGA
This sequence comes from uncultured bacterium, assembly GCA_965178525.1. GTDB lineage: Bacteria > Tectomicrobia > Entotheonellia > Entotheonellales > Entotheonellaceae > CBCXVS01. Next base: position 4,913 of record CBCXVS010000170.1, on the reverse strand, counting down.
ACTGCCGGGGAAATTTGCCAAAAGACGACCAGTGCGAGGCGATGCCGTCCCCTTCCTCCAGATGGAAGCCAAAGGTGCGCATAAAGTCGATGGTTTCGTGCCAGATATCCGGATGCGCCGCTGTCACTTCGATCTCCCGTGCGATGTCCGGCCAAATGCGATCTGCTCCAATGACTTGCATATGAATGTGCGGCTGTGAGGCCCCGGATTCGCGTCCTTGATGTTTCCGCACGATGACCGACTGCACGGCTGGATTGTCCATCGAGTGCCGCATCACCTCGACCGCCAGCCGTAAGACTTGGTAATAATGGTCCGCTGGCAGGATGCCTGACCACATGAGGTCGCTGAGACTCGCCGCGCCAGGGCAGAAATGGCGGGCGTCTTCCATGATGACATAGGATTCGTTGCGCCCGCCGGTGCAATCTTCTGGGATGCGTGGCACAATATTGTGAATGACGCGCAGGACCCAGGCGTCGAGCTGACATCCCTCCGGTAGGGTGTCGGCAGCGTAGAGATCACGGTAGAGAACGCGCGCGATTTCCTGCATGGTCTGGTTTTCATTGCCCGGGCAAAAGACACAAGCGCGTTGCACGTACTGCATCTCGGCATGCAACGCCTCCGGAGACAGCAGCGACGGCATTCTGGCCGCGGCCTGGTGGGGGTTGGTGAGGCGGCGGAAGGCATGCGGTTTGCGATGGATCTCGTTGAAGTAGGTGACAGAGCCGGTGAAAGGATTGCGTATCCAGCGAAGCGCACCATTCTTCATGCCGTATTCGATACTCATACCCGTCACCTTCCTCGCCCGTAAACCATCTGGTCGCTGCCGTATCCTGTTCCCTCACTGTACTGTACTCCTGCCGGGAATGCAATTCTGGCCTGGGGCGCCGGTGTTTTCTTGCAAACCCCGAGGAGATTGCCTAATATCCCTTGAGACCTTTTTGACATCGTCCCACCGTGCTGGCCGGGATGAAGAGCGAGGCACAGCATGCCGATCTATACATATTACTGCGACGCCTGCGGGCGTATCATCTCATAGCTGGTGTTGACATCGGCTGGGGAAAACGAACCGGGTCTGTCGTCCCGAGGAGAACGGTATGACGATAGATGACATCATGAATAAGACGGTCATGCTGATGATTTTCCAGAATGAAGGCTTGGATGCGGCCGGCATCAAAGAAAAGAAATTCTACGCCAAAATCGTCGGGCGAGATTCCATTGGCCTGTGGGTCGAAAATCCGAAATTGGAAACCACCCGTGTGCGTGATGACAATGGCTACTTGATTCCCCCGGAGCGACGCCATCATGAGGAAAATTTGGCGTATGTGCTCATTCCCTGGGGCAATATTCGGTCCGTGGTGCATTTCCCGATGCGAGAAGGTTTCGATACATTCGAGGACGAAGAAGCAAAGGCCATCGGGCGCGGTTTATATCTCTAAGTGCTGCTCGCCTTCCTTCCCTTCCTGGCTGCTGTGCGGCATGCCGCCAGTTGTTGGGCTCACATGGGCGATGACCAGCCCGCTGTGTCCCGGAAGAAACGGCGTGACGTGGACTTCTGCAAACCCGGCGCGCGCGAACAGCGTGCGCAATTCCGCCCCGCTATACACTTGCCCCTGCTTCGACACCAACATCAGATGCAAGGCGAGTAAGGCCGGAATGAGAGGGCCGGCGCCCGTATCGTCAAGCAGGTAATCATGCACCAAGACGGCGCCATGGGCTGGCAAGACGGCGCGGAGTTGGTGCAGAATACCAACACATCGGTCCGGGCTACTGGCGTGCAGGTTCCCTGACCACAACACGATGTCCGGTCCCGCGGGAAGCGGGTCATGTTCGTAATCGCCTGCCACGGTCTGCACACGCTCTGCCAGGCCGGCCTGGCGCATGGCCTCGTCCGCGATACGGCAGACCTGTGGGAAGTCAAAGATCATGGCTCGCAGGTGCGGATAATGCCGGAGAATTTCGATGGTATACGTGCCGGTGCCGCCTCCGAGGTCGAGTAGGCACCGGTAGGCGGAAAAATCGAACCGCCGGGCTAGGGCATGCCCAATACTGGCGGCGCCGTCATGCTGTGCTGACAAGAAGGACTGAGCCTCCTCGGCATGGTCATCGAGATACCGATAGGGATGGTCCAGCGCCTCGACGGGACCGTCGTGACGTAGGGCGGCGCTCATCTGTTCCCAGCGGTGATAGCCCAGGGTGTCGAACATTTGCAAATAGCTCCCGATGTAGGTGGGGCGTCCGCGCACCAAATATTTTGCGGCCACGGGCACGTTCCGGTAGACGCCATCCACGAGCTGCACAAGACCCAGAGCGGCACAAGCGTGTAGCAGCCGGACGGTCGCCCGCGTCGCCAGGCCGAGGCGCCGCGCCATCTGGGGCGCGGTATAGGCGTCGTCGGCCAGATGCGTAAAGAGATCGAATTCCAAGGCTACATGCAGTGTCCGAGCCGCCATGAAGCCGAGTCCAAGGGCATGTAAAGCCGTCGCATCATCGGGCGGAACGTCCGCCAAACCCGTCCACCAAGCCTGCATGCTGACTCCTTCACGAAAAAACGATCGTACCCATCGGCGTTTTGTAGTACGATAGGCGGCGATTATGTCACCGTCGATCCATTGCCCTCACAGGGGAGAGCCTTGCGTGCATCCGCCCATTTTGGAATGGTTTATCGGCCGCGTCGAGACGTTCGCTCCCACCGTATGGCATACGGAGCGGCAGCTATTATACACGGAGTTGATGGCCTTGCCGGCAGCCCAGGAGCGTTTGCCGGGCGACCATATTGGCCTATTTGTCCTGGCCCAGGTTGTTGCCGCCCATCAGCTTGCCACGCCGGTCGCGGCAGGGAAGACGCGTCGGGGCCGCACGGCTCATGAAACCTGGTATAGCAAAGAACGGCAGCGCATCGCCAAGTTGCTGCAGCAACTTGACGACAGCCCGGTCGTTGCCGCGTTTCACGCCACGATCCGCTATTACCCGGCCGAGGCGGTGACGTGCCCGCACGGCCGTAATCAAAAAACCTGCGATACGTTGTATGCCCTCCGTCTGACGTTACAGCTATTGGAACGCTACCCGGCGTTACCTGGCGTGCGCAAGCAGGTCGAGCGCTTGCGCCAGCTCGAACCCCATCTCCCTTTGCTCCATGACCTCTGCCCGCCCCAAGACCCTCCCGAGGCCGACGACTCTGTGTCCAGCCTGGAGACGCCATCGCTTGCGACCGAGTTCTCCGGCGATAGCCGGGTGCTCTACCTGCTAGGCACGGTCGTGGGCCGTCTGCGCCAGGCCGGTCTGAGCGTGGCGCAGAGCTGCGACGTAGTCGATCGCCTCCTCTCGTATTGCTTTGGCCAACTCGATGCCAGCGGTACCCGGTCCAAAGCATTGGCTGAGCAATGGCGCCTTTTGTGTTAAGCTCTTGAGACGACGAGCGTCGACATATGCCTTGCCGCGCTCCGTGGGTTCTCATACAGAAGGAACGATGATGTTGCGAATGGTGTGTACCAATCCGCATTCCGCATTCCGCATTCCGCATTCGCTATGATACGTATCCTATCACGCTTGTACACCTTCTATCGCGGCTTTCCGGTGCGTCTGGGCTTGGCGGTGCTCTGCACGCTTGGCGCCGTGAGCCTCAGCCTGACCGTCCCCTGGGTCCTCAAAGACGTGCTCGACTATGGCTTGGCACAGCGCCGTATTGATTTTCTCTGGCTCGCCGGCGGGTTGCTGGTGGCGATCACGGTATTGCGTGGCTTGGCGATATTTGGGCAGTACTATCTGGCGGCATTTCTCGCCTATCATCTTGCCTATCGCCTCCGCAACGCCCTCTACGATCATATCCAGCAGCTGAGTTTTGGGTATCACGACCAAGCGCGTACGGGAGAGTTGATGTCGCGTGCCACAGCGGACGTAGAAGCGGTGCGCCTGTTTTTCAACTTCGGTCTCCATACCCTCATTAGTTTCGTGTGGACCAGTGTCGGCACGGTGCTGGCGATGGCCTGGTTCGATTGGCGTTTAGCTTGCCTGACGTTGGTCAGTTTCCCGGTGCTTTTTGGGGTGATCTGGGGCATCGGCCGCATCTTGCGTCCCTTGCAACTCCGCGTGCAAGCGTGCATGGGCGAGTTGACCGTAGCCTTGCAGGAAAGCCTGAGCGGAATCCGTGTCGTCAAGGCCTTTAGCCGTGAACAGTTGCAGACGGAGCGCTTTGAGCGTGTGGCGACGGATTTGTATCGCGCCTTTCTGCAAGTGACGCAAGCCCAGGCCTTAAATCTGCCTCTGCTGACGCTGTGTTTGTCGCTGGCCATTGCGTTGACTCTCTATTTCGGTGGCCAACAAGTCATTGCCGGCACCATGAGCGTGGGCACCTTGGTCGCAGCCACGGGCTATCTGGCCCAACTGGCGCAACCCCTGCGCCGACTCAGCTGGCTCACCGGCATGGCCACGCGCTGTCAGGCCGGGGGGGAACGCATTTTTGAGGTGCTCGATACGGAACCAGCCGTCCGGGACCACCCTCGGGCCCGGCCCCTGCAGCACACGCGAGGTTTGGTGCGCTTCGAGCAGGTCGGCTTTCACTACACCCATGGGATACCGGTCTTACAAGATGTCACCTTTACGGCCGCGCCTGGAGAGGTGATGGCTTTGCTGGGCAGTACCGGTAGCGGCAAGACGACGATTGCGCAATTGATACCGCGTTTCTACGATGTCTCCACCGGGCGTATCACCCTGGACGGGATCGACATCCGGGAGCTGCAACTGGCCTCGCTGCGGCGGCATATCGGTATGATTATGCAAGATACCTTATTGTTTTCGGCCACCATCCGGGACAATATCGCTTATGGGCGTGATGATCTCAGCCTGGAGGCGGTCCTCACGGCTGCCAAAATTGCACGCGCCCATGACTTTATTGTGCAATTCCCCGAGGGGTATGA
>CBCXVS010000169.1:0-16649 GCA_965178525.1 uncultured bacterium | reverse complement strand
AAATGGACTTTTGAATTGGGCCAACCTGTTGATCTACTTAACCCTCCGCCTATTCTGCCAGGGGAACTTCGGTCTAGTGCAAACGGCAACCCAAATCTACAATGGGTTGAACTATGACCTTATCCTTGTCTCACCTCATTATGTCTTCATCAACCGGCCTGGGACGATTCCTCGACACCGCTTGTACCAGGCCGCAAGTATGCCCGGAGTCAAACGCGCTATGCCGGTCTATATTGCCCTGCCGATGTGGCAGAATCAGCACACCCGCTTACGCTCTCCGATCCTGATGCTTGGCTTTAACCCGCGCGACCCGGTCTTTAAGTTACCTGAGATTGAACAGCAACAGGCGATCCTGCGCCAACCCGACACGGTTCTCGTTGATCGTCTCACCCGGCCGGAATACGGTTCCCTGGAACCGGGGCAGACGATCGAACTCCAGCGGCACACCACGAGAATCGGCGGGCAGTATACCTTGGGTACCGGCTTTGGCTCCTTTGGCGCCCTGGTTGTGAGCGATCGAAATTTTGCCCGGATCTTGAATGGATATGTGTTGGAAAATGTCAATATTGGCCTCGTCCAAGTGACATCAGATGTGGTCCCCCGTATCGTCGCGCGCCGCTTGCGCCACCTGCTTCCATGTGATGTCCAAGTGCTGACCCGCCCTGAGTTCGAAAGCCTTGAAAAGCGCTATTGGACGAACGTTACCTCCACTGGCATCATTTTTGGCACCGGCTCGCTGATCGCGTTTGTGGTGGGCATGGTCGTTTTCTATCAGGTCTTGGCGTCCGATATTCTGAACCATCTCGCTGAATATGCGACCTTGAAGGCCTTAGGCTACACCAATCGTTCGATTTCGTTCGTCGTTTTGCAACAGGCTTTCTTCCTTGCCCTCATGGGTTTTGTCCCTGCGTTAGCCATGTCGGCTGGGGTATACGAGATCATTCGCCAGACCGCGCATTTCCCCATGCGCATGACGGGTTTGCGCATCGGGTTCGTGTTGATCTTGGCTCTGGCCATGAGTTCGGTCTCCAGCCTCATGGCGGTGCGTAAGGCCCGGCATACGGATCCTGCGGAGTTATTTTAGCCATGTACGGATTCCGCTTGGCCTGGAATAACGCCACGCATGATATCCGGCGCTTCCTCACGTCCGTCGCGGGCATTACCTTAGCTGTCTTCTTGATGTTTACTCAGGTGGGCTTCCTCACTGGCCTGTATGACAGTCAGGTCGAGCTGGTCAATCAATTACATGCCGATATTATCATCACGAATGCGTTAAAGCATACCATGACACATAACGAACCCTTTGCCCGGCGTCGTTTGCAACAAGCCCAGGCCCTTCCTGAAGTGCAAACTGCCTACCCTCTGTACATTGAATATGCCCTGTCGTGGTGGCGTAACCCCAGCACGGGAAAGCAACGCCCCATACGCGTGCTGGCCTTCAACCCGGCCGATCCCATCTTTCTGAATCCGGACATCCGTGTGCATGCCGCCGCCTTGAACCTGCCGAATACGGTGCTCATTGACACTCAATCGAAGCCTTACTTTGGCGAGCGAGCAGCAGGCGTTGTGAGCGAGTTATCCGGCAAGAGGGCTCGCGTGGTTGGGACATTTCGCTTGGGCACTGATTTTGCCAACGAGGGTAATATAATGATGAGCGCGCGCAATTTCCTCAAATACTTCTCATCCCCGGCGAGTCGCGAGGCACGATTGGGCAAAGTTGAGCTGGGCATCGTTCACCTTGCACCCGGCACCGTTGCTGCCAGCGCCGTTGCCGCCTTGCGGCGCGTGCTGCCGCGCGATGTCACGATCTATACCAAACAAGCTTATCTCGAACACGAAAGGCAATACTGGCGAAAACATACGCCTATTGGCGCCGTTTTTGGACTTGGTGCCGCCATGGGATTCGTGATCGGGGTGATCATCTGCTATCAAATTCTGTATACGGATGTCGTGGATCATCTGCCGCAGTTTGCCACGATGAAGGCCATCGGCTATCACAATCAGGCCGTCATAGGCATGGTCATTATGCAAGCCTTGCTCCTGGCCCTCACCGGTTTCATGCTGGGTTTCATCTGCAGTTACGCGTTCTATGAACTACTGATCAGGTGGACGGGCTTACTCATGCGTCTGACGCTTTTACGTATGGTCTTCGTCTTGTGGTCTTCGTCTTGGTATTGACGGTTGCCATGTGTTCCATAGCGGGTAGCCTAGCCGCGCGCAAGGCGGTCGTCGCCGATCCGGCTGAGGTGTTTTGACGCCCGATAGGTATTTTGAGAGCAATGGACAACCTGGGTCTGTCGTTCGGATTCGACATGTGAACCCTGACAACGGGTAAGATGACGCACGCCGTCAAATACGTTTGCAACGCCAAGGTGTCGTGGTCAAGGCGATGCCATGGCGAGCAGGCGGTGCTCGACCTTCTCCAGCAGGCTGGGGACATCGAGGCCGGCCGCGGTGAGGCCTTCGATCCGCTGACCGTGATCGATCCAGCGGTCTTCGATGGCAATGATCTCCACCTTGGCCTGGTTACATCCGAGGCTATTTATGTGCTCCAGTACGGCGGAGCCAAATCCACCGCTGCGCATATGATCTTCTAAGGTAAAGATCACCGGCTGCCGGCCACACTCCCGCTCCAGCATCGACGCATCCAAGGGTTTGGCGAATCGGGCGTTAATGACGGCTAAACGCCGTCCATGCCGACTGAGAATGTCGCGGGCGACATCGAGCGCCGGATACACCATGGCCCCATATGCGAGCAGGCAGCCGTCCGTTCCGTCTTGGAGCAATTCGGACTCCCCGACCTCGAAGTCCTGACTCGGTAGCTCCGCTTCCGGCAGCGGGGTATTCGTGCGGGGATACCGGATCGCCGTCGGACCGGGGTGGTCCTTGCACAAACGCATCATTTTCCGCAGCTCGGTGCCGTCTCGCGGCGCCATGAGCACCATATTCGGGAACATGCGGCAGTAGGTGATATCAAACACACCGTTATGCGTGGTGCCGTCAGGACCGACCAGACCGGCGCGATCCAAACCGAGTATGATTGGGGTATTAATCAAGCTAATTTCTTGGAAAAGCTGGTCGATGGCCCGCTGCATGAACGTCGAGTAGACCACACAAATCGGCTTTTGGCCGGCGAGCGCCAGACCTTGCGCCATCCCGACCGCATGTTGTTCGGCCATGCCGACGGCAAAGCATCGGTGTGGGAATTCCTGCTGAAATGTCGTCAGACCCGTTCCTTCCAACATGGCTGCAGTCAGGGTGACAATGCGGGGATCTTCCCGTGCCATCTGTATGGCTTCATCGACAAAGATATTGGTATAAGCTGGCCCGCCCTGGCAGGAGAACTCTTTGGGCAAATGCCCTGTGATCTGCGTCGAGGGGTTACTCGAATGGTACCCTAAGCGGTCATCGGTATACGCATATCCTTTCCCTTTGGTGGTGATGCAGTGCAACACGACGGGCCGTTCGAAACTCCGGCAAGCTTCCAACGATTCGAGTAAAGTTGGAATGTCATGGCCATCAATGGGGCCATAGTACTGGTAGCCCAGCGTTTCGAATAACGCCCCAGGGAAGACCGTCGGGATCAAGCCATTGACGCCGGATTTGACACGTTCCGCCACGTCGGAAGCCAGCTGCCCAACAAATGGGGAGGTTTTTTCAACCGTCTTGACCAGCCGCTGAAAATTTCGCTTCGCGGTCCGGTAGATGGGACCTGAACGCACCATAGAAAAATACTTTCGCATGGCGCCGACGGCCGGTCCAATGCCGTGTTCATTGTCATTGAGTACAATAAGCAGCGGCAAATTTTCAAAGGCGCCACCGTGATTCAAGGCTTCGAGCGCCACGCGCTCCTGCAGGCCGGCATCGCCCAGCATCGCCACGACCCGACGTCCGTCGTTCAATCCGGCATTTTTGAGGCCAACGGCCATGCCGATCGCCGTGGTGAGACTGGTTCCGCCATGGCCTGTTTTGACACGGTCATAGGGCGACTCCGCCGGGTCTGGGAAGCCGGAAATCCCTTGGTATTGCCGGATGGTAAACATCTTGTCCCGCCGGCCAGTCAAGATCTTGTGCGGATAACATTGGTGACCGACATCCATGATCAAGTGATCGTGCTTTTCGAAATCGAATAGGTAATGGAGGGCAAGCGTGATTTCCACCACCCCCATGCCCGAACCGATATGTCCTCCGGTCGTGCCAGTAAAGTCCTTGATGAACGTGCGGAGTTCTTGCGCCAGGGCAGTCAAGTCAGCAGGGGAAAGTTGCTTGAGTTCTTCCGGGCCGTTGATGTTAGGGAGCATAGTGGGCATCACGTATCCTACCTCGTTACAGAGGGTGGCCTGCAAACCATGTACGAAGGAGCGGATTATGTCCACCGCCAAACGGCACGTGTACGAGTCAGACAAAACCAGACAACGCCGCCACATAAGAGGCCAGCGGTAGAGGCTGTTAAGCGGGCTTGCGCGCATCGACATATAACGGGGGTATCGGGGGTATGGCGTCTCATCCGGCGCCCAGGGCGCCCCCCGGACGTGGCGTCTCAGATTAATGCTCCGGATGGATTGACATCCCCATGAACAGCGATGTCAACATCGTGAAGATGTAGGCCTGCAGAAAGGCGATAAACACCTCCAGAATATTGATAAAGAGCGCAAACCCAACTGAGATGGGGGCAACGAATATCGTCTTCATGACAAAAATAAGCGCCAGAAACGAGAGAATGACCAGGTGGCCGGCTGTCATATTGGCATAGAGCCGGATACACAAAGCAAAGGGCTTGGTAAGCTGGCCTAAGATCTCGACGGGAATCATGATGGGCAGTAGCCAAGCGGGAATACCGGGCGGAACCAGGTTGTGCAGATGATGCCAGAGGCCGTGTTGGCGAATGCCGCCGTACTGGATCATGCACAGCGCCATGAGAGCAAGGGCTGCCGTGACACTAATGTTGCCGGTTGCGGTGGCGCTCCATGGGATCAAGCCGAGTAGATTACACGTCAGGATAAAAAAGAATACCGTGAGTAAAAACGGTAAATACCGCTTTCCTTCCGCCTCACCGATGGCCGGGTAGATCACCTCGTCACGCAAAAAGACCACGATCGCTTCGAGGACATTGGATATCCCGCTCGGAACGGCAGTGGGATGGCGGAAGGCGCGCTGAAACAGCACAATTAGAAAGATGCAGGCAACCCACATCAAGACCAGATGTTTGGTAATCGAAAAATCGATAAAACCGAGGTCGAGGTGGGGTAGGGGAATATAGACATGTCCCGGCCATATTTCGATGACATTGGCATCCTGCACATGGTGGAGAAGCGACTCACCAATGCTATGTTCTCCGCCATGTGCGCCTTCTTCGGTTGCGGCATAGGCTATCGCCATCTTATCGTTCCTCCGCGCGTTGGAGCCGGCTATTGACAAAATAGAGTTCTAGAATCATATACAGAATGTAGAACCCCATCAGCGATGCCAAAAAACTGATCACATGTAGCTCTGTTAGTAGCAAAATCAAGACGAGAACAGCGCCAATGAACAACATACGTACCAACATCCCACTGAAGAAAACAACCATAAGTTTCTGCAGGGAAAGATGGAAATATCGGTATATCGAATAGAATCCGGCAACAAAGCAGAGGGCTGGGAGGATACACCCCACGACAACGCCCCATACGACGGTAGACTCACCCAGGATGTATAGCGGTAACGCCAGGAGCAGCCATGCGATGCCCGTGACCGCCATCATCCATTTGAGAAAGGTAAGAAACATGGATTAGAGTCGGAGCACCGTTTTGAAAAAGTGGTAGAAACCCACGGCAATGCCGAGCAGTGCGCCTACGAGAAAAAACCACGGCTCGGTCTCAAAACGCTTATCTACCCAATATCCGGCAAGCAACCCCAGCCCCAGCGTGACCAGAAAAATCCAGCCGATATTCAGGTAGGGCGCCACCGAACGCATCATCTCTGGCCAAGATGAGTTGGAAGGCGGCCGTTTGCGATCCTCGGACATAACCTTCCTTTGCGTACGTGTCGTTTCCCAACCGTGAGATGCGGCGCCGCGAGCCACACGACTACCCGCCAGGCATGGAACGTGGAAAAGAGCCGGCTCACGTGGGGACGAGCGAATAGTAGCATAAAGCGTGGACGCTGGCAAGATGAAGCGGCCCCCATGGCCGCGCTGCGGCGCAACCTGCGGCCACGGAGTGAGTTGTGAATTCATACCGCCTCGATTATACTGGAGCAAGAACGGAGAATAGTACTGTGAGTCAGGCGAGACAAGCCCTATGAATCTCGACGAATTGCGTGAGCAACTGGATGTAATCGATAGTCAGGTTGTGTCGTTGCTATCGCAACGTGCCGCCATTATTTTGCAAGTGGCTGAGCTGAAAAAACACCATGACCTACCCGTGCATGTGCCCGAACGAGAAGCGGCTATCATGGCGCGGCTGCGCACGCTGAATCCGGGGCCGTTGCATGGGGATGTCCTGGTACGCATCTACCGCGCCATCATTGATGAAATGCGCAAATTTGAGGACGAGCACGTCACCTACTAAGCCAGATGGCCATCGGGGCGTTCGTCGTACGGGAATAGCCACGGCATGTGGTGTGTTGTTGAGCCAGAGTCGTCTAGCCAGAGGTGGGTCGCTGCTAGTTATGGAGAGATGTGTAGACGCTATGGTGAGTTAACGCTGACAGGAGATGCAAGGCGTGTCAAAGCACCATATTAAATTGGCCATCGGAGCCGCCGTCATCGTGGCGGCTATCGGATATTTAATGTTTGCGGGTGCGACAGGCAATACGGCCTATTTTTTGACCGTACCGGAATTGCAGCATAAGGGTGAGGCCGTGCGCGGCACGGCACTGCGCGTCGCCGGTAAGGTGACCGCGGATCCGATTCATTGGGACGTGCAGAAGTTATCGCTGGCCTTCACCATGGGTGAGGGGACAGCGACGGTCCCGGTGCGCTACACAGGCGTCAAACCGGATATGTTTCAAGCCGGTGCAGAGGTCATCGTAGAAGGGCAAATCGGCGCCGACGGCGTGTTAGTCGCAACCAATTTGATGACGAGTTGTCCCTCGAAATATGAGGAAGAGAAGAAACGGTCCCGATCCTCAAGCTAACCGACTGCCCGATACGCCTAGTCCACGCCGGCGGAAGTCCGTCGGCGGTTTGAGCGCCGCAAGGACAACACCTTCAGCGAACTCAACCGGCGAGCTATTTGCGGTACTCAGTACTCGCATTGCAGAAAGCACGCAAACATGAGTGATCTTGGCGCGATTGCCTTACGATTTGCCCTGGTGGCGGCGGTCTACGCCGTACTGATGGCGCTGTTGGGTGTGCGGCGTGGGCGGCCGCAATGGGTACAGAGCGCCGAGCGCGCCGTCTACGGCGTCTGCGGCCTCGTCAGCATGGCCATGGTCGCGATGCTTTATGCCTTATTGGCGCATGATTTTTCCCTGCAATATGTGGCGAGCGTCTCGAACCGGGCCATGCCGACCTTCTATACCGTGGCGGCGTTGTGGGGGGGCCAAGAGGGCTCCATGCTCCTGTGGCTCTGGATCCTGGTCGCGTATAGCGCGCTGGTGGTGGCGCAAAACCGCCGTCGCAACCGCGAGTTGATGCCCTACGTCGTGCCCGTCCTCATGTTCACCTCGTTGCTGTTTCTGGGCATGCTGGTGTTTGCCGAGGATCCCTTTCGCCGTCTGCCGCAGACGCCTCTCGACGGGCAGGGGCTCAATCCGTTACTGCAAAATCCGCTCATGGTCATTCACCCGCCGAATCTGTATCTCGGCTTTGTTGGCTATGCCGTGCCGTTTGCGTTTGCCATCGGGGCTTTGGCCAGCGGACGCCTCGATAGCCAGTGGATCCGCAGTGTGCGGCGGTGGACGCTCATCCCATGGCTTTTTAATACCGTTGGGGTGATACTCGGCGGCCAATGGGCGTATGTCGAACTCGGCTGGGGCGGCTATTGGGCCTGGGATCCGGTGGAAAACGCCTCGCTGATGCCGTGGCTAACGGCGACGGCGTTTCTCCACTCCGTCATGATTCAAGAAAAGAAGGGCATGCTCAAGGTCTGGAACATGTCCCTGGTGATCTTAACCTATGCCCTGTCGATCTTCGGCACATTTCTGACGCGTAGTGGCGTGGTCTCATCGGTGCACGCCTTTGCCGAATCGTCGCTCGGAAGCTATTTCTTGCTCTATTTGGCCGCCGTCCTCATCGTGGCGGTGGCGCTCCTCATCAAACGGTTGCCACAGCTGCAGAGCGATCATCGCCTAGAGTCGACGCTGTCGCGCGAGAGCAGTTTCCTTTTTAACAACTTATTTCTCGTCGGCATGATGTTTGCCGTGCTGTGGGGCACGATGTTCCCGATCCTGTCGGAAGCCGTGCGCGGCGTCAAAATTAGCGTTGCGGCGCCTTTTTTCAATCAGGTAAATGTGCCCTTGGGTCTGGCGTTACTATTCCTGGCGGGGATCTGCCCGCTCATTGCCTGGCGCAAGGCGAGTAGCCGCAATCTGCGCCGTAATTTTCTCTATCCGCTCACCTGGTCTCTGGTCGTCACGGCCACCCTCTACCTCCTGGGTATTCGGCATGTGGTTGCCCTGATTTCGCTGTCGGCCTGTGGGTTTGTCATGGGCACCGTTGTGCTTGAGTTTTATCGTGGCACCCGGGCTCGCAAAGCCTCTATCGGAGGCAATATCTGGCAGGCGTTTGCCTCCCTCATCCGCCGCAATCGCCGCCGCTACGGCGGGTATGTGGTGCATGTTGGCGTGGTGCTGATCTTTGTCGGCATTACCGGGTCCTCGGCCTATCAGATTGAACAAGACATCGTCCTGCGCCCGGGCGCACGCGCTACCGTTGGTCCCTTCACGTTGCAGTACGATCGTCTAAGACGCGACCTGCAGCCCACGCATGAGGCCTTTGTGGCCGAGGTCAGTGTCTTTCGCGGCGACAAGCCACCCGCGACCATCTATCCGGAAAAGCGTCTGTACTTTGCGCAGAATCAGCCGACAACTGAGGTGGCGCTACGGCCGTCGCTGTTCGAGGATCTGTATGTGATTTTGGCCGGTTGGGAACCCTCACGCATAGCGACTTTTAAAGTGTTTGTGAATCCGGCCGTGACTTGGATATGGCTTGGCGGTTTGGTGATGGTTCTGGGTACGCTCACAGCGATTTGGCCCGAACGTCGGGCGCCGAGTCCGGCCCGCCGTCACGCTGCGGTTGCAGCTGACACCGCGGCGCCGGGAGAGCAGCCATGATCGGTGTCGATCTCCTCATGATTGTGCTGATCGCCGCCGGGTTGGTGATCTTTATTGGCGAGCCATTGGTACGGCGGGAGGCGCCGCCGCCACTTGGGAGTGCGCAGGAACACGAGGTGGAACAGCTGACCCTGCAGAAAGAAACGCTCTACACGGCGATTTACGATCTGGATTTCGATTACCACACCGGCAAAGTGGATCGGCAAGACTACACCGCGTTGCGGCAGGACCTTGAGGGCGAAGCGATCGAGACCTTGCGCGCGCTCGATGCAGTTGATCCCCTGGCCGCATTGGACAGTGAAATCGAGCAACGGATCGCGGCGTTACGTCAATCCGCTTCTGGCGACCGCGAGGGCGAAACGCAGACGATGTGTCCCAGGTGTGAGACCGTTCTACAGGGAGACGAAAACTTCTGTGCTGCCTGTGGAGAGCCGCTTCGTGCAGGATAAGAACCTGGATATGTTCAACCGCGTGATGTTGCTATGTGCCGGGTTGCTCCTGGCCGCCGTGTGTGGCGTCGGGGCTCAAACTCGCGGGAGTATTCGAGGCCTAGTGCAGCACCAGGGGCAGGGAATTGCGGAACACCGGATTATGTTGATTCGGTTTGGCCCAGGGCAGGACGTGAACCGGACGCCGGGACAAACGGATGCCGACGGACGGTTTCGCTTTGAGGGGCTTGAAACCGGAGCGGAATTTAGCTATGTCGTCGGTATTCGGTACGCGGAGAAGCTCTACCGCAGCGCCGCCATCGTACTCAAACCGGGGCAAATCCAAGAAGACGTCAGGGTCGAGGTGGACGCACCGGGATCATCGGCGGCAGAGACAGACACAGCTTCTACCGACGAGACGCGGGTCCATATCACCCACCATATTATGGCGGTGGTATGGCGTGGCGATCATTTAGAGATTCGCGAGATTGTGAGCCTACGTCACCCGGGGGCGACGCCTTATGAGGGGGCCGCCGGGCAGGCCGGGCAGGGCGCTTATGTCCTGCATCTACCGCTTCCTGAAGGATATGTTAATCTGAGTGAGGTACAGGGCTGGGAGGCCGCGCACATCCGTACGGACGCATTTGGCCTTTACTATACGGCGCCCCTAGCCCCCGGCAGCCATCGCGTCATCTATTCGTATGCCTTACCCATGCTGGATAAGGTGACGATGGTATTGGCGAGACGGCGGCTGCCAACGATGGTGTTTGATATTTTCGTGGACGCGACCCAGTTGGTGGCGACAAGTGATCTGCAGTTTTATGGCCGTGTGCCGCTCGAATCACATTCGTTTCTTCACTTTCGTGGTACGAAGGTGGCCGCCGATTCTCGCTCGTGGTTGCAACTGACGCGCCTGACGACGCGTGCCACATCCGTTCTGAAGATTGGCGGTTACAGTATGATCATCAGCATCGCTCTGCTGGGTATGCTGATCCCGCTGTACGGTATCTGGCGTCGCCGTACCACGCTCGCGCCGGAGGAGACCGTAACACCCGAGGAACTGGGGCAGTGGCGCGCCGACCGCACGCGTTTGTTGCAGACCATTGCTCGACTTGATAACGCACGCGAGGCGGGCGCACTTGACGAGCCGGTTTACCGGCAGCAACGCCAGGCGTATAAACAGCAACTTCTTCGTACGGTTGAACAATTGCATCACGTACAGCACCATCCGAGTGAGCGCCTCTTGACCACACAGAAGGGACTGGGATGAGTGCGGATACCATGGTACACATGCAAGGCGTGACCAAGCATTTTGCGCAGGTGTGGGCGTTACGGGGTATTGACCTGGAACTGCAACAAGGACGTTGCCTCGGCATCTTCGGCGCCAATGGAGCTGGCAAGACAACGCTGCTCAAAATTCTGGCCACGTTGACGCGGCCGTCGGCGGGCACGGTGACCATTGCCGGCTATGATGCGGTGCGCGAGGCGGAACGAGTGCGGCCTCTCCTCGGCGTCTTGGGCCACCGTACCTTTCTGTACGGGGATCTGACCGCCCGGGAGAATTTGTTGTTTTATGGACGGCTGTTCGGCGTTGCACACGGTGCCGAGCGTGTGACGGAACTCTTACAGGCCGTCGGTCTCGAGCCCCAGACCCGTCAATTGGTGCGCACCTATTCGCGCGGTATGCAGCAGCGTCTGGCCATTGCCCGGGCCCTCTTGCATCGGCCGCCGTTATTATTGTTGGATGAACCTTTTACGGGGCTGGACCAACACGCCGTCATGCGTTTGCAAGCGTTGTTATATGACCTGCAAACGGAAGAACGGACGGTCGTTCTCAGTACGCACGATCTGCAGCGCGGCCTCATGGTGTGCG
Organism: uncultured bacterium; assembly: GCA_965178525.1. Classification (GTDB taxonomy): domain Bacteria; phylum Tectomicrobia; class Entotheonellia; order Entotheonellales; family Entotheonellaceae; genus CBCXVS01. The sequence continues at coordinate 5,093 of CBCXVS010000169.1, read as the reverse complement.
ACGAGATTATGATTCAGAGCCGTGGCAAAATCGTCTATCAGGGGGCGGCTTCTAGCGTGGATACGCTGGCATTGGAGCAATTGTATCTGGACTATGTCAAGTAGCCGTATCTTTGTACAGCAAGTGCTCGCTATTCTCGCCAAGGATATGCGAACCGAGTGGCGGACACGTGAAATTTTTACCTCCATGTTCGTCTTTACCGTGCTGGTCATGGTCGTGTTCAATTTTGCTATTGGCACCAATCCTGACCTGATTCGCCAAGTGGCGCCCGGTGTCTTATGGGTCGCCTTACTCTTTGCCACGGTGTTGGGGTTGCAGCGCGCCGTGCAAATGGAAAGCGAGGAAGATTGTTTTCAAGGTGTACTCCTGGCGATGCGCGAGCGCAGCGCGTTGTTCGTGGCCAAGACGGCGGTCAACATGTGTTATCTGCTCGTGGTGGCACTCTGTGCCTTGCCGCTCTTCAGCATCTGGTTTCGAGTGGATATTCTGTCGAGTTTTGGCGCCCTCAGTCTGGTCCTGCTACTTGGTGTATTGGGCTTGAGTTTGGTGGGGACCTTGTTTTCGATCATGAGTGTGAACACCCGGACACGCGGCCTGCAATTGCCGCTGCTTTTTTTTCCCGTCTCGGTGCCTCTGACCATTGCCGCGGTGTACGCGACGGCGGCGTTGGTCGAGGGGCGCGGCTTGGCCGACATTACCGATTACCTGACGCTGATGGGGGTGTTCGATGTCATCTTCTTGGTTTTGGCCGTCCTTGTGTTTGACTTCGTTGTAGAGGACTAAGAACCGTGCAATACGTATCCACGCGGGCAGGACATAAGTGGTATACGGTGCAAGCTGCGGTGACCTATGTTGTGATGGCGGCAGCCCTATGGTGTGTGTTCGTCTATGTCCCCACCGAGAAAGTACAGGGGGTCGTGCAGCGGATTTTTTACTTCCATGTGTCGTCGGCCCTGACCATGTTCGTGGCCTTTTTTCTGGTCTGTGCCACCAGCATCGGCTATCTCTGGAAACAGACGCCGTGGTGGGATAGCGTGGCGGTCAGTGCAGCGGAAATTGGCGTCGTGTTCTGTACCCTGGTCTTGATCACCGGCCCGATCTGGGCCCGCCCGATCTGGGGCGTGTGGTGGACGTGGGATCCGACCCTGACGCTGACGCTGGTCCTCTGGCTCGTCTACGTAGCCTATTTGATGTTGCGGGCCGACGCGCCGGATACCAAACGGACCCGTTTTGCCGCCATCCTCGGGATTATCGGTTTTGTCGATGTGCCGCTGATTCGCTGGTCGGTAGAAAAATGGCGGACCTTGCATCCGAAACCGGTTGTGGTGCAAGAGGGGGGCGGTACGGGGTTGCCACCCTCCATGATGCTGACCTTTTTGGTCGCCCTAGCGGCCTGCCTCTTGCTGTGTTTTTTGTTGCTACGCGAACGCATGGCTTTAGCCCAGCATCGGCATGAGTTGGACGCCCTGCGCAATGACATCGAGAACGGTCTGGCAAGCTAAGTACCCCGCCATGTACAAAGGGGCGCCATGTGCTAAACGCCTATTAAACGATCTCCGATATTGTTCTCTTAATTGCCGTGCGCAGCACGAAGACGAGGGACAGACGGTGCAGAATTTTTGGTATTTGTTTGTCGCCTATATGGTCATTTGGACCGCTATTTTTCTGTATGTCGTGTCCTTATCCCGGAAAAACCGCGAACTCCGGGACGAGTTGCATGAGCTGCGGGCTCGCGTGCAGCTCATGCAGGCCGACAAGGATCCGTCCTGAGCCCGTGTGGGCTGGACACAACGCGACAAGACTTGTAGGAACCCGTCGGGTGGGAGATGCAAAATATGACGGACGATGAAACTCGCGCCAACATACGCACGGCCCAAGAACAGTGGACGACCACGACCTTGCAGCCGGCTCTGGAGAAACAACCGCCAACGCCTCAGTCTCTCACGACCCTGTCCGATGTCCCTATACCGCCGCTAGCAACCCCACTGGATGGGCGAGAAGACGCCTATCTTACCGACCTGGGCTTTCCTGGCCAGGCGCCCTATACACGCGGCGTACAGCCGACGATGTATCGGGGGCGGCTGTGGACAACACGCATCTTTTCCGGCTTCGGAACCGCCCGGGAAACGAATGAACGTTACCGGTACCTCCTGGCCGAAGGCAACGGGGGGCTGAGTGTGGCCTTCGATCTGCCGGCCTTATACGGCTACGATGCGGATCATCCCATGGCCTCGGGTGAAGTGGGGAAATGCGGGGTTGCCGTTAGCTCTCTAGCCGATATGGAAGCGTTGCTCGACGGCATTCCCCTGGAGCAAGTCAGTACGTCGATGACCATTACCTCGACAGCCGCGATCGCCCTGGCGATGTATATCGCCGTCGCCGAACAGCAGGGCGTTTCTCCCGCCCAACTCCGAGGCACCGTACAAAACGATATTCTCAAAGAATACATTGCCCAGAAAGAATGGATCTTTCCCCCACGTCCTTCCATACGGCTCGTGCGCGATTCAATCGCGTATTGCGCCGAGCATCTACCGCAATGGAACGCCATTAGTATTAGCGGCTATCACATCCGTGAAGCGGGCGCTACCGCCGTGCAAGAACTGGCATTTACCTTGTATGATGGCCTGACGTATGTGCAGGAGATGGTGGCGGCTGGGTGGCCGGTTGATACCTTTGCTCCCCGGTTGTCCTTCTTTTTTGATGCCCATAACGATTTCTTCGAAGAGATCGCAAAATTACGTGCAGCGCGCCGTATTTGGGCCCGGGAAATGGCCCGCCGCTACCAACCGCAAGACCAGCGGTCGCTCCTCCTGCGCACGCATGTGCAAACGGCAGGCGTGGCGCTCACCGCGCAGCAACCTTACAACAATATTGTACGTGTCGCGCTGCAAGCCCTGGCGGCCGTGTTGGGCGGAACGCAATCTCTCCATACCAATGCCTTGGACGAAGCGCTCGCGCTGCCGACCGAGGAAACGGCGCGCATTGCCCTGCGGACCCAACAAATTATTGCCAACGAAACGGGCGTGACGGATACGATCGATCCATTTGGGGGCTCGTATTATTTGGAAAAGCTTACCCATGAACTCGAAGAACAGACGTATGACTATTTCCGCCAGCTCGATGAGCTCGGAGGTATGGTGCGAGCCATCGAACTCGGCTTTCCCCAGCGCGAGATCGGGGAAGCCGCCTATCGCTACCAGCGCAAATTGGAACGGCACGAAGAGGTGATTGTAAGCGTCAATGACTATGTTGCGAGTGACGCAACGCCTGTGGATATTTTGACCATTGATCCTCAGGTCGAACGCGACCAGATTGCGCGTTTGCAAGCACTCCGCACAACGCGGGACAATATCGTGCTCGATCAACACTTACAAGCGCTAGCCGAGGCTGCCCGTGGCGATGAAAATCTGATGCCCTATATTCTGAACGCCGTGCGCACTTATGGCACGATCGGGGAAATTTCTGATGTGTTGCGCAACGTATGGGGCACATATGAGGAACCCACAGCGGCGTTCTCCTCAGCCTAAGATGACAGACGCGCCCTATCGGGCGCGTCTCCCCAATCCTTCAGGTCTATCCTTAAGTTTTAGCTGGCATGACAACTTGCAACGGTTCGCCTACATCCCCTCATGAATCACCTAAACCCTCCTGCTGCGTGATACCACGATTCCCTCAAGCTCTTATTTTTCTTGACATGGCGCCGTATTCTCGCATCATATAGCCTCTCATTACCGGTGATACCTCAAGCATTCCCTCTCCTTTCCTCGGTCAAGATGCGACGGGATTCAGGAAGGTATCTAAGTGTAGCACCCCGCCCGAGGCCGTCAAGAGTTCTTGCAATACATGAGGAGTTTGCGCTATAATATCTTTAATCTGTCACATGAACTATTTAAAACCCCAGCGCCAATTCGTGGTGCTGTTGTGTAACTTAAACAAGATTCTTAATATATTATCTTAGGGGTTGCTTGGGGCGGTGCAGGCGCAGCATAGGCTGCAGGTCATTCTGGCCATGATGCTGTCCCGCGAGAGCCTGTCTCCTGGCCTGCAATGCCAAGGAGATGAGTGAGGATTGCAATGAAGATCGACAAGGCTAATATCGAGCAATTTATTCGTGAAAAGGTTGAAGTGGATGCCCTAACCGATGCTCAAATCGCGCGTCAGCTGAACGTCGGCACCTCAACAATTTCGCATTGGCGGAACAAATTTAATATCAAGCCTGCCAATAAGTTCAAGCGGAAATTTAAGGAAAAATACGGTCAAGATTCCCTCGACAGTTTTGACATGATGGTACGCAATCGGACGACGTTGCAAGAAATTGCAAATTACTTCGGCTTTACGCGGGAATATGCCCGCCAAGTCTACAACAAGCTTTATAACGGCTCCTATAGTGAGCATCTGAGGCAACATCGTTATCGCTAGTACACGCTAGCAGAAGTCCGTGAGCATTTGGGCGCTATAAGTCCAAAAATATCAAAACCATCATATACTCATGTGGCCTCACGGTGCGGAAGGGCATGAGACCGGGTCTCATGCCTCGCACCCGGTGACGTCTCCTTTCGGCCAGATTCTGACGTTTAAATTGACTTTGCCTCTGAAATACGCTATGATCTTCTGCATCGGTTAGGCTCATACTACATTTTAGCCACAATGCGTCTATGAAGAAGAGCGTTAAAGTTTTCATTTTAATTGGGCTCTGCCTACTGAGTCTCCTTCTGGGCTGGGTAGCGGGCAAGGGCGCTCAGGATGTTGGGGTCGCGCTCTTCTTCTATCTCCTGTCTGCGTTCTTTTTGCTGGCCGTTTTTCGCCCCCACTCGATGTGAGATCGGCATATTGTTTCTTCACCAGAGTGGGCTCTTTCCGGATATGCATCCTGCTTGATGGCGGTGTAGCTCAGTCGGTCAGAGCATGCGGCTCATATCCGCAGTGTCCGGGGTTCAAGTCCCTGCACCGCCATGCCTTCCTCTACCCGTATAGCAGACAGTAGTTTGCGCATTGTATTCTATACTCATGATGATGTCTAGGCCGAAGTTCCTCCCGTGATTCGGCGACAACTTGTTGAAATAAAAACTCAAAAGCCTGAAACGAATTGACCT
>CBCXVS010000168.1:0-16744 GCA_965178525.1 uncultured bacterium | reverse complement strand
AATGGACTTTTGAATTGGGCCAACCTGTTGATCTACTTAACCCTCCGCCTATTCTGCCAGGGGAACTTCGGTCTAGCTGTCCTTGGTGGCTCGCATCCGGAGCTGCAGGATGCGGCTAACGTTGCCATCAAGGCCATTCGGTCACAGCAGCATGACAAGGGGTTTTGGCTGACGTCACATACCCGCAAGCCCGTGTTTCACCCGCCCATTCGCCACCAGGCCGATTTGGTGCTACCAGCCTTGATGATCGACCTGCTCGAACCCCACGCCGACAAATTGGGCCTGCGCCACAGCCTCGATCGGGCCCGGTCATTTCTTGTCGGCCAAATCGAGTCGACTGGATTGGTGCGCTATTTCGGCAGACCGGAGCAAGATCATCTTCCTGCGTTAGGCTGCGTGATCAGCCCGGACTCGGATGATACCGCCCTGGTGTGGCGACTGGCATCAGAGCCCAATCGCACCGGTCTCGAACAGGCCTTCAATACGTTAGCCGCCTATAAGACGGATCACGGCTTCTACCATACCTAGTTGGCCCAAGAAAAGGATTATCAATGCATCTATCCCGGTGACGATCCCAATCCGGTGGATATTGGTATCCAAATGCACCTGATTCAGTTCTTTCACCACTTCGCTAAGTTAAAGGAGGCGGAGGACCTATGTCGCCACGTGGCCAGCGGGATGGCCAAGGCGCAGTACTGGGTCTATTACACCGTATTGATTCCGCTGATGCGGGAATCGGATCTGGTCCGCATCGGCTGCCATGTCACCGTGCCGGAATCGGTTTTGAGCGCTACCCCCGACCGCCAGCGCATGTGGGTCGACTTATTACAGTCGCTCAGCGCACCGCGGAATGACGTCAACAAACGCCGCGCTCAAGCCTTACTTTCGCGGATAGCCAACGATTCGTTCGCGCGGCTGCGACGTGACCCGCCGCTGCTCTATCACAATGACGCCACGGCCACACCGCCACGATTCTACTGGTCCGACATGTTTGGCTATGCTCTCTGGCTGCGCGTCTATTATGACTTCTCCGACAAGATCACGGGGTAGCTTCATGTGGCACGTTTCCACTGCACACCTCACGCTTCCCAAAACATTCCGGGCGTTGTCTCAGGTCATCCGCTACCGCGAATGTCTCTTGCTGCAGGGAACGCCGTTCTTTGGGTTCGCGTTTGGCGCCGTCCAGAGTCACGCGGGCCGGCTCACCGATGCCGCCCTCTTGTGCAGCGGCTCCTATCTGCTCGTCGCTGGTATCTTTTTGCTGAACGATGTCGTTGATCTTCGGAACGACAGTGTGGATCCAAAGAAGGGAAAACAGACGGATAGGCTCTACAAGGCAGGCCCTGAGCAAGCCTGCCGATTTGCGCTTTTACTCTGCTGTTTGGGCCTGATGGCGTTACTCGCCTTAAGCGGGAAACCGTGGGTCTTCGGCCTCGGCGTCTTCGCCACGGGTCTTTTGTACTCCAGCCCGCTGGCATACCTCAAAGCCACACCGTTGTGGTCTTCGGCTCTCCACTTCAGCGGTGGCATCCTGCATTTCATGGCGGGCTATGCGACAGCGACGCCCGTCGACGTCAGAGGCTGGCTAGTGGGCGCGTTTTTCACCGTCATTTTTGTTGCCGGGCATCTCATCCAAGAGATTCGAGACTATGATGCCGACCGGCAAACTGACGTGCATACCAATGCCGTGAGTTTCGGGAAAAAACGAATGTTCTTTGTCAGCACAGCGCTCTTTACGTGCTGTCTCTTGTATCTTGCCGGGCTCAGCATACTCGGCCTGGTCCCCCCATCACTCCATGTTGTTCCTCTTCTGGCATGTACCCAATTATGGGCGGCACGAAGCGCTTGGCGGCAACAACTGGGATATCAGTCCACCATCACCTATCAAGCGTTCTACCGGAAGCTCTATCTGCTGTTAGGCTCCGGCATCCTTCTGGCTTTGCTCCATGAGACGTGGCTGTCTTAAGCGCTATGACCCACCATCCGCGTTGCCGTGACAGGGCTTTTTATTGTCAGTTGACGCCTTGGCGAACCGGCAGGTTCTTTTCACCACGGTCGAAAATGACATGGCCGAGGTACTCGGAGGGAACGAATTCGGCTTTGTGTAGAATACGCGAAAGCTCACTGAGCCCTTTGTGATTCCGGGGGACTGCGACCACCGCGATCTTTTTCTCTCTCAGCCAGCGTTCTAAGAGAGCCCCACTACGCTCGTTATAAGATTTTCCGGATATATAATCGTAAAGAGCAAGACGCTCACGCAGCTCTCGGGTGTCGACCCAGCTCGCAAAAACCGCTAGCACACCCTCGGTGTAGTGACGCCTGGCAACCGGGGGATAGGGGTGTTGGCGAAACGTTGGCACCCAGAGTGCAACCGGGTAGGGCACAAGTACAGGGGTGCCTTTTGTGGCCATTTGTGTGACTCGCTTTGCAACATCGTAATACGGCTGCTTTACTTTCAGTCCCGGCTTCAATTCAATATGATGGTATTTCTGGTCTTGAAGGGGGTTGTCGCGAACATACATGAGAATGATAACCAGAGCCATGAAGCAACATATGCCTCGTTGCGCCCAGCTTTTTTGCCAGCCTCCGGCGAGTGCTTCCGTCACCAAGAGAGCCAGAAATACCGGTAAGGGAACCACCCACAAGAGTCGCCACACAAGATACTTCGCGGTCACATGCCCTCCCCAGAATTCATCCAGAAAGGGGTTTATACAAGTCAACATAAAACCGAGCAGGAAGCCGAGCACCCAACGGCGGCAAGCCCGGTCTTTCAGGAGACACCAAGCACTCGTTAGCGTCATCAGCCATAGCCACAATGTGAAGCCATCGCCCAACACCTTGACCGTCGCCTGGTCAATAGGGAGCAGGGTTCCAAAATTCTCAATTTGGAGCCCCTCTCTGTGGACTGCAGCTTTGATGATAAGACTGATGATCAGCGGATATCCCGAAGCCAGGAGCCCCCAGCCAAAGCGGTGGGTTTCGTTCCAGGCAGGACGCCAGCAGGCAACCAGAGCGAGAGCAGCCGCCATTGGCTAGAGGGCGTTTGCCGTGAATCCGACAGCCGCGACCTGGGTGAGCGCCAGTAGGAACCAGGTTCGGAAACGAGGGCGAACAAAAAATTCCACGGCATGGGTAACGATCAGGGGAATGATTGCAGTCAGAAACACGCACTTACCCGCAAACATACGCACAAAAGCAAAACTCCCGTACATCTGGTGGGTCTCGCGCAGGACCAAAAGTGTGACGACGAAACAGAACGTCGCCCAGCCCCACCGATGCGGCAGAAACAGACGAAAGAACCTCGCCGCGGTGAAGACGCTCACGAAGGCCAGCAGCGGGGCAAGCAGGAGCTGCGACACCCGAATTGGCTCCATATTGCCGGCCCAGGCGATGAATGCGTAGAAAAGCTCAAATGCGTGAATCCGGTAGGTTGGGAAATAGTAGGTGCCGGAAATGCCGTGTAAGCTATCCGTGGCGAAGATGGGGGCGTTGGGATCATCCAACACGGAAGCGGCCATATTGAGATAGAGGGATTCATCATAGTCAGGGCGGTTGAGCAGCACCGTGGCCAGCGTGCCAGTCAGCGCCGCCATCACAAAAGGCGAGATATTCCAGGCGTCTGAGCTGGCCGCGCGCAAACGCAACGGCAGCGTGTTGCACTTCCGGAGGTAGACGACACCGAGATACAGACATGTCAGCCCCCAGAAGATCACATACTGGCTGCCGAAGGCGTAAATGGCGGCGAGTCCGGCGCCAAACAGAAGGGTGATCAGTGTCTTGCTATCGTCACTAGGATCGCTGAGCGGGGAGGTGTGACCGGAATCGTCAATCGTTCGGGCTTGCAAGGCGGAATGCAGGAAAAATAGAATGACCGCAGCCGCGAGCAAAACCACGGGCATCAAGCGGCGCAGGTCCGTGAAGCTCCCTCCGGAGATCACCACCGCATTGGCGAGCAGCGTCCAGCAGCCAAAGAGCGTGACCACCGCTGTGCACGCTGTTCGAAGAAACCCATCGAATCGCGAATCGGGCATGTTCGATCCCCCGGTGTTTGGCCAAAACGTATCCTCATCGCATGGCGCCCCGATGATGCAGAGACCCCGCATGGATATATACCGCTTTTGTAATCTTTGAGAGTCGGATGCCTCTGCAGCCTTCTTTATCGGCTTTGCCGCAGGCGAACATCAGTACCTACTTTCTTGCGTATCTGGCGGGTATCACGACGCAGGGCGGTGAAAGAGTCCGCACCGTGGATGGGTCAGAGGTGACCCCTAAAACGCCGCCAAGTGTGTCCGCAACGACCCAATCGGCGAGATCGCAATCCTAGCCAAATCGGCACGGTGACACCGATCTAACGCCTGGCATATTCTTTGCGTTCCCTAGACGATAGAAACCGTCATGTACGACGCACGTCTGAGTTTGCTCGATAACTCGTACAACCCATACAAGTTCTACAACAGTTTGCGGTGTGATATCATAGGGAGTGAACAGCTTGAAACGGATAAGAACGATCCTCTCGTTGCCAGAAGCGTCCGATCATACCGGCTCCGGAGCTCCTGGCCCCGAGGTTGAGCGATACAGAGCACACGTTCGTCCAACGCGACGCAGCATTCTCTTCGCCGTCATGGCGATCTTTTGTCTACTCCCTTTTGCCAAGCAAGCGATGCCACAAGGCGCGCCAACTTCTTATGTGAATTGGGAAACGCCGGTCGTTCATCCCGTCGACTTGAGCCCCGATGGCGCCAAGCTCGCCGTGGTCAATCTTCCCGATGCGCGGCTTGCCGTCTTCGATGTATCGAGCGGCTCACCCATGCTCGTAGCCGAAGTGCCCGTGGGGTTGGATCCGGTATCGGTCCGATTCCGAACCCCTGACGAAGTCTGGGTGGTCAACCATATTTCCGACTCGGTGAGTGTGGTTGATCTCAACGAGATGCGCGTCGTCGCGACGATTCAGACACGGGATGAGCCCGCCGATGTGGTCTTTGCCGGAACGCCCGAGCGGGCCTTTGTCTCGTGCTCTCAGGTCAACACCATTCAAGTGTTTGATCCTGTAAGCCGTAGCGCCACCGCAGAAATCGCCATTCTTGGCGAAGACCCCCGCGCGCTCGCAGTGAGCCCGGATGGCTCGGCAGTGTACGCCGCCATTTTTGAATCGGGCAACGCGACCACCATTCTCAACGGCGATACGCCGATTCCGCTCTTCTTCCATCCGAACGCGGTCAGTGATCCCGATGGACCCTACGGCGGGCAGAACCCGCCGCCCAATGACGGCGTCACGTTCAATCCCTCGATCAATCCCGCTCTGCCCCCGCCGCCAGTTGTGGGCCTGATCGTCAAGAAAGACGGCCAGGGTCGATGGCTCGACGATAACGAGGGCGATTGGACCAACTTTGTCAGCGGTCCGCTAGCCGACCGTTCAGGCCGCCCACAGGGGTGGGACATGCCCGACCACGATGTCGCGATCATCAACACCTCAAGTCTCGAAGTGGACTATGTGAGCGGGTTAATGAATATATGCATGAGCCTTGGGGTCAATCCGGCGACCGGCGACGTCACGGTTGTTGGTACCGACGCGATGAATCACATTCGTTATGAGCCCAATTTGCAGGGAACGTTCCTCCGCGTTATCGGGGCGGCCATTGATCCCACAACGTTCGAGATACGGATAGGCGATTTGAATGGGCATCTCGATTATACCGTGCCGACGCTGCCGCAAGTGCTGCGCGACCAATCGATTGGTGACCCGCGCGGCATCGCGTGGAATGCGGCCGGAACGCGCGTGTATATCACCGGCATGGGATCGAACAATCTTCTCATCTTCGATGTGCAGCCGCCCCAGTTTCGGCGTATCGACCTTGGGGAGGGGCCGACCGGCCTGGCGTTGGATGAGGCCCGCGGTCGTTTGTATGTGTTAAACCGCTTCGAGTCGTCCTTGTCGGTCATCGATACGGCCACGGAGACCGAGATCGAGCGCACGGCGTTATTCGACCCGACGCCGGAGTCGATCCAGATCGGCCGCCAACACCTCTATGATACGCACCAAAATTCCGGCCTGGGACACATCGCCTGCGCCTCGTGCCACGTGGATGCGCGGTTGGACCGGCTGGCGTGGGACCTGGGGGATCCCGCCGGCGAGATGAAGCCGGTGACCTCCGTTCTCGAAGGCGGGCAGCATAATCTGGGCGCGAATACACCTCTGGATGGCGACCCCGACGCCTTCAATGATTTCCATCCCATGAAAGGTCCGATGAGCACGCAGACCCGGCAAGCCATTATCGGCCTTGAACCCTTCCATTGGCGCGGTGACAAAGATGGCCTCGAGGAATTCAACGCTGCCTTCATCGGCCTGCAAGGGGATGATGACAATTTGACTGCGGAAGAGATGCAAGCATTCGAAGATTTTCTCGCCACGATCACGTATCCGCCCAATACCTTTCGGACATTTGATAATGACTTGCCGACCGACTTGCCCTTACCCGGCCATCTGGCCACAGGCTTATTCGCCGACGAGGGGGGGCTGCAACGCGGTGATCCCTTGCCCAACGGCAATGCGCTGGCAGGACTCAATGCGTTTGCATGCGTGAGTTGCCATACGACGCCGACGGGCGCCAGCACGGATATGACGTGGGATGGCAACCAGTTCGTCGCGCTGCCGCCGGGTCCGCTCGGCGAGCATCACTTAGCGCTCCAGGCAGACTCAAACGAGTCGAATATGCCGATGAAAGTCCCGCAACTGCGCAACTTATACGACCGCGTCGGGTTCGATATGATCCGGCCCGTCAGTCTCTCGGGCTTCGGGTTTCGGCATGACGGCAGCCTGGATACGCTGTCAGCCTTCATCTCGGCAAGGGCATTCCCCATCCAAACCGATCAAGACATCGCGGATCTCACCGCGCTTTTGCTCTCCTTTTTCGGTTCAGATCTGCCTCCTGGCTCACCCACAAACCTGCAACAGCCTCCTGGGCCGGCGAGTCAGGACACGCATGCGGCGGCTGGTAAACAGGTCACCGTGACCGGTCCCGGTCCCGTCACGTTGTTCGGCCAATCCGATCTGGTCGCCGCCATGATCGCACTGGCCGATGCGGAGCCCGGACGACTTGATTTGATCGTTAAAGCGACGATCAATGGCCTCAGCCGCGGTGGCTTCTACGATCGGATGACGGATCGGTTCCTGAGCGACCACGACGGCGATGCGGCGACCGTCGACATGGCGCGTCAGTTTGCGTCACCCGCAACGCCGCTGACCTATACGCTGGTGCCGCGCGGGACAGGCCGCCGACTTGGCATTGACCGTGACGAGGATGGTTTCGGGGATCAAACCGAGCGCGATGCCGGAACGGATCCGGCCGATCCGGCGGATTTCCCGCAATAGGCGGTATGTATCTTGTGGGGGACATGGCAGGCGCGCTGCCGGGAGGTCGTGCCATCGCTTCGCCTTCCCCTCGCCACGCCCTCGGTGGTGTTAGCTGAGGTCTCCCACCTTCTCAACCACCATCCTTGCGGGAGGTACTGCGGATGAGGTTCATCGCTCCAGTTCCTCCAGCGTGCCTAGAGCCTAACTATTCTAGCCCTTCCCATTGCCACCACAAGACTGGTCGCGGCACCGGATTTCCGGATGGCTCGGGCATCCGGAAGCCGTCTCTTCGGATGATGGGCTCTTCATACAAGACGCGCCTTCCTAAGCAAACGGACGCGCCCCCCACGATGGTGCGCCATAGAATGTCCTGTGTATCCATCACATCATTTCTGACATACTTAAGCAAAATAAATATGAAAACTATTATATTAAACATTAATAACGATGCATTTTAGACAATTTATCTTTATAGTCAACTATAATTATTATTGATTTATAGTTTTAAAACAATTTATACTGCAACTTGTTTTAAATAATTCAGCGTTTTAATTCAGGATAACCGTACACAATACGACTATAATTATTTGAAAACACAGGAAGGAGATCCATATACAGAGCTGCGATGTTGGCTCGCCTCGATAACACGCTGGATGATGGGTGGTGACTACACAGCCTCAATTTGAGAACCTTGGAGGAAAATGATGCGTATTCGTGGAAGTATGCTCGCCGCGCTCATCGGCACGGTGGCGTTGATGATCTCCCCCGTCTTTGCCCAGCCGGGTCCCGTTAACGTCCTGCAGGATTGCTGGACCACGGACATCGACGTACCGCCTGGTGACATTGAGCTGGAACTCTATACGTTTTCAGAAGCCGATTCGATCGAATTCACCTGGAAGCACAAGATCCTCGAGCCCTGTCTGAGCCGTGTGGCGGGCATCTATATCTTCGAGTGTATCCGACGGCAAGCCGCGTCCGACGGGCACGGAGGCCGCTTTTACGCCGATCCTACTCGCGCCGATCGTGCCCATCCCCGGGATTCCCGAGCTCCTGTTTGCGTTTCCCATTGCGCCGTTTACACTGCCGCCGGGCCTGTATGACTGGGCGATCATCGTCGAGTGTGCCGACACCGATGGCCAAATCCGCGTAGCGGATGGCGATGTCGATGACGCATGTGGGGTGAACATGGGTGTCGGACAGCAGTTTCCGGGTCCAGTCGTCCTGGGGCCGGAGCCAATGTCATTTCTCGATCCCGATCCGGGCGGCTCGCCGCCGGGACGCGTTCCCGGGGAAGATGGCTCGACGCGGCCCTGGTGCTTCGAGGTGACACTGGCTGCCGCTAACTAGGACCTTTGTGATCCCGGCCAGGCACTTGACGAATGCGGAATGCAGAATGTCCGGAGTATGGATAGGCTGCATTCTGCATTCGCTATGCCACATGCGTGAGGTTTCATTTCAGTCTGCTTCCTCTTCTATCTTCCCTTGTCTCTCTTACCCAATGTATGTATGATTGTACATATTCACAAAGGACGGAGCATGGACATCGGCTTTGTCGAGGATGAGGAGAAGTATCAGCAAGTTGTTGCCGATCACCAAGTTAGATTCTACGAAGTCGTCTCTGCTTTTGCAGACCGCAACGGCAAGGAAGGGGGCGCGATGGCTACGACCCAAGAGCCGGACTTTGATTATTCAACCGATATGAGACGGCCGCCGGAACCCGGACAGGTTCGGCGAGGTCCTGCTGCACGTGAAGCGCGGCGGGAAGTGGCGAAAAGTAAAATTACTATCCGGATTGACACCGACATGATCGAGCAATTCAAACAGATGGTCCCGGATGGGCAGGGCTATCAGCGTCTGATGAACTAGGCCCTGCGGGAATGGCTGATGGCGCAAGGTGTGACCGAACTCGTACGCGAGGAACTCCAGGCGCTGACGGCGAAGGTCATGGCGTCGTGCAGGAGGCGTCGCGACGCTCATGAAAGGCTACCATTTCCGATATCGCCACCGCGCACGTCGGGTTGGAAGGCCGTCATGTCCGCTTTAACATCATAGCGATAGCATTTCGGCTCCAGTTGTAGAGCCATCTCGCGCTGTCTCAGCTTGTCGCATGCCTCCATATCGTGCAAGCATCCCACCTTTACCGAATTTTTACACGCGCTTTATTCGTTTGTTATACCCCAATTGTACGTTTTTTCTTGTATGACGCTTTACCTATCATCATACGCATACCGTCCACGACATTGGGGAGGCAACCGAGGTGGAACAACCGACGCATCATGGAACCGACGCGAGTCACGCCTGGTCACCGGAGGACGAACAGACGCTGATCGGCCAGCTACAGGCCGGCAACACGGAAGCGTTTAATCGAGTATTCAAGCATTATCACCGCCGCGTCTGCGGGCAGGCCCTATCCCTGCTGGGCAATGAGGCGGAGGCAGAAGAGATTACCCAGGAAGTGTTTGCCAAGCTCTATGAAAAGGGCCATACGTTTCGGGGCGATGCGGCGGTATCCACCTGGCTCTATCGCGTCACGTCGAATGCGGCTCTGAGTCAGTTGCGCTGCAGGAAAAGCCGCCAAGAGGTGTGTATCTCCAATACGATGTGGCAGAGCTATGATACGGGTGATATGGCCATACGTCCTGTCAGTGAGCAACCGGACAGCATCGAACATGATGTGGCCAAAGCAGAGGAACTGCAGTTCTTGGCACAGGCTATCGATGCCTTGCAGCCGGCGTATAAAGCGGTGGTGCTCAGCGAACTCAACGGCCTTTCCAATCAAGAGACGGGCGAGCGCCTGCAATTGAGTATCGCCGCTGTCAAAGCCCGCCGGCATCGTGCCCGCCTGTTTCTGCGGGAGAAATTGTTGGCTGTACTTGAGCCAAGTCCGGTGTGAAGCTCATAACCGGACATCGCATGTTGTGCCTTCGCACTCCGTCCTCGGTCCTCAGTCCTTCTCTGCCTGACGACTACGCCTGCCAAGGAGCAGCAGAAACGGCACACTGAGCACGAACAGCATGCCCATAAGCCAGAAGATGTCATTGTAGGCCAGCATGGCGGCGTGACGATTCACGGCGCCGGCTAGTAGCTTCAGCGCACTGTCTTCAGCCACGCCGGGCGGCAGCCCACTCCCGGTAGCCAGACGGCCGGTGAGCCCATCGCGCACTTGGCTGGTGCTCACATCATACGGGGTCACGTGATCGACCAGCCGCGCCCGATGCATGGCAGAGCGCTGGTCGATCTGGCTGGCCACAAACGCATAGCCCACATTCCCCCCGATACGCCGCCCCAAAGTGTAAAGACTGGAAGCCGCGGTTAACAGCGGTAACGGCACGGTCCGCATCACGACCACAGACATCGGACCGAACATGAACGCCATGCCAGCCCCGGTCAAGAGAAAACTCGGTAGCATCTGGGGTCACCCCACCTCGAGGGTAAACTCGGCCATGTCCAGATATCCGACCACCACCAGGGCCACCCCACAACTAATCAGGAGGCGGCTATCCATATAGTTATACAAACGGCCAGCGATGGGCGTGACAATGACGATGATCAACATCCGCGGCATTTGGAAAAGGCCGGAGTCCATTACCGAAAAGCCTTGCAAGCGTTGGAGAAAAAGCGCCAGGACAAAAAAACTGCCGAACAGGGTGAGGCCAATTTGAACAGGCGGAAATTGATCACGGGTTCGTCCGTGTACAGCTCCCACATGACCAAGACGGCAAGCGTCACCAAGGCGACCAAGGCGGTAGTGACAATAAAGGACGACTCAAACCACTGCTCGCGCTCGCCTCGCTCTAGGAAGATCTGCAAGGATGTAAGACCGACCGCCACCCACTTGCAGGCAGGCACCTGTGTGACTGCAGTTGCCTAATCTGTTTAGCCTCCTACGACTATGATACGCGGGAAGCGTTCTAGCACGCACAGCATGCATTGTATGGCAATCATAGCCAAGCAGGAAATGATTATTTTTCGACACGGGACTTCGTCACGCCGTGTGACGGGCGTTCCTGTGATACTCAGAATTGGCGGAGTTTGAGGCCTCAGAGGTCTGCCGCGCATTCATCCACTTTTGATAGATGCCGTAACCATCACTCACCAACAGTCTGGTCCAATCCTCAATGAGGTCGAAAAACGCCTCTTTGGAGTATTGGGGAGGGATCATGTAGAACGCCACCTGCTCACTGGCCATCCCCCACACGCCATACACCGACCCTGATGCCGCACCCAGTGCATCACCTCCATCTCGATTCGGGGCAGCTCAATCACTTGGTGCGTATCATACTGGATCAGATCAAATTCGCCACTGCCACAGACGCACGACTCGGGCAGCACGTCCTCGACGCTCGTCGGAGCTAAGAGCATCTAGCGATGCCCCGGATGACCGGGCTGTGTGCAATCATAGAATCCCAACCTATTCCAGGCTCAGTCTGCCGACGGTAGGGTTTGACCCGCTCCATGGATATTTTTCGCTGGACACCGTTGCCTCTTTCCACTATAAAAAATCGTCCTTATCTCACCCCCGTGGCATGCCGACTGGAGACGTCATGGAGCTACGGTCTGAGGTCACCCCTACAGTTAGGTCGTTTTCCTTTATGGAGCAGGACTGGGCTCAGACGCCGCTGGCTGTGCCAGCCGATGTGTCCGCCCTACAGGTCGAGATGAGATGTCTGCACGCCGAGATGGGGCGCCTGCACAAGCGCGTCGAAACGCTGGAGGCCCGACTGAAGCAGCATTCCACCACCTCATCGAAGCCACCATCATCGGACGCCCCGTACCAAAAACCTCGCCGCCGTACCGGCTCCAAGGGCTCGCGAAAAGGCGGTGGTAAGCCCGGTGTCGTTGATCAGGCCAAAGGCTTGCAGGAGCTCTACCACCACGGCCAGGGTCTGATGGATCACGTCGTCCCCGACGCGGTAGCGGAAGTGACGCCGGTTATCCTCGCCGGGGATGGCGTCGGCGTACACACTGGCCCGTGCTCGGCAGCGACATCCCTTATCGTTTTGGTTCACATCGCGGCAAAGTGGTGCTGATTGAGGGCGTTTGCGTGGGTCAAAAACGCCTCGAGGGCAAAGGATATGAGTTGCTCAGGGGAAAGGGTAAAATGTGTCGGCTCAGAGCGGTTCCTTCTTGGAAAAAGAAAGAGTTTGAATCGGAACTGTTATGATGCCGCATATGGGTTGATTTCGCACGTGCCCCCTCGGAAACGCCGATAATATGGGGCTTCGAATTCTTCAATTCGTTCAAAAGGTAGGAACATAATGATCAAAGCTAGCACGCCTCAGTCTCCCCAAGCCGTTGCCGCTCACTATGATAACCTGGACGAGTTCTATCGCGACATCTGGGGGGAGCATCTTCACCACGGCCTTTGGCTATCGGGTAACGAGACCACAGAGCAAGCAGTTCGACAGCTTGTAGAGCAGATCGTCGATTTGGGTTGCATACGTCCCGGGTATCGGGTTTGCGATGTGGGCTGCGGTTATGGCGCAACTGCTCGAATGCTTGTGAAAGACTTTGGTGCGTACGTGGAGGGCTTTACGATTTCAAAGACCCAGTACGATTATGCCTGCTCCCTCACCACAGAACAGACCCGCTTCTTTTGTCAAGATTGGCTTGAGAACGAGTTGCCGGTTGCGGCTTTTGACACGGTGATTGCTATCGAATGCCTATCTCATATAGAAAACAAGGTTGCCTTCTTCGACCAGGCCTTCCGGATTTTAAGGCCGGGAGGTCAGATCGTCATCTGTGCGTGGCTAGTGTCAGATCAGCATGGCTCATGGATGAAAAAGCACCTTCTGGAACCTATCTGCCAGGAAGGGCGGCTACCGGCTATGGGAAGCGCGAACGACTATCGAAATCTGATTCATTCTTCAGGGCTAAAGCTGAGAGCATTTCAGGACATCAGTCACCAGGTATGGAAAACTTGGCCGATAATCGCGTGGCGACTTGCCGGGCGATTGGCGACGCGAAGGGAATACCGCCGGTTCGTTCTTCACAGTTCTAACGTCGATCGGATGTTCGCCGTTACGGTCCTCCGGATTTGGACGGCTTACCGCATCGGGTGCATGCGATATGGAATCTTCGTTGCCGAGAAACCCAGTTGATCAAAGTCCCACGCTTCTTAGAGGCATCGCCTTTCCCACTGATACTTTGTAAGGTAAAGAATGTATGAACATTAGAGTTGTTCCTCAATAGCATAAGATCAGGTTCCCTAGCCCAGCCCAGATGCCCACCGAATCATCCTCAAAGTGATCTTTGCGGTTGCGGAAACGCTGCACCAAAATGTTGAAACGCTTCATACCGCCGATGGCATGTTCGATCAAGATGCGAACTTGACTCACGGCATAATTCGCCGCCTGCTGCTCCGCCGTCAATTCTGGAGTCGGATTCGTCTTGCTCTTCCGGGGTTTCTTGTGTGGAATCTCAAGCATTTCGCCTTTGTAGTCCGACTGAATCCCCTGATAACCCAGGTGCACCCAAACTTCTACGTCACTAAACCGGTCTAAGTCCGGTGGGAACTCTTGTTTTAACATGCTGTAATCATGGTTGTGACCACTAAACGTACGGCCCAGAAAGACGATCCATTTATCCGGCATCGACATCACTGTATTTTTCAGCGTATGGCTTTTTTTTACCACTATAGTGTTCACGTTGGGTCGTCTCATCTTGTGACCGGCGATAGCTTCTTTCAGTCGCATCAATAATCAGTTGATCCACACCTGACAACGCCTCCCTCAACGACTCTGGGGTCTTCAACTCTCGATAAGGCATGAGGTCTAACTGCACTAACGTGTCATACAGGATGGGAGAGAGCTTATGGAGATTTTCATTCGCTTTCGAACGTACCATACCAAATTGTGCACCAAGAACATCAAACGTCGGATACGTCTTGTAATAATATAGAACGAACAGGAGTTTGTCTGACAGAGTGGGTAATTTGCCTTTGATACCTGCACCCGGCTTTCGGCTGCGTTTGCCAGCTTGGACACCCTCCTCATAGCGTTTTTGCTGAGCCTGTTGATAGACGTGGCTGAAGGCGGGCAGCAAGAAGTCAAATTGCGTCTGAGACACACCGGTTAAGGCTTTCATCTGCCGATCATCTCGGATAACCAATGACCTGGCTGGGCTCCCTCCATCGTTTGGGGGAGGATAGCCTACCTCATTAACTATTGGGGAACAACCCTAGTGAGTTGACCATCTCCCCGCTTCTGACCGGTTTTACCGTCACGGGGATGACCATAGGCGCCATTGCCATTTTGGTCATGTTATTTTTCGCATTGAAGAATCTTCATGCTTCCAAACGGGAGAAAGTGTTAGCTTACATACTTCATATGGGAGTATGGGTTCCGGGATGGTTTATCATGTCGATCATATTAGGAAGGGAGGGACTATTTCACGCAAAGCCGGATCAATTACCCCGGTCAATGCTCGGAGGAATCGTGGCTATCAGCTTCGGCTTCGTCCTTTTTCGCATGAAACTGCTCCGACATTGCCCATGCCATACCATGCTACTGGTTGATTGCCTGGTTAACGATGCGGGTCATAGGCTTCACGTTTCTGGTCCTCTTTGTACAGCATAAACTTCCTGCAATTTTTGCCCTGCCGATAGGCCTTGGCGACACACTTGTTGGCATATCCGCTCCTTTCGTTGCCTATTGGTATTTCAAAGGAAAGTCGGGAGCGACCCGCCTTGCAGTGGCCTTGAATATCTTTGGCATGTCCGACATTATTGTTGCGGGCATTCTAGGTGTTCTTGATATGACCAGCACGATTCAACTTATTTTTACTTTTCCAAATGTGGATCTGATGACGTATTTTCCACTGATTCTCTACCCAGTCTATGGAATGCCACTCGTTGTTTTTGTGCATTTACTTCCACTCAATGCTTTACTTCGCAAAAGTGCTCTTAAGAAGTAGTGTCGTACAGATAAGAGAAATACACTTTTCCCCTATAACTGTTGTCGGCCTTTTTTGCTCGACCCTTTGGGTTGGCGGTAGCCTGGCAGGAGTTTTAAAACAGCTGCTTAGCTTCCAATCGATGACTTGACAATTTGCGCTGAGTAAGGTAAGTAGAGAGTCTCACATTGCGGCCAAAGTTTCTTCCGACAGGCTTGTTATGAACCAGACTAATACGACTCAATCCGGCAGGCGAGTGGTCATCGTTGGGGCCAACTTCGCGGGTCTGACCGTGGCACTACAGCTTTCGACCCGTTTTGCCGTAACGGTTATAGATCCGCAGCCTCACTTCGAATTCACGCCTAATATCCACGAGCTGATCTCCGGCGTCAAAAGTCCCAGACTGCTACGCCTGCCTAAAAAGCGCCTGCTGAGCGCCGCCGGACATGGATTCGTTCAGGAGAAAGCCGTGGTGCTGGAGCCGTCGGCACACAACGTCACCACTGAGTCGGGTAAATCGTTCGAGTTCGATGTATGCGTGGTGGCCCTGGGCGGGGTAAGCAACTCATCCGGTGTCAGGGGAGCGAATACCTTTGCCCTACCCTTCAAATCGGTACAGGCGTGCGAGGCCATCGGGGAGAAATTGAAAAATACGGTTGGACGAAAGCCCCGATCGTCAGTGGTTGTCGTCGGTGGAGGACTTATAGGTATAGAGGCTTTGGGGGAGATCCTGCGCCGCTACCGGAACGCATCGGGCCTGACCATTTACCTCGTCGAACAACAGGATCGTCTTCTTCCCGACGAACCCGCTGTCCTTGACCGGGAAGTGCGAAAGGTTTGCAGGACTTACCCTGTCCATTTCTACACGGGCGCCAGTGTAGTCTCGATGACCGCGGACGAAATCGCGCTGGACTCCGGCAAAATCTTGCCATCCGATCTGACCATATGGGCCGGGGGGGCCAAGGCGTCCCCCTTGCTCGCAGAGGCAGGACTGGCCCCAGAGGACGGGCAGTGGGCGCCCGTGCAGGACACTTTACAGAGTCGCTTTTTTGAAAACATTTTCGTTGCCGGAGACGCGGCTCAACTGCCCGAACCCATTGTCAAGCAGGCATACTACGCCATACAAATGGGAGAACAAGGCGCCGAAAATGTAGAGCGCTGCTTGGCCGGTAGGCCGCTGAGGAATTTCCGTCCCTCGCCCATGCCCAAACTAATATCATTCGGAGATCTAGACACCTATCTCGTCCAGGAAAACAAGGTGATAGCAGGTTCGGCGCTGGCCGCGGGCAAGGAAGGCGTCTTCCAGGTCAATATGGCAAAATTCGACCGACCCATCAGCCCCGGCCTATTTTTCAATTTTCAGGAGCGCCATTTGAACGGTTTGCTGGAACTGGCCCTGCCGGCGCTGACTTCGCCGTTCGCTCTGATGCGTCTGGGCAATGTGCGATGGTTGAGAGATTAACGACCCTGAGCAAGATCCCAGGCTTTCGGAATTTTTCC
>CBCXVS010000167.1:0-16764 GCA_965178525.1 uncultured bacterium | reverse complement strand
TTGAGCCGTGTGCGATGAAAGTCGCCCGCACGGTTCTGAGGGGGGGGGCATGGCGACATGATGCCCCTACCCGATGACGTACACAGCGCCAGCCATCGCGCCAAAACGGGGAATGCCTGCGGAGACGCGGCCAGCCTGAAGAAAGGAACCTGTTCGAAGGACTTGGCCGCTTGAGAGGTAGAGGCGTGTCCCGTCCGGGCTCACCTCGAGAAGGTTCATCTTAGGGTCTATGAATAATACATTGATCCACGCTTTCGCCAGAGAAATCGATATCAATTCGATTTTCGTTTACCGAGAAGTTTTCTAGGTCAACACACGTACGAAATATGATCAACCTCACGCAACCACTTAGCGTGTTTTCATCTTGGAAGCTGAAAACAAAATCGGTGGCAAACGTAACATAACCGCCTTGGATAATTCTTGGAATCGTAATTTCAGCGTTGATCCCTGCCACGTCAAGCTCAAATTCAACCGGTTCACTTTCATTAATAAAAGTACCCTGCGAATCGTTAATTGGGTCAAGTATAATATCCCCACGGCCAACGATTTGGTCACGCACGTCGGCTGGCAGATCCGCAGAGAACATCTCCAACAGGCGAAGGAGGCTGAGGCCCCCTCCTCCACTTTGGTGCAGATCATGGACTTCGCGAATGAGCTGAAGACTCGCCTCATGAAGCTCGGGCATCCTGATAACGTCACGGGCCATGATATTCCCCTTTACCGGATATAAAATCACAACCGGCTGGTTAACTTGCCGAAGTTCGGCCATCCGGGCAATTGCCTGCGCAATAAAAATCCCCTCTGGCATGTCAGTTCAGTAAAGCACCGAAGGCAGAAACACACCCGCAGGCGCTTGATAAAAACCCCGGCTCATCAGCATTTGCGGCACGGCCACACGCAGCCCATGATGCAAACACCAGGAAAACAGTTCCTCGTTCCGGAGCGGGATGATAAACCCACCTCTCGCGAATGCTGGCGCGCCCCCGATCAGCGCCTGCAGTGCCGCCGTCGTCCGGGCCACAGCATGACCGGAGACGCCGATGAGCGTGGCATATGCACTGAGGTCGCCAGCATGCTCGACGACCGTCGCCGTCCCCTGCGTGATCGCATCGTACAGCTCGCCGCGGCGATCATGGCCATGCACGTCGGCACAAAGCTGAGCACACGCATCCAGATCGGCCATGCTCGCCGGCCGCACCGCATACCCAGGGAACGACAGGCCGAGCGGTTCGCCTTCAACTTTGGCCAGGGGTTCACGCACGGCAAAGCCCATTTTCGCATACAAACACATGGCGCGCGTATGATAGGCCGCATGCACCAGACGGACGCCGGGGGCCGCATGGGCGTCGGCACGCGACAGCACATGCTGCATGAGTTGCCGACCGATCGACCGGTCTTGCGCCGCCGGATCGACCGTGATCGGACCAAGCCCCAAAATGGGCGAGCGCTCATCGAGGACATTACTCCCGACCACACGGCCGCCGCGTTCGGCCACGACCACGTAATGTTTCGGGTGGGCAAGACGCTGCGCCATCAGGGTCTGAGCCACCTCGACAGATGCATAGCTTGGCATAAAACGATGCTGCTCGGCGACGGCCTTAAACGCCTCATAACAAATCGCCCCGCAGGCGGCGGCGTCCTCAGGGACGCCTGGGCGTAAGTGCAGGTCCATGGCGATGCTCCCTCCGAGGCGCTCAACCGTTCAATGCCGCGCGTGTCCGCGCCACCAGTGGGTTATCCGCACGGCCCGGACCGGGCATGTTGTACACACTGGCCGCGAGGTAGCGGTCGCGCCAAGCCGGGGAAATGTGCGCATAGTCTTCCAGCACGGCGGAGGCGAATTTGTAATCATGCGCATTGCTGCCTCGGTAGACCAACAGGCGGCGGGCCGCCTCCATGAAGGTTTGCGGGTGTTTCGGGGTGCGTAAATAGGCCAGCACCTTGCGCACGGCGCGGTCAACATCGTTCGGGATCTCGGTCACAATTTCTTGCATGGCGCCCGGTCCCGCATGCTCGAGGGCTTCCGGTTCTAACTGGTCAATGGCGATGGGCCGATGCCGGCCGGGCTCGCCCCGAAAGCGCGTCATAAAGGCGGCATTTTGCAACAGCAGTAAACGGCGGGTGGGGTCATAGGCCGTGGTCTGAAAGGCCGCGTGGATGGCATTCGTCGTCGTCACCGCGTGCAACGCCACAATACCGGGCTGACGCATCAGCAGTTCGGCTGACGCCGCGAACAACGCATCCCAGAGCGATGGTGGGGCGATACCGCGATTGAGCATGGCCACCACCGTGTCGCAGGCTTCATCCGCGGAGGCCTGACGCAGCGTGGCCAGCATATCGGCAGTCGCAGCCACGCTGACTTCCCCGCCTTGCCAGCCCGGCCGAATCGTGTGCAGCAACTGCTGATTGCGGCGGAATGGCCGGTCAGCAGCGGCATCGCGGCGGGCGGGATTCGTCCCTTCATGCGCCAAAAACGCGTAGGCCAAGGACCGCAGGATCGGTTCGGCATGTTCCCAACCAATGGTTTGCAGCGTACGCCAACCGTTGGCGAGGTAGATCGCCTTGTGGCCGATCGCGCGAAAATCGCGGGCACCGTAGCGGCACAGCAGGTCGAAGATGTCCGAGGCTTTGGCGGCGCGGGCCAACCCGGCCACCGCGGCATCGGCAGCGGCCTCATCCCAATTGTCCATGGCCTGCACAAAAGCCGGTGTGGCCTGATGGGACGGGGGCACGTCGGACGTCCGTACCGGCCCCATGGTCCAATCCCCTTCGGATTCATCACGAGCCTGGGCGCGTTTGAAATGATCCAGGGACCAAAAGAGCGGCAGCCAGCGATCCGCGGCTGGTGAGGCCAGACTGGCCAGGTGCGCCGAGTGTACCACCAGCACGGCATGAAATTTAAAGCCGACGGGCCGGGGTTGGATATTCCGCACGCCAGCCAGCAAGAGCGCGGCCAGGACGGAGCGGTAGCTGAGGCCACGGCGAACGCGCTGCCCCACCGCCTCCAACACGCGTTCGCGCGGGGTGTCTTCGAGCAGACGCACCAAGGATTCGATCTCCGAATCACGTTCTTGTGCCGAGACTTGGGGGAGGCGCGACAACCATGGGATGGTCGCCACCGCTACTTGCAGGAATTGCCGACGTGAGGTGAGACTTGGCGCCTCGAGCCCATCATGTGCGCTGCTTGTAACCATCATATTTCCCATCTCAGATGATGTGAGCAGGAGAAGGTCCGTGGATACGTATGGACTAATATCGAGGCTTTTTTCCTCATAGTCAAGAACGGATACCACCACCTATTGGCACCTGAGGACTTTCTTTTCCGAGCCGTCTGAGGTAATAGTGGGGTCTAGGGACAGTCCGGGCGGACGGGTCGCACCCAACACGCCGGACACCGGAGGTGGGAGAGCAGAAGATGCTGAGGACTGCGCGTGGCTAAGCGCCCGAACAACATGAAATGCATATTTTTCCTCTGGAAAAATGATGTCGCTCATTTTGTCCAGGAACTTAAAGTTTCTGCCAAGGCCGTCCTGACATGGCCGACGACGATATTTTATGGCTGGTGGATTGTAGTCATCAGCCTGGTGGTCGACGCCCTCAAACATGGAACCTTTAATCGGGGCTTCACCCTCTACATTCTTCCCATCCGCAGCGAACTGGGTCTCGGCGTCGCGACGATCTCCCTGGCGGAAATGTTGGGGCGCATGGAAGGCGGCGTACTGGGACCGGTCATGGGGTATCTCTCGGACCGTTTTGGGTCGAGCGTCATGCTGGCTTTTGGCGGCATCATGTCGGGCCTGGGATTTATCTGCCTGTCGTTCAGCAACAGCTTCTCCGCCTTTATCCTCATTTTCGTCGGCATGCTGTCGGTCGGTTTCCGTTCCGGCTATAACAACGCCACCCTTCCGGCGGTGAATCAATGGTTTCGCCGCAAGCGTAGCCTGGCCATGTCCGTCGTGGCGGCCGGAAATGGACTGGGGGGCGCGGCCCTGGCTCCTTTGGTGGGCCTGATGGTGTTTTCGCTCGGCTGGCGGAGCACGGCTTTCCTCTCCGGTGTGGCGATTCTGGCCGTGGTGGTGCCCTTGTCGTTTGGGATACGGCGCTCCCCCGAAAGCATGGGACTTCTGCCGGACGGTGAGCCGGCGTCGGACAGGCCAGCCTTGCAGACTCCCGCGCCTGAAGTCGTGCGGCACACCATGGCCGAAGCGGATTTTACCGCGTCTGAGGCCATGCGGACGCTCTCGTATTGGCTCCTCGTTCTCGCCAATGGCCTGCGTAACATCGTACATGCCGGCATGTCCTTTCTCATGGCTCCGGTCGTGGTCTGGTTTCTGCAGGGCGGCGGGCGGACGACCGAGGAGAGCCTGCCCATGGCCGCGGTCTTCGTGGGGATCCTGTCCTTGGGGACGTTCATCTTTACCCCTATTTTGGGGTGGATGGGGGATCGCCTGTCCAAGCCCAGGCTCAATGCCGTATGCATGGCCGTTGGCGCGCTGGCTCTGGTGATGTTCCTGAACCAGAGCGGCCGGATATGGCAATTGGCGCTGGGCGTCCTCTTACTCGCCTTTTCGGAGAGCGCCAACCACCTGAATTGGGCCATTATGGGGGCTTTTTTTGGCCGGCGGTCCTTTGCCACGCTGCGGGGCTGGCAACATCTGCCCGACCAGTTCATGTCCATGAGCACGCCGGTGTGGATGGGGTGGATCTTCGATCAAACCGGCAGCTATTACTGGGCGCTGCTACCGTTGGCGGTGGTCTATAGTATGTCGACGGCAGTCTATTGGCTCTTACCCCCGCCCAAAAGGCCCGCCCGCCTCCGTGTTCCGGGCGCCTGACCTTACATAGCCAAAGTCTCGACGACCACCGTGACGATATCCTCGATCCCGTCCACACGCACCCGGACCGCACTGCTCTGCGGCGTCACCGTCGCAGCCCCTCGGCCACCGGCGGTTCGAGAGTGGAGTGGGAGACCGCGCATCCACGTTGGCAGGGAGACAGTGAGTTCTTGCACGCCAGCCGGTATCAACCGGTCGCTTTCCGGGTCCCAATGACGGTTGACGAGATCGATGAAGAGGCGGCCTCGTAGCCGGTCGACATGCAACCGGACCACGACATTCGGATCTTGCGGTGGCGCCAGAATGGATGAATGGAGGGCATCGGTCGATTCGAGGTAGGCGATAGCCGCACGGATCGCGCCGGAGCCGCGCCCGAGCCACGCCTCTGCGGCTGGTGTGGCCGGGATCACGACGACTCTGCCGTGGCCCAGCGCGACGTCGGTAATCGTGGACACCTGGTCGAGGTCTGCAAAACCCGTGAGCGTCTGGGCGCCGGTTGGGAGAGCGCCGTGGCGCCACGGTTCGTACAATCCGGAGCGTCCTCGATAGCGCCCGGTACGTCCCGACATGATCAGGACGCCGCCGCCTTGCACCCATGGCGTGAGCACGCGGTTACGCAATTGGCGGGACAGCACCTGCATATCGGGTAAGATGATGACGTCGAAGCCGTCGAGGTCGCCACGTCGGAGACGACCTGCCAGCAGCGGCTGCACCTGATGGTGCGCTTGGCGCAGCGCTAGGTGCCAGCCGGCGAACGCGTACAAGTGGGAGAAGTCCTTGACCGTGCGTCGCCCGGCGCCATCCGGTAGGAGCACATTGGGCACACCGCCCGGCCGGAATGTGCGGAGCCACGAGTCGGGCGAGTACACGAGCCCGATCTGACTCCAAGGCGTGCGGCCTTCCAGCTCCTGAGCGTGCGGCCGCAACCAGCGGTGTATCGCGCCCGCCGACTCGGTGGTGCCCGGCGCCCGGGCATCTTCAGCCGACGGCATGAGGAAGGTGTCGTACGCCAGCGCCTCTGCGGCGAGGGCGCGGTGCAGCTCGGGGCTGTCTTGGTATTCGGATGCCGTCACGTACAGCCAGACAGACTGGTACTGGGCGAGGCCGAAGGCCCCGGCGAGGTCATAGAGAGGCGACAGCGAGCCATGCGGCGGCGGCCTGACGCCACCGGTCAAGATATCCGGCCCGAGATGGAGTTCCGACATATTCATCGATGGCGGCACGGATGCGCCAATCGGCCCGCCAAAGGTGGGAAGGTCATTGTTGCCCCAGAGGAACTCAGGGTCCAGCGCGTCGAGCATCTGGCGCATCGCGGTATAGTAGTTCACGTGTAACTGGGCGCTGTACGCGAGCCAAGCGCCCCAGGCCAAATCGGCATCCCACCTTTTGTCCATCAGGCCGGCGTGTCGCAGCGCCATGGGGTCGGCGCACACGGCCGCGGCACCCGGATTGGCCCCAAATCCGGTGCGCACCTTTGACTTGATCATGCAGCGCATATTCACGCGCTCGAGATGGGGTTGAAGGCCGCTGCGGCGTAGAAAGCCGGAAGAGGCATGGGCGAGCAAAAACGTCTCGAAGCCATCGATCGCATGGTTGCCAAATGCGCCCTGGGCCGGGGACAATCCCAGTGCGTCCCACATGGACATGTTGTCCATCCAGGTTCCGACGGCGCCGTTCGCCACCGCATAGCGCAACGTCATGGCATGGTAGCGCAGCCACAAAGGGCATGCCGGGTCGCGAGCAAAGCCGAGAATACTGAAATCGGCGCCATTGATGCGCAGGGCGCCCGGCAGCCCGGTCACATTCCGGTTGCCTTTCAGGCTCAGATCGAGAGCGACGTCACCGTTGATATCCGCAGCGCCGCAGGCGCGATACAGACCTTCTCGGCGCGGGTCAAACACGGCCTCTGGCGGGCTCGTCATCGGGTTGCCGTGCACGGTTGTGGGTTCGATGCGATCGCCGTAGATGGCATGGTTCTGTGTGTAAGGCTCGGCATATGCCGGGGCGTTATAGTAGGTGTGCGGCCCCACCCAGATGACCTGCATGTCCACTGGGAACTCGCCCTGCCAATGCCCCCAGTTCCAGTGCATGTAGGGGATACGCGTCACGTCTGTACCCGCCACCTTCTGGGGCGGGTTGTCGATGGCCGCCAGGAAGACGTACAAATTGCCGGTGCCCTCGATGTAGCCTAGTATCGGCAGTCCAGCCTCAACAAAGGCCTGCTTCCGTGCCTGCCGGGCGGGGCTAATGCTAGAGAGCACATTCGGCCACAACCCCCACCCCATGTCCTGATAACTCTGCGCCAAGACCGAGGCGGATGCGCCCTCCGCGATGACGTCAGTTGCGGTGCGGCTACGGCTGAGGACGAGGGGCGCGGTCGCCCACCAGGGATCGTCGTCGTATACCCGAGCGGCATATGTGCCCGGTCCTGTCCATGCAACTTCGACGGCTGGCAGGTCGAGGCGCACACCTGCGATCGCAAGCGTCTGCGGCGTTCCCGACACAGGTGTAAAGATGATGTGCACATCGGACGCAGGCGCCTCGCGAAGCGCAACCATGTCATACGGTACCAGCACCGTGATCCCATCTTCACACGCCTCGGCGCGGCACGTATACCCGGTAGGACACAGGATAGCGCCGCACGATTCTGCGCCGGACGTATCGGCATGACCGGCTCCGTAGATGCCGCCTACCCCGAAGACTGCGGTGACCCACAGCAGCGCCACAAGCCTCAGCCCCAGCCACGCACCCTGCTTCAGCATCATCGTCGGCACAACGTTCACCCGCATGTCCCCGTGCTCTAGAAAGCTCTGATATGACCAACAGGCTCCGACAAGCGCCAATAGGAAATGGGGGAACTTCCATATCCAACACTTGTCGAAAATGAGCATATATTGCAGGCATCATATTGATTTTTATATAAGAGTCAAGAAGAAAATATTTCTTTATCATATGATGTGAAATCAGAATTTCATTTATTTCTAAATCAATTTTAAAAATCAAAATAACCATAAAATAGTATAGTGGGGTCACATATTTTCTGTATAATATACATTTATGTTTAAAGACATTGGGGACGATGTGATGTGATGTGATGTGATGTCAGGGTATGACATCTCTCTGTACAGGCGTGGGGCTGGGTGAAGATCGAGAGATGCTGCTCACCTTTGGTGAAATGCGGTGCACGCTTGTCGCCTGTTCTACCGCCGCTTCCACGCCGCGATTTCCTGCTGAGCAAAGTCGTAGCCCAGCTCCGCAATGGTGTGACAAGCGGTAAAATCAAGCAACTGAAACGCTTCCACAGGCGGGCGAATGTACAAATCCGCGGTCATACGTTGTAGCATATGACGATGGTCATGCACGCTATTGAGTTCACCTGTGGCAGCAATACCGTGGCAATATTAGGTACATTGAGCTTCGTGGCAAATGGATTCACTTTATTCCACACGACTTGCCACCCGGAGAGACTCTCACCGTAGGGGACGCTTTCCGCCATGTCCATGCTCACGCCGACATCGACCGCGATGACAATGCCCCCGTCGCACAGGTTGCTCATGATATCGATGGGCAGATTGTTGAGCAAGGCGCCATCGACGAGCCAGTCGCCATCGTAGGCTAAGGGCGGCAGGATCCCCGGAAGTCCTGCACTCGCCCGCAAGCTACGCCACACAGGACCGAGACGGTGCACCACGGCTTCGGCCCGCGTCAGACTGCTCGACACACAAAAATAGGGCAGCCACAGGTCTTCGATATGCCGTTCGCCAAAGGCGAGCTGGAGCTTGCGGGCCAGCCGGCGGCCACGTAATAAGGCCACCAGCGGTAGCGTAAAATCAAAGACCGATCGGCTCAGTGCCATATTGCGCTGCAGCATGAGGTCGTAATCCCATCCCATGGCGTATTGCGCCGCGATGAATGAACCCATGCTGGTGCCGCCGATAAAGTCAATGGGCACATGCGCTTCCGCCAGGGCGCGAATGACGCCGATGTGCGCAAAGCCGCGGGTGCCGCCGCCGCTGAGGACTAAACCCACGGCGCGTCCGGCCAGAAACCGCGCCAAACGCGCGACATCGGCCTCGCGGTCCCAGCGGATGTGGTAATGTCCGCTCACCTGCCGCGGTGTGAGCCAAGCATGGGTGCCGCGGGGCTCTTGGTTGCTATTCGGATGCAAGAGAATCAGGCTTTGCTGCGTGCCATCCGCGGTGCCTCCCGCCTGCAGGAATGCCGTCTCCATCTCGCCCGGTTGTGGGGATGACGTCGTGCAGGCAACGATCAGAACGTGGTCAGCTTGCCGCACACACCGCCTCGACCAGGGGGTCACCACTCCGTCCGCTTCGTAGAGGACGAAGCGATACTTCGTTTCCTGTTCATCCAACTAGGCCATCAGCGTCATATGCGCCGGCGCATCTTCTTAGGCTTGGGCGGCTCCCGGCACGCCCAGGAAGCGCTCCAACCGGGCGCTATTCAAGTGCAACGTCGGACCGATAGACGACAAAGCCGCGGCGAGGCGCGTGGCCAAATCGGCCAGCGGGACACTGGGACTGGCCGGTACCAGCGTGATGTTCAGCACGGTGTGGGGGCGGGATACCGGAGGCGATTGGATGATCTGCCGCAGACGCCGGACAAGGAATTCGATAATACGCGTGGTGAATTGGGGATGCTTCTCCAGCAGACGCTCGAATGCCGCTTTGGAAAACTGCACCAATTCACTGTCACGAATCGCGGAAATACTGGCGCTGCGCTCTTCCCCGGTGAAGACGGCCATTTCGCCCACGATCTCTCCGGGGGCGATGTCGCCGACCACCTGCTCATGGCCGTCCACAACCGTGGCCGCCCGCAAACGGCCACCGACGACAATGTAGAAGCTGTCGCCGATATCGCCCTGCCGAAACAGGATTTGCCCGCGCGGCAACTGCACCCACGTGACTTCCGTCTCGATATCTCGCAAGGTGGCCTCGTCGAGCGCGCCGATCATGGTGGGCAATATGGTCGCCAACTGATTGCGCCGCAAGCGCCGGCGGATCAACGCGGCGAGCCGCTGCATGACCTGCGGATTCTGCTCGGCAAGACGCTGAAACACCTCTTGGGGTAGCTTGATGAGTTGGGCCTGACGTTGCACATAGATACTCGCCGTGCGCTTGCCCCCGGCGAGCAGTTGCATTTCGCCGATGAGCTCTCCGGCTCCGATTTCGCGGACGAACAACTCGCTGCCGTCCTCTTGCTCGACCGCAGCCTGTAAGCTGCCAGCGATGACAATGTATAGGGCATCGCCCACATCGCCCTGCCGAAAGAGCGTGGCGCCCTCAGGTAAGGCGAGCCATACCAGCTCAGGGAGGGTGGCTTGTAAAGCCGCGGCACTGCAGTCCCGAAATATGCCAGTCGCATGCACATAGGCCAGCAAACCAGCCGCTGCAGGTTGGGAGACATCCGACTCCACAGGAGAGCTCCAAGGAAGAAAGAACGTATCATGCTCTGCTCTCGAAGGATGTTATTATAGGAAGGGACATGGAACGTGTCAATGACGCTACGACCGCTCACGCGCACTTGCAATGCCGCAGGCAATATGATAGCACAGATATGCTCATCGATTTGCCATGCATGGCTTCACGGCTCCCAGCCAGGCTCGACACGCGCCACGCGGAGCCGCTCGGACACAAGAGGAGAGACGTATTATGGCAGCTGCCCCTATCCGCCTGGGTGTTATCGGCGCGAATGCGACCCGGGGATGGGCGCCTCGGGCGCATCTCCCCGCGATTCTGGCCAGCCCTGACTTTGAACTCACCGGCGTGTGCACCACGTGTCAGGAAAGCGCCGAAGCCTCCGCCCGCCAATACGGCGCACGGCTGGCGTTCCACGACCATCGCGCCATGCTCGCCTGTCCGGACATTGATGCGGTGGCGGTGGTGGTCAAGGTACCGTCCCATTATGACCCCACGCGTGACGCCCTACACGCCGGAAAGCACGTGTTCACGGAATGGCCTCTGGGCGCCACCACCGCCGAAGCCCAGGAACTGGCCGATCTCGGACGGCAACAAAGGGTGCAGGCCCTGGTCGGCCTGCAGGCACGGGCCGCCCCGGGCGTGCTGTATATGAAGGATTTGGTCGAATCGGGCTATATCGGCGAGGTGATGTCTTGTCACATGAGTCTGGTGCGAGAGGGCGTGTTACAACGGACGTCAGATCGCACCTGGCAACGGGATGCGACCCTGGGCGCCACGACGCTGACCATTGCCACGGGCCACTCCATCGACGCCCTGCGCTTTGTGGCCGGCGATTTCAGTCATGTGGCCTCTGTCGTCACCACGCAAGCGCCGCAATGGCTGGAGACGGATACGCAGCGCCTGCTCGATGTGACGGCGCCGGACAATATTTTGGTGAGTGGGCGGCTCGTGAACGGCGCCGTGGCCTCGGTCCACGTGGCCAGTATCCCCTGGGCCGGGAGCGGGTACCGCATGGAAATCTACGGACGCGAAGGCACCCTGGTGGCGACCTCTGCAGATTCACCCCAACTCGGCGAGGTGCGTGTGCAGGGCGCCAAAGCGGACGCGCCCCTGGCGGATCTGAAGATTCCCGAACGCTATGTGTACGTCAGCGCCGAGATGCCGGTAGGCGCGCCCTACAATGTCGGGCAACTCTACGCCTTGTTCGCCAAGGCGATTCGGTCTGGAGATGTGACCCCGAGTTATGCTACCTTCGATACGGCTGTAGACCTGCATCGCTTTGTCGATACGATCCGGGAATCGTCGGAGCAGGGATGCCAGATAGCGATGCCGAATGCGGAATGCGGAATGCGGAATGCGGAATGATGACGTAGACGTCGCTCGGAGCGATTTCATCTCACATGACGAGACCGACAAGCTATGCCTGAAAACACCTGTATCTTAGATGACATTTGCGTCCTTGACGTCAGCGAAGATGTCGCGGGTCCATTCTGCGCCAAGCTTCTGGCCGGCTTGGGAGCAACCGTCATCAAGGTCGAGAAGCCCGGCGGTGGTGATACCTCTCGGCGCGCCGGGCCTTTCGTTCATGACGCGCCACACCCGGAGCAGAGTGCTGCGTTCCTCTACCTGAATACCGGCAAACAAAGTATTACGCTGGACATTGCAAGCCTGACAGGGACGGCTATTCTGCAGCGCTTGGCGCAAACGTGCGATATCTTGATCGAAAGTTTTCCCCCTGGCTATATGGACCACTTGGGGTTGGGCTACGCCGCGCTCGAGCTGCTCAACCCGAGCTTGATTTATACCTCGATCACCCCGTTTGGGCAGACCGGTCCCTATCGTGACTATCAAGGCTCGGAACTCGTGGCGCAGGCGGTCGGGACGCTCATGCATACCATTGGCCTGCCGGATCGAGAACCGCTGCGGGTCGGTGGCAATACGGCCCTCTACACCACGGGGATCAGTGCCTTTTCCGCCACCATGCTCGCCCTGCACGTACGGGATATCGAGGGATACGGGCAACACGTTGACGTCTCGGCGATGGAGACCATGACCGTGGCGCAGATCCACGCGTCTATTCAGCACCAGTTCGGACGTCTGCCGGCCAGGCGGCCGAGCACGCTCGTGCAAGCTCAAGACGGCTGGGTGCATCTGGGCTTGGAGCGAGGCGTGCGTGCGGATACATGGGCCTGGGTGTGCGAACTCATGGGCAAGCCGGAATTGGTGGACGACCCCAAATTCAACACCCCCCATGCCCGCCGAGAGCATCAACAGGAATTGATGGCCATCGTCAGCGCGTGGACGGCCACCCGCCCAAAGGAAGAGATTTATCACATTCTGCAGGGGCTGCGCACTGTCGCCGGCTATGTCGCCACAGTTGCAGATCTCTTGACGTCAGAACAATTTGCCTCGCGCCACTTCTTTCAAACGTTCGATCATCCGGACGTGGGTCCGGCCACGTATCCTGGCGCGGCTTTCAGCATGCAGGGCACGGCATGGCAACACGCTCGGGCGCCGCGCTTGGGGGAGCACAATGTTGCGGTGTATGGCGACCGCCTTGGCTACACCCAGGAAGAGCTCACACAGCTACGCGGGCTGAACGTCATTTGAATGCGGAATGCGGAATGCGGAATGCGGAATGGAAGAAGGTAGGATGCATGGCATGCACGATGAGCCGACATCCCTTAACAGCTAAGAGCTTTTCATGGAGCCATCATGACGAAGTTGGCGTTGACGGGACTTCGCGTTCTGGATTTGACACAGGTGGCGGTGGGGCCATACGCGACCATGCTGTTGGGCTTCATGGGCGCTGAGGTGATCAAGGTGGAGTCGTGCTCCCGTATGGACATTAGCCGTGGCTCGGCACGGCCGACACCGGAGGCGCTTTATCCCGGTGGGGAGCCTGGCGAACGGCCATGGAATCGCACGGGCCACTATGTGCATCGCAATGGCAATAAGCTGAGTGTGACCCTGGACTTGGCCACGCCACGCGGCAAGGAGCTATTGTTGCAGTTGATACCCCTGTGCGATGTCCTGATCGAAAATTACCGGGCTTCCGTGATGGATAGGCTGGGTCTGGGCTATGAAGCGGTATCTCAGGTTCACCCGGAGCTGATTTATGTCAAGATCAGTAGCCAGGGCGCAACGGGGCCGGAGAAGGACTACGGCTCGTTGGGATCAACGCTCGAACAGACGGCTGGTCTGGCGTCGATCACGGGTTATGACGATGGCATGCCCCTGATGACCAATGAAACGTACCCGGATCCGATTGTGGGAATGCTGGCCGTTGGCGCTCTGATGGCCGCTTTACGACGGCGGCGGCAGACCGGTCAGGGGACGTTTGTCGACCTGTCGCAGCGCGAAGTCTCGGCGTCCCTTCTGGGGGAATCGATCCTGGATTATGCCTACACGGGCCGCGTGGCCAGCCCCATGGGCAATCGTCATCCGCACCGGGTACCGCAAGGGGTGTATCCTTGCCAGGGCGATGACATGTGGGTGGCCATCTCCGTCGGCTCTGATGCGGAGTGGCAGGGGCTGTGCCGGGCCATGGGGCGGCCGCACTTGGCGCAGGATGCCCGATTTGCGACGGTGCTGGCGCGCCGCCAACATCAGGACGACCTCGACCGGATGCTCGCGGCCTGGACGCAAGCGCGCGACCATTATCAAGCCATGCATAGGCTGCAGGCTCATGGCGTCCCGGCTGGAGCCGTACTCAAAGGCGGCGAAACCATCGCCGATCCGCATCTCGAAGCACGGGGCTTCTGGGATGTGGTCGATAATCCGGAAGCGGGGCGGTACAAGCAAGTCACCACCCCGTGGCGCCTCTCGAAGAATCCCAGACGCACCACCCTCCCCTCCCCTGCCCTGGGTGCGCACAATCACGATGTGCTCGGCGACTTGTTGGGTCTTTCGGCAGAGGAAATCGCGGCCTTGGAGGCGCAAGGCATCATCGGCACACGGCCCGTTGATGCTGACTAATGCGGAATGCGGAATGCGGAATGCGGAATAAAAGAAGGAAGACATTCATGGCTCCGAAGCTTGTTGACTATTTACGGTATGAACCGGAGGACAACGGCATTCTGTGGATCAAATTCAATCGGCCGGAACGCATGAACGCGCTGATCGGCACCGCGCATGAGAACGGCACGGTGGCCAAAGTGGGCGAATACATGCGGGCTGGCGACGATGATCCCAATATCCGCGTCATCGTCCTGACCGGCATGGGCCGGGGGTTCTGCTCCGGGGCGGACATGCGCCGGGATATGCCCGCCGATCTGGGCGAAAATTTTATCGGCGACCGCGCCGCCACTGAGGGCCTGGATGCCGCGCGGGAACACTTTTTCCATGGCTTTACCAAGCTGCATCGCGATATTTCGCTCATCCGCAAACCCACGGTTGCCATGATCAATGGCCCGGCCGTGGGCTCGGGGATGGATATGGCCTTGCACTGCGACATCCGCATCGGATGCGAGAATACGCGTTTTATCGGCTATCAGCAATTGGGCCAGATCATGGAAAACGGTGGCAGCTACTACCTGCCGAAGATGGTCGGGCTAGGCCGAGCCTTGGAGTTTGCCTACACCGGGCACCTGGACGCGCAGCGGGCGTATGAGTGGGGCTTGTTGAATTACCTGGCGGCGGCGGACAAATTGGAGGAGACGACCCGGGAGCTGTGCGACCGCATTCTCCGCACCCCACCGCTGGTGCAGTGGATCAGCAAGCGCATTATGCGGGCGGCGCTGGACAGCTCGCTGGAAACGACCATGGTGCTGACCTCGAATGCTGGCGGCATCCTGGGGGGGTCTGAGGATGCAGAGGAAGCGCGGCGGGCGTTTCTGGAGAAACGGGCGCCGGTGTTTAAGGGGAAGTAGAGAGGCGCCACCGTTTGCTGTTTTCCCGCCATTCTTGCATCGTTAGCGCAGACCTTCGATGAGATGTATGCAACAGTAGAATAAGACGACTCAACAGACCAACGGGGTGGCGGAAGGGCATGGGCCACGTGGATCGATAGGTGAGAGGGGTTAGGCTTCAAGGAGACGTAAGAGATGGGTGCGGAGAGCACGCTCAAAACACAGTTGGACCGCAAGTTGACCATGCTTCCGGATGACAGACTCGGAGAGGTTCTGGCATTTGTCGAGTATTTGCTCAGCAAGGAGCAAAACGCCCAGGTCGTCATCCCTCCGGAAACGCTTGACCCTGCTCAAGACCCTATTCTTCAGTATAGCGGCGGTGTGGCCCATGGCGCCCTCGCCCGCGATATTGACGAAGACCTCTATGGGAAGTGACAGGTGGCCCTTTTCATTGATACGTGGGGTTGGTTGACGCTTCGAGATCGGCGCGAGACGCGGCATGCTGAGGTTGATCGTTTTTATCGGGAGGTTCGCCACCGTTGTTTGACCTCTGATGCCTCACAGGTTCAAACCGCGGCCCATACACCCCCACCATTCCCACAGACAGGATACCATCAAGACAGACGGATCAACAGATCGATGTCTGGCCGACATCGCGATACCCAGGGGGGCCTCACTTATGCCGCGTTTACCTCGTTTTGTGTTGCCAGGACATCCTCAACATGTCATTCAACGGGGCAACAATCGCCAATCGATCTTCGCCCCTAATGACGATTATCGATTCTACCTTGCCAAGTTGCGAGCCGCTTGCCAGCATCATCACGGTGACGTTCACGCCGATGTCCTCATGACGAACCACGTCCATCTGCTCATCACGCCGCATCATGAGTCAGGCATCGGCAAAGTCATGCAGAGTGTCGGGCGCTCATACTTGAGCTCAATCCCGTGCGGGCTGGCATGGTGGCGGACTCGGCGGCTTATCCCTGGTCGAGTTATCCTGCCAATGCCCTTGGCAGACCGGATTCGTTGGTCACCTCTCATCCGTTATATCAGGCGCTAGGCGAAACGGCGGAAACGCGTCAAGCCGCCTATCGCAAACCAATGGAGTCTGACCCCATTGGTTCACTCTCCCTTTCCCCCCGTTTCATGACCAGCTGGTACAGCAGAAAAAGTACCGCAAGAGGGATAAGCAATCTGAGAAGCATGATCATACTCTATGTTCCTCTCTGCCACGATAGAGGCGATCAGCATGCCACGTGGCTTAACACGTGTGACACCTCTTCCGACGACGATCAACCAACAAGGCTTGAGCCCGCCCGCTGCTGGGTGTTCTTATCCTCCTGGTGAGGTGTTGCCAACTCTATGTCTTCGGCAGGAGGAAGAATAAAGGCTAAGGCAATATAGATCACCGTTCCGGGCACGACGGCACTGAAAAACGTCACGAGGAAGTACGCCAGCCGCACGAGCCACGGCTCCAACCCGACGCACGACGCAATCCCACTACAGACACCCGCGATCTTCCGATCTTTGGATTTTCTCACCTGTCTCATGCCATCCTCCTTTGGTCTAGTCCGAAGTTCCCCTGGCAGAATAGGCGGAGGGTTAAGTAGATCAACAGGTTGGCCCAATTCAAAAGTCCAT
>CBCXVS010000166.1:0-16801 GCA_965178525.1 uncultured bacterium | reverse complement strand
TCTGACGGCACCACGGCTGCGGAGCGGTTGGTTGGTCAGAAACCGCGTTCCATGTTTGCTGCGATTCTGGACTCGGTTGATCTGCCGTCCGCGCCTCGAAGCCCGCAGCGCAGACTCTAAGGTGGCCGACGCTATGATCGAGGCCCGATATGGCTATAGATATCAACCAGATCCTCCTGCGCCGGATGTGAGTTCTCTAGTGGCTTCGGTTTAATTTTTTCTGACTTTGACGTCAAATAACGTGATGGCCCGAAGCGGCGCTTCCAGAGATAATGTCCCTACAGATAGAGGCGGTGGCCTCCGGGTTGCCGGTCTCTTGCGCCACCAGGGGGCGATTGGCGTCTTCATCCCGCAACCCAATATTGAGGCGATGCACCACCGCGTGTGCGATGTCGTCCTGAATGGCGAAGATGTCCTGCATCTTCCGATGGTAGGTTTCGGACCACAAGTGGTACCCATTCGAGGTATCGACGAGCTAGATCGTGATGCGGACGCGATCTTGCGAGCGCCTAATACGCCCTTCTAATACGGCCGCAACGTTTTGTTGCACGACCTGCGCGTTTACACGAGGAGACTCGCGATGAGGCATGGACAACGCAACTGGAGGCGGAATCGATGGAGCAAGCTGGCCTTTTGGAGTATGACGTCTGTGCTGTTATGGCACCTGATGGGCTGCGCCCCAGCCGCTCCCAGCCTGCAGCATAGCCCAGGTCAACCACCCGCTCCCCTGAAAGCGGGCCTCAACACGCGTTCGTTCCACGATGGCCAATTGGTATATATTTACGTCTCCAAGAAAGCCCTCGCCAATCCCAAACAAGCCCGGCTTCTGGCATCGATCCATAGTTATAGTGGACGGAAGAATGATGCCGCCGGGCGAGCGGTTGTCAAACGATATGTGTCCATATGGAAACGCTTAGTCGAGCGGCATGGCTGGGTTATTGTCTCACCGCACTTCGACGAGCGGCGTTTCAACAACGCCTACCAGCGGCTCAATCCGTTTGGAACGCGGGCTGATCTCCGTCTCAATGATATCTGTGAGATCGTGGGCCAACTCCTACCTGGGTTGCCGACTGAGAAACTCATGTTCTTCGGCTTTTCCGGCAGCGGGCAATTCGTGCACCGCTATGCGGCCGTCCATCCCCATCGGGTCGAGCGGGCGGTGGCGGCTTCAGGCGGTTGGTACCTGTGGCCGGACTCGACGTTGCCCTACCCGGTTGGTCTTGACACGAGTAAGGTGCCTGGGACACTGAGGCCACAGCTCCGCGAGCTATGTCAGCTTCCCCTGTTGATTTTGGTCGGAGATGGCGACCATGATCAAGGCGCCTTCTCCAGGGGACGTAAACACGATTTGAACCGTCTTCAAGGAGCGGGCCGACGTGAGCGGGCCGAAAATTGGGTCTCGGCTGTCCGAGCTTTGGCCAAGGAGCAGGGGTGGCCGTGTCGCCTGGCCATCCGCATTATTCCTAACACCCCACATCGCATCTCGGGCGGGATGTTCCAGGCTGCGGCGTCTTTCCTTTTTGTCAATCAAAATTGATGGCCGCAAGATCGCC
Organism: uncultured bacterium; assembly: GCA_965178525.1. Classification (GTDB taxonomy): domain Bacteria; phylum Tectomicrobia; class Entotheonellia; order Entotheonellales; family Entotheonellaceae; genus CBCXVS01. The sequence continues at coordinate 15,248 of CBCXVS010000166.1, read as the reverse complement.
ACGGCGCATTGTCCTGCGACATGTTGAGAATCAAAGGGGTCAGCGTCGTATGACGCTGACCCCTTTGATTTCTGGCCTCTTGTTTCTGCGGCTCTGGTGGTATATATAGTGAGCCTGAACGTTCACCAGCCATCGCGCCTCTGGGCGCAGGCGATGACGGTTGGACCGAGCGACGCCTTGTTCATCCAAGACTCCCTGGCTGTCCTGCAACGATCCGTCTGTTATCTGTAGGAGCCTGAAGCAGGCTGCCGATCTCACGGTGTTCTGTTGGGCACAGCATGGACCTTTGCCCTGGCGCCTTAGGACGCCTCGGAGGTTCGATTGAGCAGGAATAGACGGATATGCAATCCGAACGCCATGTCTCGCACGGGTGGCCGACCTTTGGGGTGATGCTTGGCGCCCTGACCGTGGCGCTCAACATCGGCGTCCTGAACATCGCCATCCCCAGTATGATGAGCAGTCTGGGGAGCGAGCTGGCGCGTGTCCAGTGGGTGCAAACGGCTTATCAGATCGCCCAAGTGGTGATGATCCCGGCCGTCGGTTGGCTCGGGGCGCGGCTGGGTACCAAACGCTTGTATCTCTTGGCCATCTTTACGTTTATTGGCTCCTCTTGCCTCTGTGGTCTGGCGTGGAACGTCGAGTCGCTGATTTTTTTCCGGGTTCTCCAAGGCCTCGGGGTGGGCCCCATCATGCCCTTGGGCATGAGTATCTTGCACAGCACGTTTCCGCCCGACAAACGCGGTTTTGCCATGGGGTTGAACAATTTTAGTTTTTCTTTTGGTCCTGCCATTGCGCCCGCTCTGGGCGGTCATCTCATCGAAGTCCTCAACTGGCGCGTCATTTTTTATATTAACGTCCCCGTCGGTTTGCTCTGTGCCGCTATCGTCTACTTCACGATGCCGCCGACCGAGGACCGCCAGGCGCGTCCCTTTGATGCGCTCGGCGTCTTCTCCATGGCGGGATTTCTCGTTCTGCTCTTATTGGCCTTGAGTGAAGGGCGGCGGTATGGCTGGCACTCACAGACTCTGATTGCGATGCTCATCGCAGCTGGCGTCTTGTTGGTTGTGTTTATCGTCGCCGAACTGACGACGCCAACGCCGTTTGTCGAACTCCGGCTCTATAAACATGTGGCGTTTTCCATGGGATGCTTTATTACGTTTTTGAGTACGATGGAATTTCGAGGCACCAACTTTATCCTTCCTATCATGTTGCAGCACATCTATTACTACCCCCCGTTTCAAGCAGGGTTATTTTTTCTGCCGCCCGCCCTGGTGATGGGCACGACATCGATTGTGACCGGGCGCCTGGCAGATCGGTTCCAACCCAAGATTCTACTGCTCATCGGCTTGCTCGCGCTCATCTATGCGTCGCTGCAATTCTGTCGGATTGACGCCTGGACGACCGGGGGGGTCCTTCTCGGCCTAATTCTGATGCGCCGGGCCGCGCAGGCCTTTTGCAATACCCCGCTGACCTTGCTCAGTCTGCGCCACGTCCCCGAGAAGCAGTTGCGCATGGCCACGGGGCTCTTTAGCCTGCATCGGAATTTGGCCGGTGCGGTCGGCGTGGCGCTGAGCGCGACGCTTTTGGACGCACGTGAGGCGGTTCACACCCTGCGCTATGCCGAGCGCCAGATGCTCTACCCGATGGGCACACAGCATGCGACGGAGACGATTCGGGAGGTGCTCATGCGAGATGGCCAAGTCGGTGACACCCTGAACCGGATGACCTCCGACATCTTGCGTCAAAAGCTCGGGGAAGGCGCGGCCCTGGCGAGCTATCAAGATGTATTCGCGATATTTGTCGTGCTCACGTTGGTTTGCCTCGTGCCGGTTTTCCTGTTGCGAAATAGTACGAGACGGACAGCGAGAGGGGAGGACGCCAACCGCCCCACGGGTTCCCAGGAGCCGTCAAAGACAGTTGAACGCAGCTAAATTGACCCGGTCCGCAACATCACGCCGGCCGCCTCCGCTTTTTGGTGGGTTGCCCATACGGTTCGGGGGAGACTATAATGGCCAGCTAACATGCGTTTACCGTCGTGTTTACCAGGATCGGATGGACCCGTTGCGGGCCACTTGGGACAAGCTCAGGTATGCTGCGTGATCGTGGCACAATAGGAGAGACGTGATGCACATTGCCCTCGTGATGGAGTGCGACTATCGGCAGGGGAGGACGCAGGAAGAGGCGTTTGAGGAAGCCTTCACTGTCGCCGATACAGCCGAGGAATACGGTTTGGATGGCGTCTGGCTGGCCGAGCGGCACTTCGCCACGCATCGGCGGCCCTCGGATCCCATGGGAGCGGGCATCCCCTCGGTGGTATCCGTGCCCCTGGTCTGGGCCAGCGCCATCGCGGCCCGTACCCAACGCTTGCGGATCGGAACCGGGGTCTGTGTGCTGCCACTTTGTCATCCCATTCGCCTGGCTGAAGAAGCGGCCACGGTGGACCAGATCAGCCGTGGACGCCTCGATTTTGGCGTCGGGCGCAGCGGCTTTGCCAGGGCTTACGAAGGCTACGACATTCCGTATGCCGAGAGCCGAGACCGGTTTCAAGAAACGCTCGACATCATTTTACAAGCCTGGAACGATGAGCGGCTGACCTATGACGGGCACTACTATCGCTGCGAGAATCTGTGCGTCATGCCGCGGCCGTATCAACAACCACATCCGCCCATCCGCATTGCCGCCACCACGCCGGACACCTTCCCGAATGTTGGCCGCATGGGCTTTCCACTGGTGACGGGTGTGCGCGGGTTCGATATCCCAGAGGTTGCCCAAAACCTGGCGCGGTACCGGGAGGCCTGGTGCGATGCCGGTCATCCCGGAGACGGCGATGTCTACCTGCGGATTCCCGTGTACGTGGCGGCGTCTGAAGCGCAAGGCATCAACGATCCCAAGGACAGCACAATGCGTTCCTATCGGCGCATGGCGGAGAACTTTGCCAGCTCCGCATCCACTGCCGGGACCACTGCCTCGGAGGAACGCGTGGCTCGGGGCATTCGCCTCCGCCAGGTGACCTATGAAGACTTGTTGCGTGACCGCCTGGCGTATGGCAGTCCCGAGACGGTCGCCGAGAAGTTGCAATATCTGCGGGATGAACTGGGCCTGTCGGGTGTGATTATGGAGCCGAATGTGGGCGGTCAGCTTTCGCCGCAACAGGTGCAGAGTTCCATCCGCCTCTATGCTCAAGAGGTGGCTGCGCAACTCCGGTGATCTCGTCCTTGGCCGTTTAGAGCAACGCGATGCGGTCGGGGCCGAAGAGGCCATGCGGTATCATATGGCGCGGCTTGGCCAGAGTCTGCAGCAGACCAGCCGTCTTCCCATCAGCGAGGAGAGTAATGATGCATTTTGGGATCTTTATGGAGTTTGAAGCGCGTGACGGGCGTAGCCAACAGGAATCATTTGCGGACGGATTTGAGTTGGTCGAAGCCGCTGATGCCTGGGGTTTGGATGGCGTATGGCTCGGCGAAATGCATTTCAATCCGGCGCGCTCGGTGCTCTCGGCGCCGATTGTGGTGGCGACGTCGATTGCGACGCGGACGCAGCGGCTTCGGGTCGGCATGGCGGTGCAGGTGTTGCCCTTAAACAACCCCTTGCGCATCGCCGAAGAAGTCGCCACTGTCGACCACATCAGTGGTGGGCGGTTCGATTTTGGCATTGGACGCAGTGGCTCCGCTCGGTCGTATGATCTCTACGGCATTCCTTATGGGGAAAGCCAAGCGCGTTTTCGCGAAGCGCTGGCGATTATTCTCGAGGCTTGGCAGGGTGAACGCTTTAGCTATGAGGGCGAATTCTACCAATTTGAAAATGCTATCGTGTCCCCGCGCCCCTATCAACTGCCCCATCCGCCGATCTGGATGGCGGCGACCACAGAGGAGACCTTCCCTCAGGTCGCAGAGATGGGATTGCCGATTTTCGTGGGCCTGCGCGGCATGGACACCGCGGATTTACGCGTCAGCCTGCAGGCGTACCGCAAAGCCTGGCAGGAGGCGGGCCGTGAGGGGACGGGCAATGTCTATCTGCGCATTCCCGTCTACGCGGGCGAGACCGAGCAAAGCGCAGTGGAGGAACCGCACGATAGCATTCGGTACTATTTTGAGCGCTAGGCCGGTCTGCAACGGTCCGGGATTGGGAGAGCGGGCGCCGGTCCGGCCGATCGGCGCCAGGCGCGCGCCGACCGCTTAGCCCATCTGACATACGACGAGATTCTCCATACCAAAGTCGCATTTGGCACGGCGACGGGATTAATCGATCGCCTGACGCAACTTCAAGAAGAGCTGGGTCTGGATGGCGTTGTGGCCGAGTTGGACGCGGGGGGGCTGATTCCGGCGGACCGGGTGAAGCGGAGCTTGCACATTCTCACTCACGAGGTGATGCCGGCTTTCAAGTAGAAGGAGATACGCGTGGCCAACATACCGCACGTCTTGTGGGAGCACATCAATACGGCCTTCCCGGCGAATGTTTGCTTGATCGGCATGACCTTGCCAAACGGCTTCGCACAAGTGACGCCAAAAGGCAGCACCATGGTTTGGGATGAAGACACGATTGCCTATTGGGATCGGGGCGGCGGCACCACCCACGAGCATGTCAAAGAGGGTACGAAAGTGACCGTCTATTTCCGCAAAAGTGACTTGCGCGAGTCAGGCGTATTGCCGTTAGGTGGCATTGCGCGGTTTTACGGGACGGCGTCTCTACACGATGCAGGTCCCATTCGTGAAGAGGTGTGGCAGCGCATGGTCGAGCCGGAAAAGGAGCGAGACCCGGACAAGCAGGGGCGCGCGGTCCTGATTAAGATCGAGCGGGCCGAAGATCTCAGGGGTAATCCGCTCACGGAATAAGGAGCGACCGTGACGACTCCGCCAGCGAAAGCAGGCGGCTTCCAAGAAGCGCCTGCGTTAACAGCGGCTTCTGTGCCTACGCATGCGGCAACCCGCTACGTTAGCGACACAAGGCTCCGTCCGAGCCCACGAGAGTACGACTCTCGGCGATTTCTCTACTTTGCGGTGCAACTTTTACGAGCGACCCTCTGTTGCTCAACCCCGCGAAGTCACATTTGAAAGAGCCGCACTTGGTGTGTTGATCGGCAAGTGGCACTTTCAGCCTCCATGCCTCACCAGGCCGTATTAGTGGGGCTATTGTAGAGGATAGGTTGTTGAGTCAATTATTTTTACGCTTGACTGAGTCGGAACGATTCCGTCAAGGCATCGCCCTTGCTTCCCTGCAAGGACGATGAGCCTTTCGGAATCGACTCCTATCCCCCTGCCCGCTAAAGCAGGCAGTCCCCCGGAGGTTCTTATGGATACCGGATTAGCGGGAAAAGTCGTGCTGATCACCGGGGCCACGCGGAATCATGGCCGGGCCAGTGCCCTCGCCTTTGCCCAAGAGGGCGCTCACCTCTTGATCTGCACGCGCCGCAGCATGGACTTGTTAGAGGAAACCGCCACGTTAGCCGCCAAGCCCGATGTGCGCGTGGTGACGGATCGTTGCGATGTCACCGACGAAGGGCAAGTGCACGCCTTGGTCCGGAAAGGACTCACGGAGTTCGGGCGTATTGACGTGGTGGTCAACAATGCGGGTTGGCGCGCCCGGGGCGCCTTGCTCGACATCACCAACGAGTCCTGGAACGCGACGCTGGCCACGAACGTCCATGCTCCCTTCCTCCTGTGCAAAGCGTTGATGCCCAGCATGGTGGCGCAGCGATGGGGCCGGATCATCAACTACTCGGGCATTGCCAATTTTCGAGGCGCTTCCGGCGCGACGCCGAAGATGGCGTGCGAGGGGTTTACCCGAGCCATTGCCCATGCCTACGGCAAGTACAATATCACCGCCAATTTGATTGGTCCGGGCAGTATCGCCGTCGAGCGCACGCCCGGTCAGGAAATCCCGGCGGGTCAAGGCACGTCAACCGATGACGTCCCCATTCCCCGGCAAGGCGTCGTCGAAGAATGTACATCCCTGGTGCTCTTTTTAGCCAGCGAGCAGGCCAGCTACATTACCGGCCAGACATATCTGGTCAATGGCGGCGCCCACTTCCTCTAAGGGCCTGGGCATCATGACCTTCCGAGTCGATCATGAACCGAATGGGGGGCGAGAGCATGGAAAGCAACCTGCAGGGAAAAACCGTTCTGGTGACTGAGGCCACGCGTCATTTTGGCCACGTGACCGCCCGGGCCATGGCGAGGGAAGGGGCAAATCTGTTCTTGGTGACGCTCGACAATGCGGCGCAGCTTGAGTCCATCCGCCACGACGTTGCCGCGATCGGCGTCAAGGTCGTGACGGGGCAATATGACATGAGCGATGAGACGCAAGCACAAGCCATAGTTGAAAGCTGTATTGCCGAGTTCGGACGTCTCGATGTGGTGGTCAATAACGTGTTGTTTCCGGTGTCGATGCGATCTCTGGATGAGATTCCCTTTGAAACCTGGAAACGCAAGATTGAGGTGGAGACGACGGGCTCCTTCTACTTGTTCAAGCAGGTTCTACCCAAGATGATAGCGCAGGCGTGGGGGCGGATCATTAACTATACGGGACTCGATGCGTTCAAGGGCGCGGATATCTTGGCTGCGTCCACCGAGCTGGGCATCGTCGGGCTCACCCGGGGCATTGCGCGCGAGTATGGGAAATACCAGATCACGGCGAACTGTATTGGCTCTGGCGGCATTGAAATAGAGGAATCTGAAGGGGGGCATGCCTTTCCACCTGGGGATCGAGACCCGACCCCGCGGTGGGGGCGGCCGGAGGAGATCGCCTTTCTGACCGTCTCGCTTTGTAGCGAAGATGCGGGGTACATAACCGGCCAGTGTTTGCTGGCGAATGGCGGCAAGTATTTTCTCTGATGGGGTCGGCGATAGGACTGACCGGGCTCGGTGGGCTTGCTGTACAGGGGCAAGTCCCATGTCATGTCGAAGGGGTGAACGATGAAATTCGGGATTTTCCTTTTGCTGCAGTCGCCCGATATGCTCCCGTCCCAGAAGACATATGACTAGGCGCTGGATCAGGGCGTCCTGGCCGACCAACTCGGCTTTGACTACATTGTCGGGGCGGAGCACCATTTTTCCAGCTACGGATTCCTCCCTTGCCCCCAACTGCTTATTCCCATCCTCGCCGAGCGCACCCAACACATCCGCTTTAGTACCGCCGTGGTGGTGCTGCCCTTGCGCAATCCGATCCAGTTAGCCGAGGAAATCGCCATGCTAGACATCTTGACCCAGGGGCGCGTCGAGGTGGGTTTCGGCACGGGCTATCAGCAATATGAATTCCAGCGGTTTGGGGTGGAGCTGGCGGAGAATCGGGCCATGTTTGAGGAAGCCCTCGATCTCATCACCAAATTGCTGAGCACGGAGAACGTGAGCCATCAGGGCCGCTACTGGAATCTTCCTGAGACCACCATTCTGCCACGACCGATGACGAAGCCCCACCCGCAGTTTTGGCGGGCGACGTCCAGCGTGCCGACGATGACCTGGTCCCTTGAGCACGGGCTCAAGGTCATCACCGGCGGCACTGCCAGTAGCATGGAGCGGGTCATCCACAACTGGTACCTGTTCCAGGACGCGGTCGAGGCGGCCAGGGTGAGTTGGCCGCAGGAATTCATTATCCAGCGAGGGGTGTACGTCTCGGACAGCGAGGCCGACGCCAAGGCCATGCTGCCCCATGCCGTGTGGCATACGCGCACGGCTCGGGGGCTGTCCTCCAACACGCTACCGGTTGACGCTGGCCGGGCGATGACCGAGCTGACGGCTCAGGTGGCCCAGGAGGACGACCCGGCATTCCTCTACAAGGATTGGTTCTTTGGCACGCCTGAGATCGTGGCGGAGAAGATCCGCCGGATGACCCAGTATACCGGCGTCACGTACTTGAACTGTACCTTCAACATCGGCCAGATCCCGCACGAGAAGGTCATGCGGTCCATGGAGCTGTTTGCGACGAAGGTCATGCCGCATTTCCGCGACTATATGCCTGCTCAGGCGGCCTACCCGCGTCAAGACGACGCTCCCGATCCCCAAGGGTACTTCGCTTGGGAAGAAGGGATGCCACAGACTTTTGGGTAAGCATGAGCCGAATCTATGGTTTCAGCAACCGTATGAAGCCTTCCTGCTCAAAGTGATGATCAGTCGTTAATTCTGGCCTTGAGCGGTTCATGATGATGTACGCGCCGACAGCCAGCCGCTTGGCGCTTTCGCAGTAGCGGCCGAAACTTGCGGGCGACGATGATGTGACAAGCTTCGGCTGACACGCCTCCATCACCCCACGTACGGACTCAATCCCAGGACGCGCTGCCACCACTCGCACGATGGCGGTGTCAAGCCCATTGGCCAGTCGCTTGAAGGCGCGGGCCGCTCCATCGGCCGGGCCATAGTAGGCGACGGTCTGCAATTGGGCGGCATGGTATTTGGGCTTGTTCTGACCATCATATTTCGGTACTGTCAGAGCGATCTATAAGGCGAGTTGGGGTAGGAGATGAAGCCATCTGCCGTACGAGGCGCTAATCGGATACAAGGGAGGGTATGAGCTATGTTACAACGATCGTCTATCCAGACTTCCGAAGCGGTGTTGCAGGATTTCTACGCCCAACTTCGAGCCCAACACGTCACCCCGGCGTGGATCTCCGGCGGCATCAGTAACGAGCCGGCCAGCCAAGCCGTCCCCTATGTGTGGCACTGGCGCGACCTGCGACCCCAAGCCATCCGGGCGGCCGAGCTCGTGGGGACCGAGCAGGCCGAACGCCGGGTGCTGCGGCTACACAACCCCGAACTCGCCGGGACATCAGCCAGCAATACCCTGGTGGCCAACATCCAGATTGTCATGCCAGGCGAGATCGCCCGCGCCCATCGCCATTCGGCGTCGGCGCTACGCTTGATCATCGAAGGCCAGGGCGGCTACACGGTGGTGAACGGCGACCGCATCCCCATGTATCCGGGAGATCTGGTATTGACCCCCAATTGGACCTGGCACGACCATGCCAATGATACCGATGCGCCAATGATCTGGCTCGATGGCCTGGACACGCCGCTGGTGCGCATGCTGGAGGCCGGGTTCTACGAGCCGTATGAGGCGGAAGTGCAACCGATCGGCGAGGGCGCCGACCCCTCCCTCGCCAAATACGGCGCCGGGGGCCTGCGGCCGGCGTGGGAGCCGACACCGGCCGAAAAGTCCTCACCGCTGTGGCACTACCCGCTGTCTCAGGTGCGCGAGACGCTGGAACGGCTGGCGGCTGAGGCGTGCGGCAGCCCGTTTGACGGGGTGATTCTCGAATACACCAACCCGCTGACCGGCGGCCCCACCATGCCGACCATCGCGTGCTACATGCAGATGTTGCGCCCCGGCGAGCATACCCAAGCCCATCGTCACGTGTGCTGCACGAATTATCACATCGTCGAGGGCTCCGGCTACTCGCTGGTCGGCGACCGGCGCCTGGCGTGGGAGGACAAGGATGTGTTCACGGTCCCGACGTGGACCTTCCACGAGCATGTCAACACCGGCAGCCGCCCTGCGTTCCTATTCAGCTTCAGCGACGCCCCGGTGATGAAAGCGCTGGACCTCTATCGCGAGGAGGCGAAGGCGTAAGTCTGAGAGACGCAACTCAGATACCATCATCCATCGTGAGAAGGAGAGCAGCGCCATGACCCCATCCGATCCACACGGTCGGCATGATTGGCATTCACAACGATACGTCGATGATTGGATTGCCTCGGATGCCATGCGAGATGACGAGCGCCGCACTATCTTAAGACGCTTGGTGGGTCTCATTCCCTGCGAGACGGACGCAGCGATTCGTGTGCTCGACGTCGGTGCCGGCTACGGCGCCCTCAGCGCCCAGGTGCTCGAGCGCTTTCTGAGAGCCGAACTCATCTGTCAGGATTTTTCGGAGCCGATGTTCATGCACGCCCGGAAACGGCTCGCCTGGGCCTCCGATCGCGTCTCGTTCGCGACCCGTGATCTCAGCGATCCGGCATGGACGCATGGGCTTTCGGGTCCCTTTGAGGCCGTGGTCTCCGCCATCGCGATCCACAACGTGCGCTATCCCGAGCGCATCCGCGCGATCTACGCTGAGATTTTTGACGTGGTTGCCCCAGGAGGCTGCTTTCTGAATTACGATTTGATTTTTGTGAGTGGTCCCACTGCCGCTGAAGCCTATGATCACGCGAGTGGCCTCGACGGTTGGATCCGAGGGGTGGATAGCGACGCGACGCGTCCTAGCCCGGGTGGTCATGCTCCCGCCGGACATCAGAGAGAGCCGATCACGCTTGAGCAGCAGTTGCGCTGGCTGCGCGAAGCGGGATTCCAGGAGGTGGAGTGTTTCTGGAAGGAGATGCGCAGTACGATCATGGGGGGATTCCGGCCGACAGATGCATGAGTCCGGGCCCGTGGACGCGAATCAACATGCCCACCGGCCTGGCTCCGGGCGCAGCCGGAAAAGAAAAGTCGATGATGTGCACGCGGCTTCCGCTCTCTGAGGCGTCGTCCATGACACCTCAGAGAGCAAAGACATGTACATCCAGCCGGAGTGCTTCGCGCACGCCGTTATCCGAGTCATGACACCTACGAGTGCTTCACCAGCTCGCAGCTCTGTCGGTGATCGTTAAACAGCACAGACCGCGACAATGGGCCGTGCGGTCACTACCCAAAGCCCGGATAACCTTGGCGAGGTGACCATGACCTACGCAAGTAGAGAGACCGAGTCATGAAAACCAACCACGTCCTTGTCCTCGACACCAACAAAGTACCGCCGACGCCGATCCATCCGGCTGCCGCTCGCCGCCAGCTCGACCAGGGCAAAGCCGCCGTGTTCCGCCGCCAGCCCTTCACCATCATCCTGAAAACTGTCGGGGAGCAGCTAGCCTCGGCCCTGCGCTTGAAGATTGACCCCGGCAGCAAAACCACCGGCATCGCCCTGCTCGACGGCCCCAGGGTCATCTGGGCAGCGGCGCTGACGCACCGAGGGCACAAGATCAAAGCCAGCCTCGAATCCCGACGTGCGGTACGCCGGAGCCGCCGGAGCCGCCAGACGCGCTACCGCCAGCCCCGTTTGGACAACCGCCGACGCCCCGAAGGTTGGCTGCCGCCGAGTCTGATGCACCGGGTCCTCACCACCCGAACGTGGGTGAATCGACTGCGGCGTTGGTCGCCTGTGGCGTGTCGGAGTGTGGAGACCGTCCGGTTCGACACGCAGCTCATGCACAACCCGGAGATATCGGGCACCGCGTATCAGCAGGGGGAACTCGCCGGCGACGAAGTGCGCCAGTATTTGCTGGAGAAATTCGGACGTACCTGCGCTTACTGCCAGATCCAAGGTGTCCCGCTAGAAGTGGAACACATCGTTCCGAGATCCCGGCATGGTTGCCACCGCGTCAGCAACCTGACCCTCGCCTGCAGGCCATGCAACCAGGCCAAGGGCAATCAGACCGCAGAGGAATTCGGCCATGCCGAGGTGCACGCCCTGGTCCGCCGTCCGCTTCGAGATGCCCTGCTGTCAACACGACACGTTGGCGCCTGTACACCGAGCTGAAGGCCACCGGTTTGCCCGTAGAGGCGGGAACGGGGGGACGCACCCCATACAACCGCACCGGGCAGGAGTTACCCAAGGCGCCCGGGCTTGACGCCGCTGGCGTGGGGGCATCGACGCCGAGGCTCCAACTGATGATCGCGCCACCGCTGTCGATCACCAGCCTTGGACGTGGCAGGCGCCAGGTCTGTAAGGTCGACACAGACGGCTTCCCGCGCACTCGAGCGGGACGGATCAAACGGGCGTTTGGCGACCGTACGGGTGCTGTCGTGCGGCTGGTCCAGCCTCGAGGCCAAGATGCCGGCGTCTGGGAGGGACAGTTAGCGGGCATCCGAGAGCGGGGCGACCATGATCTGAAAACGGGCGAGCAAAAAATCACATCGAGCTGGAAGAACTTTATCCTCTTACAACGGGCAGATGGCTATGCCTACGCCTAAAAATCGAAGCCGCGTGGAGATTGATAGGCCCTGCAGGTTCTCTGCTCCACAAAGCCTACGCAACCGAACCTGGGGGGTCGTCGGCATCCATGCCTCCTTCGAGGAGAAGAACCACCATGGTGACTCACCAAAGCTTGAGCGGCGCCACGGATGAGGAATTCGTCGAGCGCATGGTTACCACCTATCCGGATCGCTTTGGCGAGCCCTTCTGGGCATTTTTTAGCACAGAGATTGCCTCTGCCCTGCCAACTGACTTCGTTGCGGTCGATCTCGGCTGCGGTCCGGGACTGTTTCTGCATGATCTGGCGTCACGTTATGCACGGGCCACCCTCTATGGCTATGATGTGACGCCAGCCATGATTGCATATGGCGAAAGCTTGGATTGGCCCGCTCGGGTGCCGGCGCTGGCGATCCATGATGTGACGGCCCAACCCCTGCCGTTAGCCGCGGGCTCGGTGCATGTGCTGAGCATGACATCCGTGTTGCATCTGTTTGACGATCCGCTGACGGTGTTGGCGGAGATTTGCCGTGTGCTGGCCCCGGGCGGTGTCTTTTTCCTCAACGATTGGATCCGCCGTCCACTCAAAGATTACTTGGAGTGGCGCCAGGAGATCAGGGGTGAAGAGGCGACCGTCAGCCGTCAACGTGGGTTTCGGCTCTTTCCGGTGCACAACAAGTACACGGTAGCGGATTGGGAATGGCTCTTGGCGGAAGCGGGGTTTCACGTCCGTAGCCGTCTGTCGCTACGTCCCACGCATCAGATGTTTGTCACGACGGTCAAATGATGGGAAAGAAGGACGCGAAGGACGCGAAGGAACACGAATGGGGAGGAGTCGAACCGATGCGTCAGCAAGAAATCGACCAACACGTGTTTGATCTGTATGACGAATACTGCCACGGTTACATTGACCGGCGTGAGTTCTTGAGCCGGGCGGCAGCCCTGACCATCGGCGGTGTGTCCGCACTGGCCATGGCCCAGGCTTTGCTGCCCCGCTATGCCGAGGCGCAGACCATCTCATTCACCGATAAGCGCATCAAAGGGTTGTATGTGGAATATCCATCACCCGGTGGCACCTCGGGGAAAATGCGGGGGTACCTGGTGCAGCCGAGGAGCGCCGGCCCGTTTCCCGCCGTGGTCGTGATTCACGAGAATCGGGGCTTGAACCCGTACGTCGAAGATGTGGCGCGCCGCGCCGCGGTCGAAGGCTTCCTGGCGTTGGCGCCGGACGGGCTTTCCCCCGTGGGGGGCTATCCGGGCAACGATGACGATGGCCGCAGCCTGCAACGCAGTCTCGACCAGGGCAAGCTACGCCAGGATATGGCCAATAGCGCCCGGTATCTCAAATCGCACGAGTTGTCAAACGGCAAGCTGGGCGCCACCGGATTTTGCTGGGGAGGGGGGACAACCAACTTCCTGGCGGTCACCCTCGGAAGCGACCTGCATGCGGGTGTCCCGTTCTATGGCGCCGCGCCCCCATCCGCCGACGTCGCCAAGATTCGTGCGCCGATGTTGATCCAGATGGCCGAGAACGACGATCGGATTAACGCCATGTGGCCGGACTACGAGGCGGCGCTCAAAGCCAACGGGGTGACCTACCGGATGCATTCCTACCCAGGCACGCGGCACGGCTTCCACAACAACTCGACGCCGCGCTACAATGAGGCGGCGGCCAAGCTGGCCTGGGAGCGCACCATGGCCTTCTTCAAACAGTATCTCGCCTAGTGGTGAGTGGTGAGTCGATCGTGGTTGGTTAAGAATTGCGGGCCATCCACGATCCACTTCTAAGATGGCCCGCTATAACACTGCAGTGTTGACAATTGTGTCGGACAACGATACCTATCAGGTCGTGCGGCAGCATTGGGCGCGTGAAGCGCCGGATAGCCGCATGGTGCGGAGCGGACTACCCGTGATCATCAGCCCGACCTGATCGATGTCGCAGTGGCGCGCGAAGGCGCCACCGCCGCTTCCGACTGGCATCAGGACTGGCGCATGTAGCAGACCAACCGGAGGGGCTGCGATCATCGGAATGCGAACAGGAGAATCCCATGGCAAAACCGTACGAATTCATATCGAGTGACACCCACCTGGAAGTATTGCCCGAGCGCTGGACGGACCGGGTGGATGCGCAGTACCGCGGCCAGATGCCGCGTACGGTGCCCCACCCGGATGGTGGTGATGCGCTGTACATTGAAGGGGCACCGCTCTTCCAGGTGGAATACCTCGACCTCCGCGCCGGCCGGACATCTGAGAACTGGCAACCCTTCGATTTGAAGGTCGAGGAGACCGCCGGGGTCGGACCGCCGGAGCAGCGCTTGCAGGAGCAAGATCAAGACGGTTGCGCCGCGGAAGTGCTCTTTCCGAATATGCAAGCGGGCCCAGGGTTCTGGCGTAATATTGCCGACCATGACGCCTATGTCGCCGCGATTCGCGCCTACAACGACTGTCTGGCAGAGGATTATTGCGGGGTCGATCCCCGCCGTCTGCTGGGACTTGGCGTCATGCCGATGACGACGCTAGCCGATAGCCTGGCGGAATTGGAACATTGCGCCCAGCTCGGCCTCAAGGGGGTCGTGCTCAGCGCGTTTCCCAATGGCATGGCCTATCCCCTGCCCGAGGATGACCAATTCTGGAAAGCGGCTATGGACATGAATATGCCCCTGACCGTGCATGTGGCGTTTGATCGCGCCGGCGCGCGGGCGGAGCAGCCGACCTTCATCTATCCGGATGAAAATCCGGACATTCTGCGTAAGATCAAGCGCGGTCTCGTGGATCAAATGGCCATCTTGGGCCTGAGGTCGGCTACGTCATTCAGCCAACTGATCGCATCGGGCGTCTTCGATCGGCTTCCAGAGCTGCGCATTTTCTTTGCCGAAACGCGTTTGGGCTGGGTGCCGTTCTGGATGAATGAAGCGGATTTCTGGTACGAGCGGCATCGGCACTGGGCGCAGCGGTATCTGGGCTTCAAGCCGCTGCAGCGGAAGCCTAGCGAGTACGTGAAGGAGCACTTTCTGTTTAGTGTTCAGGGACCCGAGTTGGTGGCGATCGAGCTGCGGCATCACCTGGGCGTCGAGCACATCATGTTCGCCACGGATTTCCCGCATATTGAGAGCGAGTGGCCCAATACCAAACCGACGCTGGATGGCCTGACGGCCAGTTTGTCAGCCGATGAGAAATACAAGATCGTGGCCGGCAATGTGATCGATTACTTTGGCCTGGGTCCTATGGTCTTGCATTAAGCCGAAGTTCCCCTGGCAGAATAGGCGGAGGGTTAAGTAGATCAACAGGTTGGCCCAATTCAAAAGTCCATTTACAT
>CBCXVS010000165.1:0-16818 GCA_965178525.1 uncultured bacterium | reverse complement strand
AAGGTCGATTCGTTTCAGGCTTTTGAGTTTTTATTTCAACAAGTTGTCGCCGAATCACGGGAGGAACTTCGGCCTAAAGTAAAAACGGGGCGGTGAGTGGCATGCTCAGCTTTCACCTCGGCGACCGCTTCTTCGACGATTCTCTCGGCTTTTTCCGTACCGGCCTTGGCCGCGTTACGACGTGCCTAGCTGACAATCTCTGTGAGTCGGACTCGCCGATGCGCGTCAAGCAGTGGTTACAGCGGGAGGCCGATCCATCTCGCGCGCCGCTTTGCGGATGGCTCGTTGCAAAGCTTTATCCCAGAAGTCGTCTAGAATGCGTTCCCGGGTGAAGCGTGGCGCCTCTTCTCGGAGTTCCTCAATCGCATCGCGGAAATTACCGATCGACAGGCGCCAGCTTTTGGTCCCGGGCGGCTGCGTTTGCCATGTCAGAATGTGTAGCATGAGCCCAACGAGGCACGACATGCGTTCCCGATCCTGGCGTTTGGCCATGTTCATCCTCAAGACTTCCACACCCGTCATCGCATCCAGATAGTCACCTTCCCGCATCCGGGCTTCGATGGCTTCGAGAAACGCCACATCCGACGCGAAGAGCATCTCTTCCCAGTCCGTATGGCTCATAGCTCGTTTGACTCCTTGACACGGCGAAAGCCAACGACGATGTGTGCAGTCATGCCTCAGACCGGACCAGCACATCATCGAACCGCGTGAAGAGCACATGATCATGGTAGTAATGGACGAGCAACACGGACAGCACGACAATGTAGTAGCTGCGCTCGAAGCCCAGATCGGTTAGAAACAGCACCGCACCAATCACGATCAGTGCCAGAAACGTGAAGACAATATTGGCACCATAAAAATTGTGGAACCGACTTTGCGCGGCGGCGAGGAGCCATGGCCCCATCGAGGTGGTGTCCGGGTTCCGTTGCGAGCGTAAGCGCGTGATGTACCAGGTCAGCGCCAGATATTGAAACGAATGCCAGGTATTAAAGCCCTGGAAGGCGATTTCGAGCCGATCCGCGCCATAGCTGGTAATCAACAGCGCCAACCCGACGGTCGTGAGAATCAAGATCAGTTTAGGGTAATGGACGGTCCCATGCCGCATTTCGTCCACGGTTTTGCCGACGAATAGCAACAACGCCAGGACGAAGAATGCCGTAATCGTATAAAAGACAATCGGCGTTTTGAGGATGTCGGGATAGAGTAAGAGGGTCTCGCCAATATAGAATTCATTATGGATGAATTTGTAGGACGCCATTGGAAAGAGGCAGCTAAACACCAAGGCATAATCGATCCAGCGGGACCAGCGTTGCCAATGACTGGGCTGCTTGCGCTCGTAGCATTCCACAATGTAGGCCACTTGATGCAACACATGGATCGAGGCCCAGAAAAAAAATAACGTGATGAGCAGTTGAAAATGCCACAGAGTGCCAACAATCACCAGGAGGGGAATGGCGCATGAACTCACCACGATAAAACGATACCGCTGCCGAAAGGACGCGTCCAGCGTGGTGCGGAAAAAAGTGGCATACATGTGGGGACCGCCGATGACGCCAGCCACAAAGAGATTGACAAAGACGGCGGAGCTGCCGACCACCTCGTAGAGGGCGATCGGGATCAGCACCAAGACACCGCTGAGCGTGAGGCAACACAGATCCCAGGGTTTACTCCGTAGCCAGGGGCCATTTCCCCAGCCCGCCCATCCTGCATGCTCGTGTATCACCGTTCCATGTGCTGCCATGCGGGGTGACTCCTCTGCAAGCTGTTTTGCGCGTTGCCGTGATCATTCCTCCGGTTGCGCCGGCAGAAGGCCGCAAATGCGCCTGCCGCTCTACCGCACGCATGGTGACGCCTGCGGATCGGAAGCGACACAAGTGTTGCAAATTCGATTCTAAAGCACAAGAGTTTTCCCGAATTGGAACGTCTAAACGTTGAGGTTCACAGCCAGGTCTGTAATAATGGGATAAAAGACGTCGCCTCGCCACAACGATATTAACGCTACGCATGTAAGGCGCCGTCACGACGGATCAGGCTCGCATATAGCCCAAGTCAATACAAGCCGATGATGCAAGCAGACCATATCGTCGAAGCAAGACATACACCAAATAAATGGTGGGTAGCGGCTGCCATTTTGGCTGGACAATTGACGACGTCGTTCGGCATGTTCGCCGTCGTGGTCGCCCTGCCCAAAATCATGACCTCATTCGGTGCGGATGTGAACGCGATTCAGTGGGTCATGACGGGCTATCTAATCTCGCGCGCCGTGCCGATGCCCGCACTCGGCTGGATGGCTGGCCTCATCGGGCGCCGGAATCTGTATGTGCTCGGCGTCCTCGGCGCCACGGGCTGCAACATGCTTTGTGGTCTGGCCTGGAATATCGAATCGTTGATTTTCTTCCGCGTCTTACAAGGTGCGCTGGGCGCACCGGCCATGGGTATTGGGGTGGTACTGCTCTACGAAGCCTTCCCCGCCAGACAACGGGGCATGGCGATGGGGCTCATTCTCCTGGTCGGCTCACTGGGACCGACCATCGGGCCATCGCTGGGCGGCTATCTGGTGCAAGAGATCAGCTGGCGCGCCATCTTTTTTCTGGCGTTGCCAAGTGGCATCGCTAGTCTTGTGCTGACCTTGACGATCGTTCCCAAGGACGCGCCAGAAGCGGGAAAAACCATCGATGTCCCCGGGCTCTTGACCATGACGGTGTTTCTGGTCGCCTTGTTACTCGCCCTCACCCAGGGGCAACGTCAGGGGTGGGACTCGGGTTACATCTTGACGCTATTCGCCATGGCGGCGATCTTTTTTGTCCTCTTCATCGTCACCGAACTCCTGGCGCCACACCCGGTCGTGCATCTCCGGCTCTACCGGAACTTCGGTTTTGTCGTGGCCTCCGGGGTGGTCTTTCTCTATAACGCCGGGTTTGTGGGCACCAACTTTTGGTGGCTGATGTGCAGGTCGTCTTCGATTTCACGCCCTTGCAGGCCGGCCTGGTGCTAGCCCCAGGCGCGATCGTCATGGGCTGGATCGGTCTATTTGCCGGGAAGCTCTCCGATCGGATCGATCCGCGTATTCCCGTGCTCATCGGTTTGGCCAGTTTTGCCCTGGACATGTATTTCTTTTCCTTGCTCACGCTCTTAACCGGGGTGGGTCTGGTCACGTTACTCGTCATGGCTCAGCGCGGCAGTTTCGGCTTGATCCAGTCGCCCCTCAACAACGCGCTCATGCGTACCTTGCCGCCTGAGGATCGCAGTATGGGCTCGGGGTTACACGGCGTGCACCGGGGCGTGGCGGCGGCCTTCGGGGTCGCCTTATGCAGTGTGATACTGGAGAAGCGTATCGCCGTGCACGGTGTGTTGCTGGGGCAGCATCACGACCGCTTTGCGTTGCCCGTGCAGCAGTCACTCGACGCGTTCCGGGGCTTTCTCCTGCAAGCCGGGGAGCTACCACCCTTGGCCGCGGCGAAATCCATGGCCGCTTTGGGGCAACTGCTGACGCGTCATGTGCAGATGGCAGCCTATGCGGATTGTTTTCTGATCCTATCCATGGCCTTTATCTTAGCGTTGGTTCCCGCGTATCTGACCCGTGCCAGGATGCAGAGTCGGCCGCCGGCACCGCTACCGTCCGAGCCGGTACGGGTGGCGCCCGCCAAGCCCGAGGCGGACGCGGCACGAGCGGTCTGAGAACGTATGGAGGTGCAGGTTTTGCAGCTTGAGGTTACACTTTCATAAAGTGCTAAAGTTCCATGGAAATTTCCCCGAAATGATGTATATTCTCTCTGGCCTGCGAGCCCTGCGGGGCGCTGTTAGCCCGCCATGTCATCTGCTACCTCTGGTTTTCCTGCGATGCCAACCGGGTCGCAGAAACTTCAAACAGCAGCCACTTCGCACAATTTGAAAGGTAAATTCATCCCATGACACTGCTCTCCATCCAGCCCCCATCCACGGTCCCGGATGCGCAGGACGTCGCCGAGCGCACGCCGCATATTCACGGCCTCCATATCGTGCTGATCAAGCCCTCAAAATACGATGACGAGGGCTATATCTTACGGCATTGGCGCGGGGTGTTGCCCAGCAACACGGTGGCGTGCATGTATGCGCTCACGGAAGATGTGCACCGCCGCCGGGCCTTGCGTCCCGATCTTGAGATCACCACGGAATTGCTGGATGAAGCGGTGATGAAAATCAATGCGGCCAAAATCATCCGGCGCAGTCAGCGTGCAGGCTGGAAAACCATTATCTGTCTCGTGGGCGTACAAACCAATCAGTATCCGCGTGCGTTAGATTTGGCGCGGACATTTCGCGCCGCGGATCTCGAGGTGATGATTGGCGGGTTCCACGTCAGTGGGGTCTTGTCCTTGTTTCACCAGCCGACGCCTGAGATGCAAGAGATGCTCGACCTGGGCGCCACGATTGTCGCCGGGGAGATCGAGACGCAATGGGAAGCGATTCTCCGCGATGCCTTGCTGGGGGAACTGAAGCCCCTGTACAATTTTCTCGAGGCCACGCCTGACCTCAGCACACCACCCCTCCCCATGATCAGCAAGAAGTATCTCAAGCGTTTTACCTATAGAGAGTTTGGCACGATCGACTGTGGCCGTGGTTGCCCGTTTAGCTGTAGCTTCTGCTCGATTATCAACGTGCAGGGCCGAAAAATGCGGATGCGGAGCCCGGCAGGTATTGCGGAGACGATCAAGGAAAATTATCGTCAAGCCGGCATTAGTTTCTATTTCTTTACCGATGACAATTTTGCCCGTAACAAATACTGGCGTCAGATCTTCGAAGCCCTCATCGAGCTGCGCGAGACGGAGGGGATTGCGATCGAGTTCATCATGCAGGTGGATGTCCTGTCGTACAAGATTAAGGATTTCATTGCTCTAGCCCGGCGGGCGGGATGTACGCAGGTCTTCATCGGTATGGAGAGCATCAACGACGACAATCTCCAGGCGGCCGACAAAAACCAGAATGATTCCGCCGATTATCGCAACTTGACCGATGCCTGGCACGCCGCTGAAGTGGCGACCCATGTGGGCTTCATTATTGGCTTTCCCTTCGACACGGCGGCGTCTGTGACGCGAGATATCGAGCGGCTGAAAAACGACATTCAGGTAGATCAGGCCTCGTTCTTTATGCTCACCCCCATCCCGGGGTCGATGGATCACTTCCACGCGGTGCAGCAGGGCATCCCCATCGAAGCCGATCTGAACCTCTACGATTCGTTCCACGCCACCATGGATCATGGCCATATGTCGCGGGGCGAGTGGTTCCAGGCATACAAGGACGCCTGGGAGTCGTTTTACAGCTTCGACAATATGCGGAATATCCTGCGGCGTGCCGCGCCCAGCATGTACTGGAATATTTTCAAGAATCTGGTGTGGTATAAGAGCGCCGCGTTGATCGAAGGCAATCACCCCATGATGACGGGCTTTTTCCGCCTCAAAGGACGGACGGCGCGGCGCGCGGACTTTGCAATCGAAAGCTTGCGGCAGTATTGGCGCTGGCGTCTGCCGGAGGTGCTGCGCTATGTCAAAGCGTGGGGGCGCTTTCTCCTCGAGTTGGAAGAATTATGGTTGCAAACCCGCAAACGCAGTGAGCGTGAACAGCAGCTGTTGGAGGCGCTGGCGAGTATCCGGGGCGGGGTGCTGCACAATCCGCGTATCGAAGAGCTGCAGCTCGCCTATGCCCGTGCCAAACTCCGCGTGCCCTCTCGGCTACGGCTCTTGGCGCGAAAATGCAACATCTGGTCGATCAATTCGATGACGTCCCGGCAAGAACTGCGGCAGTTCTGGCAGCACACGAAGACGTTGCTGCACACGGGTAGACTGGCGAAAATCCCTGTACACAAACTCGTGCGCTACGTGTGGCATGAAGTCAAGTTACACACCGGGTTTGCGGTGAGTTTTATATTCAATCTGGTGCCAACGCGAACGGGTCGTTCCATGGCTGTGGAGTAGACCTGCGCAGCTCATTGCCACCGACCGGCTGCGCATCTCCCTGCACCCGTGCGCTGAGTTCACTATGGCGTAGTCTGATGAGTTGGCCGCCCGGTATCATGATACGGCCGCCACTTGCCTCTGGCGCGGCGGTCGTCACACTGCTAGGGCCACTCCGGAATGGGTGGGTGATCTCAATGGCAATCGCGCCGGCATCACCCATCCCAGAACTTTGCGCCGAGATCGTAGCGCCGTCCACGAGCTGAATATCACGGGCACTGACGCTGATTTCGCCTCCTTCCCCGCTCCTTCTCGTATTCGTAAAGACACGACTACCTTGCCCGGTTATCGTGAGGGTCTCTGTCGCCATGACCCGCACACGTCCCCCCGCTCCAATCCCTCCGGTGCTACTGTTCGCAGGCGTGTCGGCATGGAAGCGCTCCGGTAGCCTGCAGAGAACAGGTATCTTGCCCTGGAGGCAGGTTTTGTAGATGGCCACGACTAGAACGACCGCCCCTTAGCTGAACGCCTCACACCGTATTTGCGCGAATAGACGGCCACGTTGAGGCTGATCGTTCAGAAACCGCCCCCCGATTGTAGCACGGTTATCCGGCGCCACCACACGATTCCTCTCAAAACACTCGGTTTTCTCCTTATGCCTCGACTCCGGAAACCTATCGGAGACAGTTGCTTTTTTGGGACTGTCCGACTATTCTGGTATAGTCTGAGAGCATCAGCAAACGGGTGTACTGCTAAGTGGAGTTTCAAATAAGTCTTTATACATCTATCTAGGTTCGATCCCTTGGGGATGCGTGAGTTCAGAAATCGAATGTCTAATAACTTATTTGAAACTCCGCTAAGTACGTAAAAGGAAATTCTCCCGCGTTTGTAAGGAGCACAGAACATGCCTGACTACCAGTTGCACCACATTCATCACGAAGCGGCTGATGTCGATGCCACCGTGGCATGGTATGAAAAGAATTTCCAGGCGGTACTCGAAGATCGATTCGAGAACAATGGGGTGCAGTGGGCGCGCGTGGACTTGGGCGGTACCCTGCTCAACGTGACGAACCGTGCCACGACCCAAGTCGACTTAGGACGGTATCAGGGGCTTGACCACTTTGCTTTGTACACCAGTGATTTTGACGAAACCGTCACCACATTAAAGGCAAATGGCGTCCATTTCTGGACCGAACCGATGTCACCGCGCCCCGGTACACACATTGCCTTCATCTCGGGACCTGACCATGTCAAGATCGAGTTGATACACATGAGTCAAGCGTAAGCGTACGACGTTCCGGGTGGAGGGCTAGCCATGGCAGAGGGCGAGCCGCGGCAACGCAGTGCGGGTACGCCTTGCGGATGGGAGACGTCAGACGGTGTATGTTGTGCTCGGTAGCGCTTTGCACTAGCTGGAGGGATTGCGGCCGATACACACGTGAAGCGGGTGGCGCAGCGTTTAGGATTGACCCCAAACGCCTCCCCCGATACAATTGAGCAAGATTTGATGGCCATTGTGCCGCAGCAAGAATGGACATACATCTCGCATCTGCTGATTTTTCAGGGTCGGGCTCTTTGTAAAGTGCGAGCGCCGCGGCGGGCTAGCTGTTCGGTAAATCATCTCTGTCCTTGCAGCACTAGCGTATATGGCAGGACGTATCCTTTGTGCTTTGGAGCGCCGAACGGGCTCGTATGATGAATCATAAGAAAAATCCAAGACGATCACCATCCGGAGGCAAGACGCCAACGGGGTCTTCACGCCAACAACAGCAGGGTTTTGCCGGCCTCGATCCCTCCAAGATGGGCCTTGCCATGCCGGATTGGATGCAATCTTCATCCCCTCTCCCCGACACTTCTGTAGACGCGTCACCGCCTGTTGCCGAACCTACCCATACAGGCGCTGGGACGGCGGAAGGTGATCCGCAGGCGCGGACCATGCTGGAAGGCATGAAAGTCGTATGCATCTGTAAGGGTATTAAAAAGCGTGTATTTTGGAAAGCGCTCGATGAGGGACTGCGCACCAAAGATGAGATCAATCGTTATACGGGCTCAGGGAGTGGCGGCTGTCAAGGGCGCCGCTGTGGCCCCCGGATCCTCGATATGCTCCGCGATTTTTCCCGCTAAACGCCGTTGGGCTCTGCCACCCGCCAGCGCCGGATGATGCTTCCGCTTGAAGCGCTTGTATGGGGTATGGTATACCTGTGCAGCAAGTCGGTGACCCCTCATCCCAACATCATTTGCATAACCTGTCTTGCCGTTACCGGCACGCCGGATACCGATATGGGTGCCGATGCGACGGAGGTAGACCTCAGCAGAGGAAGTACGTGCATGGCCAAACAGCCCCAGGGACTGTCACAATCCCAAGTGCATGACGTGTTAAAAACGGTGACATATCCTGGCTATAGCCGAGATATCGTCTCGTTCGGAATGGTCCAAGACATTCAGGTAACGGGCCAAGATGTGCAGGTCACTCTGCAAATCACCACCAATCAGCCAGAAATCGCAACGAAGCTGCGGCAGGCAACGGCAGAGGCATTGGAAGTGCTCCCAGGGGTGGGAACGATCACGGTCGAGGTGCAGCTGAAAGAGCAGGCCCAGAGCGGGGCGCCGCAGAATCGGAATCCCTTTGCCAATGCGGAAGCCTTACCCGGTGTGCAACATGTCGTCGCGGTGGCGAGCGGCAAAGGCGGTGTGGGCAAAAGCACGGTGGCCACCAATATCGCGGTGGCGTTAGGGATGGCAGGCTTACGTATCGGGTTGCTCGACGCGGACATTTATGGCCCCAGCATTCCCCTCATGATGGGCGTGCATGAGCAGCCCCAAGTGACGAACTCGAATCGTATTTTGCCATTTGTCAACCACGGTATTAAACTGCAATCCCTCGGATTTTTCCTGGGCGAAAATGCGCCCGTTATCTGGCGGGGTCCTATGGTCATGAAGGCCGTACAGCAGTTGTTGCGAGATACGGACTGGGGCGAACTCGATGCCCTCGTGGTTGATCTCCCTCCGGGGACAGGTGATGTTCAGCTCACGCTGGCGCAGACCGTGCCGTTGACAGGGGCGATCCTCGTGACCACTCCGCAGGATCTCGCCTTATTGGACGTCAAGAAAGGGGCGGAGATGTTTAAGCAAGTCCACGCCCCCTTGCTTGGCATCGTGGAAAATATGAGCTTTTTCGTGTGTCCGGACTGTGGCACGGCAACCGAGATTTTTCGCCAGGGTGGTGGACAAAAGGAAAGTGAGCGTTTGGGGGTACCGTTACTGGGACGAGTGCCGCTTGATCCTGCCGTTTGCGATACAGGCGATACGGGCATCCCGCTGGTGCTCAGCCAACCCGAGACCCAAGCGGCGGCAGAGTTGCAGCAGGTCGCCGCGACGCTCGTCGAAATTCTCAGTCGGGGAGCCCGTCCCGCTCCTATCAAGATTATTAACTGAGTACGGCGCCAACGACAACGCCCACGCCTTGCAAACCAACCCAGGCGTGGGCGTTGTTATCCGGAGTGGCCTGTGGGAAGAGATTAATCCACGAAGCTCCGAAGGTTGTTACTGCGGCTGGGATGCTTCAGCTTGCGCAATGCCTGGGCTTCGATCTGGCGAATACGTTCGCGCGACACCCCAAAGATTTGCCCCACCTCTTCCAGGGTATGGGGGGTTTCATCCCCCAGTCCGAAACGCATACGCAAGATGCGTTCCTCTTTCGGACTCAAAGTGTTGAGCATCTTGTGAATCTTATCCCGCAGATCACGATTGATCACGGCCTCGAGAGGCGAGGTGGATTTCTTGTCCTCGATCAACGCCCCGAGTTCGGTGTCCCCTTCCCCAATATGGTTTTCCAGCGATACCGTACGCTTGGCGACTTTCAAGGTGTTTTTGACCTTTTCCACCTGCAGCCCGGTATCCTTCGCGATCTCCTCCGGCAATGGCTTCCGTCCCAATTCGACCATCAACGCTTGGGACGAGCGGACCACTTTGTTGAGAATCTCGATCATGTGCACCGGGATGCGAATGGTCTTACCCTGTTCGGCAATGGCACGCGTAATGGCTTGCCGAATCCACCAACTGGCATAGGTGCTGAACTTGAAACCACGATGGTAGTCAAATTTGTCAACCGCCCGCATGAGGCCGATGTTGCCTTCCTGAATGAGATCGAGGAACGACAGACCGCGATTGATGTACTTTTTCGCGATACTGACAACCAAGCGCAGATTGGCCTCAACCATCTCTTTTTTCGCCTGCTTGAGCTGCTCCTCAACCGGCTCCAAGGTCTCGACCAGACAACGCAGCGCTTCGTATTCCTCGACTGCATCCAGCGGATCCGTGGTGTGCAAGAGGCCGTTGTGATACCGCATGCGGGCATCTTCCAATCCATCTTGCAACAAGGACAGCTTGAACTTGAGCCCTTTGAGACGCTCAATAAAGGCTTCCACCGCGGTCGTGGTGACCGCCCCGACATGGGGCACGGCCTCAGGCGACCCAACTCGCCGGGTAAACTCAGTCACCGTGGTAAACAGCGCCTGGAGATGCGCCGCGGGTTCGAGGTCGTCTTTCTCCGAAATCTCCACCACTTCCTCTAAGGTCAGCTCCCCCGTCTGCAGGCGGGTACCGAGTTCTCCAAGCGTACGCAGGAGTATCGGACTACATAGAGCGTATACGAGGCGGTCTATCTCCGCCCGCTCGATACGTTTGGCGATCTCGACCTCACCATCACGATCTAAAAGGGGCACCGAGCGAATCTCTTGAAAGTAGACCAGAACCGGCTCATCCGTTTTCTCTTCGTAGCTGGGCTCCGGCTCCGTGGAGGTGCCAGGAGCAGGCACCTCCTCCGTCTCTTCCTCCGTCTCTTCGAGTGTATACTTCTCGTCCGTAAGGGTGGTATCGGCGTGTAACTCTTTGTGCTCGAACAGCGCAAAGAGATCCTCTGCGTCCTCGACGTCTTCTGCGCCATCGGCCACATCGAGATCATCGATTGGCAGAGCTTGTGGGAAGCTGGGCTCTTGGGCTTCCGGGACGGCTTTTACATGCGAGTGTCTCGTCTTTTCCTTCATCAGGTGCTCCGTTGCTCACCGAAACATCACAAAACGTTTTGATGTTGGCCTAGCTCTCCTTTACTGAAGTGCCCCCTTGAAAAACAGATGGCGCCACATCTGGTTGCTGACATATGTTTGAGGTCATATCCGTATGCTGTTGAACGCCTACCGCTATGGATGGTCAGCCTATGCTCAGGAATGCAGTATAGAAGGTGTGCGCCCCCCGGCTGCCTGGTTGGAGAATGTCATGAGGATAACCGCCGCGACAGGTACGACGGACCCGTACTCTGTAGCCCGGATATTGGGTACTAAGCTTCTCCTCTGCTAGGACACCACCACATATAAGTATAGGAGTATAATCATAGAGCAAAACGTCATTGAAAATGTATACCCTGAGTCCGCTTTTGTCAACCTTTGTGCCATACAAAGCGGCGAGGACGCCGTCGGTACACGCCGTTAGTGGGCCGCCATTGCTCCTTGTCGGGCGCAATGATACACTCGGGGCCACAGGAGCGATGGACGGCCGTAAGCACGCATGAAAAGACGATGTCAAGGGAGGCAGACCATGGTAAGCCCTCTCGAAGGGATCAAAATTCTTGAGCTTGTTCGCGTCGCGCCGGGCGCGTTCTGTACGATGATGTTGGCCGATATGGGCGCGGACGTGCTGAAAATCGAGACACCTCCAACAGCTGAAGCACCCGCGCCGGGCTCCGCTGAGGCAGAGCGGGAGGCTCGGCGCGCCACCTTTAGCTTCGTGAATCGGAACAAGCGCAGTATAGCGTTGAATTTAAAACATCCCGACGCGCAGAACGTCCTGCAGCAGTTGGCTGCAGAGGCCGATGTCCTGGTGGAAGGCTTCCGCCCGGGCGTCATGGCCCGCCTGGAAGGCGATTACGACACGCTGAGCCAGTTGAATTCGCGCTTGATCTACTGCTCGCTGAGTGGGTTTGGCCAGGATGGCCCCTATCGGCACGCGCCGGCGCACGACATCAATTATCTCGCCATTGGCGGCGTTTTGAATTTGATCGGGCAGCCGCAGCAGCCACCGGCGATTCCCCTCAATATTGTCGCCGATTATGCCGGGGCCTCCATGCACGGGGTCGTCGGCATTTTGTTGGCGCTGTTCGCTCGCCAACACACGGGCCGCGGCCAATTCGTGGACGTATCTTACCTCGACACGACCGTCTCCCTGCTCACGGCGACCCCGGTGCTGCGGGATTACTTCTTCGACGGCAGTACCTGCGGACGCGGTGAAGGGGCCTTAGGCGGGTCGTATCCCTATTATACGACCTACGAAACCGCGGACCACAAACGCCTCTCAGTCGGCTGTACCGAACCCTGGCTATGGGAGAATTTTTGCCGAGCTATTGGCCGGGAAGACCTCGGCCGCTATGCCCTCGAGCCCAAACACTTTGCCAGTGTGGCGAGTCCGGAGGCAGAGCAAGCGAAGCAAGCGGTGCAAGATGTCTTGCGCCAGAAAACCCGCGACGAGTGGTTTGAGTTTTTCAAAGATAAAAATGTCTGCGTGGGTCCGGTGTATAGCGTCGAGGAGACGTTCCAAGACCCGCAAATCAAAGCACGCCAGATGGTCGTTGACGTTGAGGATGCGCGCTACGGACGGGCGCGCCAAACCGGCGTGGCGATTAAGCTGTCCGAGACACCCGGTCGTATTCGGCGCGTCGGGCCGTCTGTCGGTGAGCATACCGACGAGGTGCTACAAGCGCTCGGATATACGGAAGCGCAGCGGCTACAGCTGCGCCAGGAAGGCGCCGTTGCCTAAGGGGAATCGCGGCACACAGCGGCTGTATCACCGGCGCAACTTTTACACAATTCTTGGGGAAAAGCCGGGGAGAACGTCTGAAAAAGTCCCGTAAATGCCCTGTGTACAGCAGCGTTTCCCACATTGCCTGTTCTTGTAGCATGTCGGCGTGCCCGCCGACTCAGTCAAGGAGAGCCGCACGATGTATACCCACTTTCTGGTGGAGAAGGCAGAGCAGATTGCCACCATTACACTCAATCGCCCGGAAAAACGCAATCCCATCAATGTCGATATGTTGAAGGAATTTGAAGCAATCTTACACGATCTGCGCGATGATGCCAGCTCGCGGGTCGTCATCCTCACCGGCACGGGCAATAGCTTTTCTGCCGGCGCGGATTTGTCGATCCTCAAAGGCGTGACGGATGAAGCGGACAAGCAGCGTCTTTTTGCCGAAGCACGCAATCATCGTATCCGCTTGATCGCACGCACTTTCACCATGCTCGAAAACCTGGAGCAGGTATCCATCGCGGCCATTAACGGCTACGCCATCGGGGGCGGCTGGGGGCTGGCCTTAGCGTGTGATTTCCGCCTAGCCGTACCCGGCGCGCAGTTTTGGTTTCCGGAAGTGGATCTCGGCGTACCGTTGAGCCTGGGCTCATCGGCCCGGCTCTTTAGCATGGTAGGCGCCGCACGTGCGAAGGAAATTATCATCACGTGTAACCGCTATACCTCGGAGGATTTGATGGCGTGGGGAGTGCTCAACCGCATGGTCCCGCCCAACGAACTCCTGCCAGCGTCCCACGAGTTGGCGGCGCGTCTTCTCACCAAATCATCCCAGGCGGTCACCGGCTCCAAGCTCACAGTCAACACCCTTGCGGCGGTTGCGGCACGTGAGATGAATACCGTCTTGCCAGAGATATTCATCCATCGATCGGAGACCTGAGCTGGGCTATTCGAACAGCCCGATGATAAGGGCATAGCGAAGCACGCGCGTGCCGAGCCCAAGCAGAATCGTATAGCCGGCATGGAAACGCAGCACCCCACCAACGAGCATGAGCGGGTCGCCCACCAGCGGCATCCAGGACGCAGCCAGGCTCCAGCCGCCATGCCGTTTGGCCCAGACCACCGCCTGCCGACCCCACCGCCGCCGCTGTAAAGGCGTGAGGGCCGGCGGCGCCAGGCGCCAGCCGATCGCATAATTCGTCATGGCCCCAGCACTATTGCCAAGCGAGGCATAGAGCAGCACGTCAACCGGCGGCAGACCAGCTTGCAAGGCGGCCACGACCGCGACCTCGGATGACATAGGAAGAAACGTCGCGGCCAGGAAGGCGACCCATGCTAACCCAAGGAGGCCGTACGCCGTGACCCAGGTGGTGACATCCATATAAATTCAATTTTGTTTCGGTACTTATTGGCAAAACAATCCACTCTGTTTAAGTTGCGGGTTGTCCGGCTCCTTGGGTTTACATGCCTCACCCACGAGCTCGATATGCACGGTATTGCCAACGACCAATCCCCCATTGTCCATCGCCCGGCTGTAGGAAATACCGAAATCCTGGCGATTGAGACGCATCACGGCTTCGGAGCCAATACGCTGTTGGCCAATCGGATCCATGATTTTGCCGGTAATCACGAACGGAATACGGAGCCGTTTGGTTGTTCCCCGCATCGTTAAGTCGCCGATGAGGACATGTTCATCGCCTTGTTTCTCAATACCTGTGCTAACAAATCGAATCTCCGGGTAGGAGGCGGCATCGAAAAAATCAGCACTCCGCAGATGCTTATCACGCTTCGGGTGATCGGTATCGATACTGGCGACCTGGATGGTGCCCTGCATCGCCGACTTAGTGATATCGTCCTCATCGTAGGCGATCGTCCCCGAAAACTTGGTGAATTTTCCCCGCACCTTATTGATGACCAGGTGGCGCACGGTGAAGCCCACTTCCGTATGCACGGTATCGACAATGTAGGTATCAACGCCCAGGGCCGCGCTCGCGCTGCAGAACATGACCAGAACCGCTAACAGACAGACAAAACGCCTCATGTGATGCATGCTCCTCTCCTCATCCGGACACCATAACCTACTACGTTCCCTGCCTCATAACCACATCGTCTCCCCCCTCCTACAGCAATACGTGAGGAATGCCGGTGCATTGTAACGTAGCTTCGTGGAAGCCTGCAAGCTCTCCTCAGGGCTCTCCCTTTTTGCTTGCACCGTCCTGATCTGACCTTCACAATAACGCTTGAGATGTTGCCGCTGTTCCGCAGCGCCGGGCTGCTCAACCCTTTGTAGAGTATAGCGTGTATGGAACAAACCGGAACGCGAGAAACCGATCCGGCAATCCTGCCAGCCGTGATATTGGCCGCCGGTCGTGGCGAGCGTTTACAGGGTGAGACCGAAGGGAGTCTGAAACCGCTGACCTCACTGCACGGCATCACCTTGCTCGAACGGACTGCCCTGGCTTGCCAGACGGCAGGGGTGACCGATTGTTACATCGTTGTCGGGTATGGCCAAGCGCATATGACCGCCGAGATCGCAGAGCTGACGCGCCGCTATCGCATGCGCTTGCACGCCGTGCCCAATCCGGATTGGGAGGAGGGCAACGGTACGTCGGTCCTGGCGGTCGAACCGTACATGAACGGACCGTTTTTGCTCCTCATGTGCGACCACGTCTTTGACATCACGATTTTGCCGTCTCTCCTCACGGCCGCACAGACATCGGAAGCCAGTCTCTTGGCAGTGGACGATCGCATGGACCAAATTTTCGATCTCGATGATGCGACGAAGGTCCAGCTCAACGGCCACGCCATAACGGCCATCGGCAAGGAATTGCCGGTTTTTGATGCGGTCGATACCGGCCTCTTCCACTGCCGACCCGCCATATTTCAGGCGCTCAAACAGGCGCGGGACGAAGGGGATGGCTCCCTCTCCGGCGGTATTCGAGGCGTGATTGCAAAGAATGCGATGCAGGCGGTTGCCATTGGGGATCGGTTTTGGATGGACATCGATACGGCTGCGAGCTTGGCGCATGCAGAACAAATGCTCATGGCGCACGTGATGACCGGCAGGGAGACGTAGAAGATTGCCGATCGGATTGCAGATCGTTGGCCCGCATCGCGCCGACGCCCTTGTGCTCCATGCAGCGGCCTGTTTTGAAGCCGCGTCTCCCTGGGCACATCGGTGTCCACCGATCGAGGCATAGATTAACTGAGGACAGTCTGATGACGACTACGGTCACAGCAGTCCAAGTCAAGCACGCCCTGACACGGCAAAAAAGCGGGTTTTTAACCTCAGGCTTTAGCCATACCTTGAATCCTTACAAAGGCTGTGGTTTTGGCCGCACGGGCTGTCCGTTTTGTTATGTCCGGGAAAGCCCGGTTGGCCAATTCGGTCCGGGAAAGTGGGAAGACTGGATGGTTCAGAAGACGAATATTGCCGAGGTGTTGGCGGTCGAACTGTCCAAAGCACGTGCCCAGCAGTATCGGGTGTTCATGGCATCGGCCACCGACCCGTATCAGCCCGTAGAGGCGCGCTCTCGCTTGAGCCGGCAGTGCCTCCACGTGTTTCAGGCGCACCCCATCGCTTGGCTGGTTGTGCAAACCCGCTCGCTCCTGGTACGACGTGATTTCGATCTCCTGGCCCGCCTCCCTTTTGCGACGCTCAACATCAGCATCGAAACCGATCTCCCCAACGTGCACCAGCGCTTCACCCGTTCTTCAGCGGCGCCTGAACGGCGCTTACAACTCGTCCATGCCGCACTGGCACGCGGCATCGCGGCCCAGATCACGGTTGCGCCTATCCTGCCCGCCTCCCCTGATTTTACTGAGAAGCTGGCACGGGCGGTCGGTGAACGTGGGCGTGTGATTGTGGATACGTTCTTGGACGGAGATGGATCGGGTGGAAAACGCTCCGCCAGACTGGGGATGGATCAGTGGCTTACAGAGGTGGGCTATCCAGGCTGGTTCGACCACTGCCGGGAACATGCGCAGGAACTCATGAATAGCCTGGCGTCCCTTCTGGGACCTCGGCGCGCGACCTGAAGACGCCTAACTTAAGTGGTTTGAACCAGTTGAAGGAAATGCAGGTCCGTGTGCGGACCTATCG
>CBCXVS010000164.1:0-16832 GCA_965178525.1 uncultured bacterium | reverse complement strand
TGCGTGATATCCTCACCATTTTGAGCCACATTCTGTAAATCTAAGAGATCTTTGACCAAGCGCTGGGAGAGCATCCGCTGTCGTCCTGCGATGTTGATCCCTACCGCATCGCTGGCCAGTTGCGTGGAGATGAGGAAGTTCATCGCCATGACGCCCGAGATCAAGAGAATAAAGATACCGATGGCGATGACAATCGCTTTATATTTTCCTAAGCTGAAGATATTCACCATCATAACCTCCGGCTATGCTCAAGGGTTGTCGAGGATACCTTCTTTCTGTCTCCGTGATGCACCAAGGCACGCTCATTGTGTCGCGGCAGTACGTAGCCAAGCCGGACGTTGATCTACCAACGCGCGCAACGTGTGCAGCTGCATTTCGAGCACACCCGCGTGCTGGTAGACGTGTGCTGGAAATGTACGTTGTTGCCGCCGGTAGACTTTGGGGGGCTCCGTGGCATTTAGCAGCTGCCGTTGGAGGTGCGCAAGTTCAGCCACCAGTAGGGTGGCCACGTCATAGACGTCACTTGGGGTCACCTTGACATTTTGGGCGTTATGAGTCTTCAAGGTCAGCATCGCCAACCCCGAGGCCCGCATAATCTGTTGCACCTGTCCGGTACAGTGGATCAGCCGGTTAAAGACGTCAGCCGGACGTTTCTTGGGCTGGAATTCTGGCGGGGAAGGGCGCGCCGTGGCCTTGGGAAACTGCCTGATCAGCTGGGCGGTGTACTCAACCGCCGTGGCGACCTGTTGCAACACGTGGCTGGGGGTAAACTCCTGGTCGAGGACCAGATTGAGCTGCCGGTTCGTCTGCACAATGGCGTTGAAGACATCGGTGGGGGTCTTGCTGGCATCGGGTGCGATATCCGGGCTTGGGGTGTCGATACCGAGCGAGGTTTGGACGCGGCGGAGGCGGTCCCAGGCGGCGTTGACCACAGCCAACACATTAGAAGGCCGAATATTCCCCTGCGGCGTCTTCGGGGTTTTCCCCCGTTTGCGGGTTTGCTCGCAGGAGAGGCGATTGGCTTTCTGAAATAGCGTCAGGGCTTGAAAGAAGACTTCTCGGGGCGCCGCCTTGGAGATATGCAGCATGGGTGAGCCAGCCTGCGGCTTTCCCATTTTGT
This sequence comes from uncultured bacterium, assembly GCA_965178525.1. Lineage (GTDB taxonomy): Bacteria > Tectomicrobia > Entotheonellia > Entotheonellales > Entotheonellaceae > CBCXVS01. The sequence goes on along the minus strand of CBCXVS010000164.1, from coordinate 15,712 downwards.
TCCGTATGAGTTCGAGGTCAGCCTGTATCTTCATGACACGGGCAAACACCTGCGGTGGGCCGATGGTCGTTTCATTGGCGGCTGCAGGGCCGATGGGAAGCGAGCATACCAGACTCACGATGAGCATGAGTAGGCCGGAGAGTAAGCGCTGTGAGAACATAATGAACTCCTTGTCTTCATGTGTATGCGCTACACCCCGTGACGTCGGACACGTCTTGTGAGCTAGCGCTGGTATGTACCCTGATGCCCTATGTCCACTGGATGGCACATATGACCAGGGCAGCAAAGTTTAGACGCCGCGTCCGCGCGGTGCGGTGCGGCGGCCTCCATCCTGATAGCCTGCTAGGCTTGAAGCGGCTGCGATCCCATCGATCAACGCTCCTGGGTCCCTGTCTGTATCGTGATCTGTGGCGCCTGTGTTCGTGCTTCAAACCACTGTCTGACCTGAGATTCCACAAACCGCCACTGGCCGCCGATTTTGGCGCCTGGGAGCTTCCCCTGTCCCGCGAGGGCATAGACGGTGTCGACTTTGAGTTTCAAAAGTTCGGCTACTTCGGATGCGGTCAGAAACGCTTCAGACATGACCTACTCCCCGTGGACAAAGCGGTGTGTCTGGGCAGGTAATCGGGAAATATTCCCCATTTCAGGGGTCTTTTCGTAAGATCGATGAAAAACTTGAGGGGCTTGTCTCAGGTAGCGCTTGTTGGGAGGAATTGTGGTTGACAAGTTCAGGAGTTGAAAGTGATTTTAAATTGCGTAAGCCCTTGAAAAAGGCGATCTGAGTGATGGGGGACAGTTTCAACTACTGAAGTTGTATTTGCTGCCACGTCAAGACTGCGTAGCGGTCAGCCGCCAGCATTCGGAACGTTCTTATGCTGTATACACCTACAACCGATACAATCCTCACCAGCCTCTAACATAGCCATCACAGACCTCCCCATCCAGTTTTGAAGAGACGGGCTCATGGTGGCGCCATGGCGTTCGGCAACATGGGGGCATCAGGACACAGGTCTGGCCGCTGAGAGCGCTCAGAAGGAATACCTCTATGCAACGTCCACATCGCATTCTCCTGGTGGATGATCTGCCCGACAATATCACCCTCCTGAAGCGGATTCTAGGCAATGCTTACCACTTCGCGAGCGCCGAATCGGGAGAAGAAGCGCTCCGCCTAGCACCCGTGTTCCAACCTGATCTCATCCTCTTAGACATTATGATGCCGGGGATCGATGGCTATGAGACGTGCCGCCGGCTACGGTCCCACGCCGCCTTGGGCCACACCAAAGTCCTGATGCTGTCGGCCAATGGAGCGGTCGATGAGCGCCTGGAAGGCTACGCCGCAGGGGCTGACGACTATCTCAGCAAGCCCTTCGACATCGAGGAACTCCGGGCCAAAGTGCGTGTCTATCTGCGCTTGATAGCTGGGGAGGAGGCTAACCGAGCCAAGAACGAGTTTCTGGCTAACATGTCCCACGAGCTGCGCACGCCGCTGCACGTCATCCTCAGTTGTGCGGATTTGGGCCTGACGCGGGCCGATCACGCTCCGCGCGCCAAACTACACACCTACTTTGCGCAGATTAACCAACACGGCCAGACGCTCCTGGCGCTCGTCAACGACCTGCTGGATCTGGCCAAGCTTGAAGCCGGCAGGATGGCTTTCGTGTTCGAGACGGTCGACCTCCATACCCTGATTCGGCAAGTGGCAGCCGAGTTACATACATTGCTCGCCAACCGGCAACTCACACTCACGCTCCACGGGCTAGACAACGCCATCGACGTATCTCTCGACCCCGCCAGGATCGGGCAGGTGGTGCGCAATCTCCTGAGTAACGCGATCAAGTTTTCGCCGGAAGGCGGTACGATCGACCTCCGAACCTACCAGGAGAAAACCGCCGTCGTGGTGGTCGTACGCGACCAGGGGGTCGGTATCCCAGAGGCGGAACGCCACACCATCTTTGCTAAGTTCACGCAGTCCAGCACGACCCAGACCGGAGCGGGTGGCACCGGCCTCGGGCTAACAATCTGCCACGAGATCATCGCGGGCCATGGGGCCGTATCTGGGCGGAAAACGGCACGGCCGGCGGGGCTGTATTCACCTTTGTGTTGCCCCGCGGCGGTCGCGCCGAGCCGGAAGTCTCTCCAAGGCTCGGTGAGCGAGGCGTTCCCGAGGCCATCCCTCTCAACCCTGTCGAATCTGCGAGTTCTACCGACGCACTGCGTCAGGAAATCGAGCACTGGAGCTGAGATCCCACCGTGGCTTTTGTGATTGACAATCCTTAGAGACCTCTTTAGAGTAAATGCGCGGTCGAGTTAAAAACCACACATAGATCCAAAATGCTACCCCATCTAAGAAAAACGGGGTGCCGTATGACGGCAAAATGGGGGGTATTTCTCTGTAATTGTCACCAGTCGCGCCCGATCGACCTGCACCAGCTCGATCTGCCCACCCCGTTTGTCCTGATGGCGAGCCATACGGCTCCGGACGTACACGCATTGGCCGAGCTTGCTCAGCGGGAACGGCTCGATCGTGTCCTGATCAGTTGTGGCGCCTCGCCTACCCGCTTCGAGGACGCCTTGGGTGCGATGGGCGCGCCGTCTCCAACGCTCCATTTTGTGAATCTCCATGAGCAGTGTTTCCAAGTACACCCCGTTGAGCAGGCCCATGCGAAAGCCAGGCGTCTCATACGGGCGGTGATGCAGAGCGCGGAAGCGCAGATCGCCCCGGCGTATAACCCGTTAAGCGCAGGGGGCCGTATTCTGATTGCGGGCGACCCCTCAGCGGCAACCCATCTGGCGCAGCAACTACGGGATGTGGCGCAGCCGTTTGGGGTGATGGCGACCGAAACATCGGTCCATGACCTGACCGCTTTGACTCGGATCTATCCCGGCCATGTGGTGGACGTCAAGGGCCGCCTGGGGGATTTCCGCGTCCGGGTTGAGGAGGCCGCATCCCCAGACACGGCTCCCCGAGCGTTCGAGGCGGATCAAGTCGTCCTCATCACGGCTGATGGCGCCCCGGCCGTCCATCCGCGGACCGGGTGGTATCTCCTGTCCCACCCCAGCCCGGAAGACCTCGAGGCCTTGGCGGTGCGCATCCGTGATCTCATTGGGGATTTCCTGAAGGTGGTGCATGTCCGTTACGATGCCGGCGTGTGTGCTGGCGGCGCTGCGGATCAGGAGGCCTGTGGACATTGTATCACCGCGTGTCCCTACGAGGCCGTCCGTCGTGATGCACACAACCATCTCCGCATGCAAGTCGACCACATGGCCTGTGAAGGATGTGGCGCCTGTGTCGCCGCCTGTCCGACCTCCGCTTTGCAATTCACCGGCCCATCGCCGCGCGAACTCGATACGCGGCTGACGGCGCTTTTATCGCCGCCGCCTACATCCTATGATGCGGAACCCCCCGTTATTCTCTTTCGCTGTGGCGAACAGGGGCGTCGTACCTTAGCGGAAGCGGGGCGATTGGGGCGGCAGTACCCGGCCAATGTGCTGCCCGTTGAAGTGCCTTGTCTGCGGTATGTGTCAGACGCCAATATGCTGGCGGCGTTCCACTTGGGCGCGGCCGGTGTGGGGCTGCTCGGTTGTGCCACCTGCGCTCACGGCGAGCGTGATCTGCTCTATCAAAACATGGAGGTTTGCCGTCTGACCCTGGATGCATTCGGGATGGGGGCGGCGCGCTTACGATTGATGACGACTGCGGAAGGAGCAGAGCTTGAGAGCCTTGCCGACCTCACGCATTTTGCTGAGACCGCGCTGCCCGTGACATGGCATGGGCAGCCCTTGCCTGAGACGGGCGGCCGGGACGTCATGGCGGCGGCGATTGCCAGTTTCATCCGGCAAACCGGTAGCGAGCCCGGACGTCGAGTTCTCGATGCGGCGCATCCCTTTGCCCTGGCGGAGGTGCAGGAGACCGGTTGCACCATGTGCCGCGCCTGTGTGCAGGTCTGCCCGACGCACGCGTTTCGGTATGAGGAACACAGCGCGTCATTGCAATACAAGCAGATCGACTGCATCGCCTGTGGCTTGTGTGAGACGGTGTGTCCTGAACATGTCATTACTTTGCAACCGGAGATGGCCTTCACTCAAGCGGCGCTGGCACACCGGACGGTGGTGCAGGACGCCATGGTGGCATGCGCACAATGCGGCAAACTCTATATCAATCGGAAGGCTTTGGAAGCGATTGAGGCCAAGGTCTTGTCACTTGAATCCGTGCTTGACGCCTTGACGGATACGCGCCGGTCACTGTTGCGCATGTGTCCGGACTGCCGGGCTGTGGCCGCGATGAAGGAAGTGGAAAAAGGCTGGGAACCGTAACCTCGGGTCCGCCAAGGGTGTGGGAGCATGCCATATATTTACCGGTATGAAAACGGGCAGTTTACGCAGTTCGAGAAGCCGGTTGTGCGGGAACAACCCCTAACGATTGTGGCCAATGGTGTGGAGTTGGCGACATTTATGTGCACCCCGGTGAAGATGGACGACCTGACGGTAGGATTTTTGGCGTTTGAAGGGATCATTCAGGGTCCTGAAGATATCCGCGAACTCGATGTCGATCCGGAAAACGGCATGGTGGAAGTCGAACTTGCCACCGAGTTGGTGCAACCGAAAAAGCGGGTGTTTACGTCCGGTTGCGGTATGGGGCTGACGTTCACGCTGCGTATCTCCCACTATCCCCTACTGCCCGGCGATACGGCGTTGAGCCCGGCGCAGATTTTTCCGCTCATGCAACAACTGATGGATGGCGCCACGATGTACCAGGCGTCGCGTGGCATTCATGCGGCGGCCTTGAGTGATGGACACCAGGTGCTGCTCTTGGCTGAGGATGTGGGACGGCATAATGCTCTGGACAAAATTTTGGGGGAGGCGCTCCTCAAAGGCATACGGACAGAAGGACGTATCCTCCTCAGCTCGGGGCGTATTTCGTCGGAGATGCTGCGCAAGGGCGCGCATATGGGGACGCCGTTTGTCATCTCGCGCACGTCTCCCACGACCCTGTCCATCGAGGCGGCGAAGCGTCTGGGCATCACCGTGATCGGCTACGTGCGGCGCAACAGCTTTAATGTGTATACCCACCCGGAACGCCTGGTGCCTCAAAATGGCGCCGCGGACAGCGCGGAGGACGAGGCGATATGAGCGAGCGCCGACGCAGACGGGGGAAGGGACGGCGGCAAGGCAAGGAATTCATGGATGCGGCGCTAGATGCGTATCGGCGTCATCTGGCCTTGCAAAAGTGGCGAGACGTCACCGATCTGCAGGATACCCTGGACCTGGATACGCCACAAGCCTCTCGGCATGCTGGGCGCTTCCCGGAGCGGGGACCGTATCGGGATATTTGGGAGCGTTGGTGGGCCGCCGAGGTGGTGGCGCGTGATGTATCGCCGGAGACGTCCCTGTTCGGGCGCATCGAAGCCGCCGTACAGGGCGCGCTCCAAGAAGAGATCGCCGCCCGGCGGCAGCATGACGATGCGCCGTTGGAAGATAGCCTGGCCTACAAAACGTTTATCGATCAAGCCTTAGATCGGTTGTTCGAAGAAGAAGCCGGGTCACTCGAGGAATGATGAGGCGAGGCCCGAAATGCTCGGAGACACCGAACTCGTCCGGTTCCGTCATACGTATTACAGCCTCTTTGTACGGCTTTGGTGCGCCGAGCCCGACGCATCCATGATTGCCGCCTTGCAGGACGATATGGCCGGCCGCATTGCCGCCGCCGCCGCCGTCCATCCTCTGCTGGGCGCCGGTTGGCGCGCCATCCAAAGCTACTTGATCGACGACACACCGGAGGCGGTCGCCGAGGAGTTTACCCAGATCTTTCTTGGCCCCTTCGGCCCGGAAGTCAATCCCTACGCTTCCTATTATCTCACCGGACATCTATTTCGGGCGCCTCTCATCGCGTTGCGCCGTTTTCTCCAACAGCTCGGCTTAGAGAAGCAGGATCGGGATTTTGCGGAACCAGAGGACGTCCTAGCCTTCGAGTTGGAGGTGATGCGTTGGTTGGTGAGCAAGCAAATGGCGGCGGCCAGTGCGGACGAGGAACGTCGTTGGCTGCGGCTGCAGGTCACCTGTCTCAAAGAGCATGTGCTCGTCTGGGCGCCTACCTGCGCACAGGATATGGAACAGGCCCAAGGGGCGCGCTTTTACCGTGGCGCCGCCATGCTCTTGCGGGGTTTTCTCGACCTGGAGCGGCAGCTCTTTCGGGAGTGGGGCATCGAGCCCGTGCTGACACTTGAGGAGGCCCGGCAACGGTACGGGGCACGTTCGGCGTGGCAGGGGCCGACGTTTGACCTGTATAAAGAGGGAAAAGGAGATGACAGCCATGATTACAGGCCGCATTAAGACACTCGACGTGGCGAATCGCAGGGCCGTGATTGCGACGGCGGATGGCCAAGACATGGTCGTCACGTTTCCCGCAGATGCCCTGATTGAAGTGGCCGAGCCCGAGACCATGGGGACGATGGGAGGCGAGTTGGAGGACCTGTACGAGGGGTATTTTGTGGAGATCGACGTAGCGGCACACGACGCGGATGGGAGCTGTACCTGTGCCTCGTTGGTCTGTGTGAGCTGACGTTTTCCGTCATGGGGAAGAAGGGGAAAGGGATGGAGCACAACACGCAGGTGAATGGGGGACCACCCCGGCGCACGTTCCTTACCGGTTTGATCGCAGCGGTGGGTGGGGTGACGGCGTTGCTGTCGGCCCCGAAACGTGCCCGCGCCGCCCACAAAGCGCCGCATGTGCCGGCGAAGGAACCGATTCTCTATCGCCGCACGGCGGAGGCGGAGCGGTATTACAAAACACTCTATCAGTAGGGGGAACCGGCAGGCTGTCCGAGCCGGTTGGCGCCGCTCTGGCAGCGAGGCTGCAACAATATACCTGAGGAGGAGACGGGATGAAACTCATCCGAACGCAGCGCCAGGATGCGCTTACGTCGTCTTCTGCATGGCCGAAGGCGTTGAATCCGCGCGTCGACCGCCGCCATTTCCTGCGCGCGGCTGGCCTGGGTATGGGGCTGGCAGCGACGGCCGCCCCGTCATTGGTGCGGGAAGTGGAGGCCGCCGAAGAACAGCCCAAGGCGCCGCAATACGAGCAACACAAAACGATCTGTGGCAACTGCGCCGTCGGTTGCGGCTTCATCGGGGAAGTGCAAAATGACGTGTGGGTCAGCCAGGAGCCCTGGTTTGAGCATCCGATCAATCTCGGCAGCCTCTGCTCCAAGGGCGCGGCGGCCCGTGAGCACGTCATCAGTGAGAAGCGCTTGCGCTATCCCATGAAGCTGGAAGGCGGCAAATGGAAACGCCTATCGTGGGAGCAGGCCCTGACGGAGATCGTGGACAAGCTGCAAGCGATCCGTCAGCAGCATGGTCCGGATGCCCTGATGCTGCTGGGCTCGGCCCATCATAACAATGAGACCGCCTATGCCCTGCGGAAGTTTGCCGCCTTCTGGGGCTCGAATAATATCGATCACCAGGCCCGCATCTGCCATTCCACCACAGTTGCCGGTCTCGCCAATGTCTGGGGCTACGGGGCGATGACCAACTCCATGAATGACATCCGCAACAGCCGCAGCATCCTGATCATCGGCGAGAATGTCTGTACCTCACACCCGATTGCGATGCAGCACATCCTCACCGCCAAGGAGGTGAACCGGGCGCAGGTCATCGTATCCGAGCCGCGCTTCAGCAAGACGGCGGCGTTTGCCAACCAATTCGTGCGCATCCGTTCCGGCACGGATGTGGCCTTTATCTACGGGTTGATCTACATCATCTTGAAGAATGGCTGGGAAGACAAACGCATGCTGAATGAGCGCACCTACGGTCTGCAATATTTGGTGGACGAGGTGGCGAAGTACGATCCCGACACGGTCGAGGACATTACCGGCGTGCCCAAGGCGCAGTTGGAGCGCACGGCGCGGACGCTCGCCGATAACCGGCCTGGCACCGTCATCTGGGCTATGGGCGGGACGCAGCATACCAACGGCACATCGATGACGCGGTCGTACTGCGCGCTGCAGCTCGTGCTGGGCAACATCGGGGTGCCGGGTGGTGGCGCCAACGTGTTCCGCGGGCACGACAACGTGCAAGGCGCCACGGATCTTGGCGTGCTATCCAACACCCTGCCCGGCTATTACGGCCTCGGTGCCGGCGCCTGGACGCATTGGGCCAATGTTTGGGGGGTGGACCCGGAGTGGCTCAAGTCGCGCTTTGCCGATCAAAAAATGATGAATAAAGTCGGCTTCACCGTGGCGCGCTGGTACGAGGGCGTGCTGATGAGCCCGGAGGAGCTGGGGCAGGATGTCAACGTCCAGGCGGTCTTCTACTGGGGCCATTCGTCGAACTGTGAGTCGCAAATGGACCGCGTCAAGCGGGCGCTGGAGAAGGTGGAGCTGTTGGTGGATATCGATCCGTTCGTGACCACCACCTCGGTGCTGCCGGATCGCCAGGATGGGGTCTATATGTTGCCGGCGTCTACGATCTATGAACAACCCGGCTCCGTGACCAATTCCAACCGGGATATCCAGTGGCGCGACCGCGTCGTGTCCCCGGTCTGGGAAGCGCGCACGGACCTGGCGATCATCCTGGACTTGGCCGAACGGTTGGGCTTCAAAGATGATTTCGCCAAGAATACCCAGGCGGTTTGGAAAGGCGTACCGGCGAGCATGCAGGGGGTGAACGAGCTGCCGGAGGCGACCTTTGCCTCGATTATCGGCGAGTGGAACCTCGGCATGCGCACGATTGGCATGACCGGGCAAACCTACGAGCGCATGAAGCGCCAGCACGAGTGGGCGCACGCGTTTGATGTGAAGACGAAAAAAGCGGCTGGCGGCCCCGTGCATGGCGAGCAGTGGGGCTTGCCGTGGCCGTGCTGGACGGACCAACATCCGGGCACGCACATCCTCTACCGTACCGATGTTCCGGTGATGGAGGGCGGCATGGGCTTTCGCGCCCGTTGGGGCACGCAAGCGCCGGATGGCGATACGCTGCTGGCGGCCGATGGCTCGGTGCCGCCGGGAAGCGCGGTCAACGCTGGCTATGCGGAGCTGCAGGATTGGAAGACCGACCTCACGGGCAAGGTGTTTGCGGAGGCCATGGCCAAGGGGTTGGCGCCCTACGGCAATGGCCGGGCCCGCTTCAATTCCTGGAATATCCCGGAGGACAATGTGCCGCGGCATCACGAGCCGATTCATAGCCCGCGGCCCGACCTGGTCGAGAAGTGGCCGACGTACGATGATGTGAAGGACCATTACCGCGTGCCGACACTCTACAAAAGCCTGCAAAAAGCGGACTGGGCCAAGGACTTTCCGATCATTCTCAGCACGGGCCGTCAAGTCGAATTCGAGGGCGGCGGTAATAGCGAACGCAACTGCTGGTGGCTGGTGGAGTTGCAGCCGGAGATGTACGCCGAGATCCATCCCAAAATGGCCAATGATCATCGCATCAAGCATGGGGATTGGGTGTGGATCGAAAGCCCTGAGGACCTGGATGGCAAACCGAGCCGTGTCAAGGTCAAAGCCAAAATCACCAAGCGGGTGAGTCCCGATATGATCTATCTGCCCTTCCATTGGGGCGGCATGTTTGAGGGCAAGTCCATCGCCGGCAAGTATCCGAAAGGGTACGTGCCCTATGGCTTGGGCGAATCGGCGAATACGGTAACGAATTATGGCTATGATCGGGTGACGCAGATGCAGGAAACCAAAACCGGTCTGTGCCGCATCAAAAAGGCCTAACCTGAGGAGGACGACCCATGGCTCAGACGCAAGTGACTATCCCCTTCAGAGAGGCCGAAGGCCCGCAACTGAAGCATGCGCCTGCCCGCATGAAGTTCTATGTCGATGTCAAACGCTGCATCGAGTGCGGCGGCTGTGAGGTGGCGTGTAAGAATGAGAACAACGTGCCCGAGGGCATTGCCCGCATCCGTGTCGTCACCATCAATGAGGGCGAACCGGGTGAGACCAACGTGGCCGTGCCCTGTATGCATTGTTCCAAAGCGCCGTGCGTGGCGGTGTGTCCGGTGGATGCGTTGTACCACCGCCCGGATGGCATTGTGCAGGTCAATAAGGAGACCTGTATCGGCTGCGGCTATTGTCTCTATGCCTGCCCCTTTGGGGCGCCGCAGTTTCCCAAGGCGTCGCCTTTTGGCGCGCGCGGTGTGATGGACAAGTGCACCTACTGTGCCGGCGGTCCTGAGGAGCCGTTCTCGGAGCGCGAGCAGCGGCTCTATGGGGCCAATCGCATTGCGGAGGGCAAGCTGCCGATGTGCGCCTCGGTGTGCGCCACGAAGGCGCTCGTGGCCGGTGACGCCGAAGAGGTGGCGAATGTGGTGCGGCAGCGTATCGCGGCCCGTGGCTCTGGCGGGGGCGCTTGGGGCTGGGAGACGGCATATCGGTAACATGGGGAATGCGGGATGCGGAGTGGTCAGTTTGCCCTTTGTGTGCCGCATTTTGCTTTCTGCTCTGGAATCATAGAGGCATGGTCCGCTGTGCTCCCGCTTGAGGAAATCCAGACAGACGGACGTATCAGGCGGTGGGCGAAAATTCCTGAAGCTGATGACAAATATCTGCGTGTGATCCTCTTGGAGGATGGAGAAACCGTGCATAATGCGTTTTTTGATCGTTCCTTCAGCGAGGATATGTAATGGAGATCAAGTATTTTTCTGACACGGATACGCTCTTGATCAATTTCGCTAAGAAAGAAATCGTTGAGACGAGAGATATCAACGAGAATATATTGATTGAGCTTGACGAGCAGGGAAACTTGGTCAGTATAACCATTGAACACGCCACAAAACAGATGGATATTGAGAATTTTTCCTACCAGAAGATTGCCAATGAAGTGTATAGATGATTAGGAAAAATGGAAAAAGAGGGTTAGAGTCAATTTTCTCAAGGACGAGAAAAATGGGTTCAGAGTCAATTTTCCCTAACTGCGGAGAAGACGGATGGAGAGTCATATGGATGTTGATGTGTTCGTCATCATGCCATACAAGGATAATTTTCAGACAATTTATTATAATGTCCTTCGCCGTGCGATAGAAAAATTTGGATTAACAGGCACAATCGCGAAAGACAAATGGTTTACAGGACCTATAGATAAAAAATTCAGCAGTTTATTCAGGAGTCTAAAGTTTGTATTGCAGATTTGACCGGGAATAATCCAAATGTGCTTTATGAAGTTGCACTCGCCCATTCATTGAAGAAGTCTGTGATTCTGATTACCCAAGATCAACTAGAAACTATACCTTTTGATATCCGGCATCATCGTGTTATTGGTTATAATACAACTGCAAATGGAATAGATGAGCTACTTTATAGATTAAGTTCAGCTTTGAGAGCTACACTTGAATTTGGAGAATTGCCAGCTCAGTTATTTAAACGAATGCTCGTACCGCCCAGCCTCGGTACACATGATGGACCCTGTGTGGTTGCCGCTAGTCCGCTTTCGTATCGAGATGATTATAGGTTTCGTACACAGTGGAGAGAGATACCTTGGGGACATATGCGGATCATGTTGGAATTCGAGGCCTCATGCAATCCTTTGGACTAATTTTTGGGTTAGATCGCTTACCGGAACTTATTGATCCAGACAATTTCTCTGACCAGACCCTTGAAATAGCAAGTCACGTTTATACGATTGCTGGTCCGAAAGCCAATCGGATGACCGGTTTGATGATGCAGCGGTTTTTCCAGCATCGGACTCCGAGATGGGAGTTTAAGCCAGATCCAGACAGTGATGATTTGCGAAACCCAAAGGTATTGCTTCACTTCGATGGGAATCTATACAGACCGGTCAGAGCCCCGACGGAAGATCGATCACTCTGGGATTGTGGATTGGTCATACGGGGACCTCATCCTTCTGACTCAAGATACATGTTTATGGCTCTTGCCGGACGCGCGGCCCGTGGTACAGAGGCATGTTGTTTAGCTGTGACAAATCCGGAGTGTATTCAAAAACTGAGCCAAGAGCTGATGAGAAATAGCATAGATTTGGATAACCATATGCAGGCGTTCTGTGCTGTTGTAAGTATTAGTGGAGAGAAGGACGGGGCAGATCCGGATTTGTGGTCTGGACCAGCAGATATAAACACATTCAGGGTAGAGGACGTGAAGGAATATAAGCACTAGAAAGGAAAATCTCAAAGAGATCTACCATGATATTTCTAGTACTTATGTTCCTTAGCCACTTAGAGTTTAAAGACAGAAAAATGAGATCAGAGTCAATTCCTCCAAGGATAGTTCTATGGTCACCGAACGATTAGAGGAGCAGAATATTGAGCATTTGCTCTAAGAAGCAGCAAATTTAATCAAATTGCCCAAGACCAAAATGTGGTTGGATTATGATGCAGAAGCAGATGTGCTTTACCTCCACTTTGGGGAAAAGCCAATTTCAACGTATAGTGACATGCGAGATGACGGTATTATTCTCGACTACAGAGACGACCTTTTGGTGGGAGTGACTATTCTTGAAGTATCTCAGCGAGGATGACGCTCTGCATGCAAAAGGGCTTGCGGCGCTTGAGGAGCATCTCGGTCCGGTTCAAGCCTTGCGTTTTTTAGCCTTACTCAGTCGCCAGCCGTTCGATTACCAACACTGGCGTCAACAACATTTCGGGGGAATGAGTTTAACCGAGATATTGACTCAAGCACAGCAGACATCCAGTAGTAAAGAATAGCAATAACATGAATGTCGTCAAAGACACGTTTGGCCATATCCCAGCGTATCCTGTCGGCAGCCACTTTGCCTCACGGGCAGAGCTGTCCCGTGCTGGGGTACATGGGCCGCGGGTTGCGGGGATTGCCGGGAGTGGGCGCACAGGCGTGTGCTCCGTGGTGTTGGCTGGCGGCTATGAGGATACGCAGGATTTTGGTGACGTGATTCTCTACACCGGCCATGGCGGGAGAGACCCGGAGACGGGCCGTCAAGTGACACATCAAACCTTGACGAGAGGCAATTTAGCCCTGGCTTTGAATGCCGAGCATGGCTTGCCAGTCCGTGTCATCCGTGGCGCTCGACACCTGTCACCCTACGCTCCGGAAGTCGGCTACCGGTACGATGGGCTGTACATTGTTGAGGACTACTGGCAAGAGGTTGGCACATCGGGGTTTTTGATCTGGCGCTTTCGGCTGCGGAAAATGTCCGAGCGTTTTGACAGCAATCAATAAGGCGAGAAGATGCCGTATAGTGACTTCACACTCCAAGATATCAAGAGCAAGTTTGGCGTCCAAATTAAGGAAAACGATTCACTCTTTAGCAATACACAGGCGTGTGAGATATCTGAACTGCTCTCGGAAGTACTGAAATATTGGGTTCCTTTAGCCCATACGATTGGAACAGAGAAAGCACGCTCAGAATTTATTGTTGCACCCGTGTTAGCAGAGATGCGCAGAGCATTAGACAACCGAATCAGCTTATTTTCCGGTATTGCTTTTAATGTCGATCAAGAACAAGGTCTCAATGGGACATGCGATTTTATCATCAGCCGCTCTGAGGAACAGTTGGCGCTCACCGCTCCTGTGATCACCGTTGTAGAGGCAAAAAACGAAAACATCCCTGCCGGCATACCGCAGTGTATCGCAGAAATCATCGCCGCCAAGATATTTAATGCGCGAGAAGAAAATGGCGTGCTGCATGTCTATGGCTGTGTCACGACCGGAACGGTGTGGAAATTCCTGCAATGCCATGACGATGTCATCTTTGTCGATCTGGATGATTATTATATTCGAGAGGCTGACAAAATCTTGGGGATCTTTGTCGAGATGATCGAAGGGTAGGTCGACAGGAGGAGAGAATCGCATGGAACCCATTCAGCTGTGGCAGACGAAATGGAGTCATGGCCCCTATGTGCCTATGTATCTCTTCTTTGGCGGGCTCACGGCAGGGGTTTTTATCGTTGCGGTCCTGACAGATCTGCTTGGGATGAAGTGGAAGCGCGCGGATCTCGTCTCGAAGGTCGCCACCTACAGTGGCGTGGTTGTGTTGGCGCTTGCCGGTTTCTTCCTAATGGTCCATCTGGGCAAGCCCGAACGCGGCCTGGCGTTTCCCCTTTTTTTCACCAACTACAACTCGTGGATCACATGGGGCGGCTGGATTGTGGGTGCAAGTAGCGCCTTACTGATGCTTTACGCTGTTCTCAGATACTTCACCGTACGGCCCTGGGTGCGCCGATGGCTAGGTGTCTTGAGCCTGCCAGTACTGGCGCTGCTGGCGCTGTATACCGGCTTCCTGTTGAGCCATGCCGGGTTTGTGCCACTCTGGTCGAAGCAGTTTTTGCCGGTGTTGTTCCTCAATTCGGGGCTGACGACCGGTCTGGCGGCCGTTGGATTCGTGTTTCTGCTGGCCTGGCCGTATCTGCGAGACCGGAATGGTGACCCGCGGCGCGTCGTGCGGTGGGTGAGCCTGGCGGTGGCGGTCTTTATTCTGCTCGAATTGTACGAACTGTACAAATTCATGACGTTTCTCGAAACCTCGGGGCAGCACCCACCGACCGGGCAGTTTGTGGCGCCAAAAGGCGGGACGCGCGCCTATGCGTATGTGACGCAGGGTGCATTGGCGCCGTGGTTCTGGTGGGGCATTATCGGGGCCGGGCTGGGTCTACCGCTCGTGCTGACGCTGGTCGAATTTCTCGTACGGCCCTGGGCGCGCGTGGTGGCAACGGCCAAATTTGCCCTGATTCTCATTGGTGGGGCCATCCTGCGGTTTGTCATTGTCTGGGGTGGAGACTTGAAGGCGCCGTTGGCCTTTCCGCCGTCCAAGTGGCCGATTCCGCCCCTGATGGGAGGATAGGCCGAATGCGGAATGCGGAATGCGGAATGCGGAATCGTGTGGCCGTCGTGGTGATGCTGGTGGTGATGTTACCGGGGGCGCAGCGGGAGGTTGAGGCGAATCGCCAGCGCACGGGGTTCTTTCCGCATGCGATTGCGGTGGCGGACTTCAATCAGGATGGTCATTTGGATATGGCGGTTCCGGCCTCGGCTGCACGCCAGGTGACCGTGCTGCTGGGAGATGGCCGGGGGGGTATTGAGGCGAATCATGCGTATCCGGTCGGGAAAGGGCCTACCTGGGTCGAGACGGGGGATTGGAATGGCGATGGCGATCTCGATGTGATGACCACCAATACCGGGGGTGCGAGCTTGACGTTTTATTTTGGCAATGGAGAGGGAGATTTTGGTGAGCGGCAAGACGTTGAGGGCATCCATGGTCCCGCCAGCGCCGTGGCGGCAGATATGAACCGGGATGGTCATCCGGACGTAGCGGTGGCGCTCGCGGCCAAGTCGGAGGTGGTGGTGCTGCTCAATCAGGGGGCGGGGAACATGATCCGGTCGCGTGCCTACGAAGTCGGGCGGGGTCCGCATATTCTCTCCAAGACGGATCTCAATCGCGATGGCGTGCCGGACCTGGTGGTGGGGTGTCTCGGGCCACATACTCTGTCGATCCTGCTGGGGCTGGGCGATGGCGCTTTCCGCGACCCGATAACCGTGCCGGTGGGACGCTTTCCGCACTATCGGGCTTTTGGGGATTGGAATGGCGATACCCATCTCGATGCCGCGGTCGTCGTGGCCGGGGACGACGCGGTTGACATTCTGCTGGGCGATGGTACGGGCCATTTGCGCAAGATGATAAGCTATCCGGTGGGGACGAACCCGCACGGGCTAGACCGAAGTTCCCCTGGCAGAATAGGCGTAGGGTTAAGTAGGTCAACAGGTTGGCCCAATTCAAAAGTCCATTT
>CBCXVS010000163.1:0-16865 GCA_965178525.1 uncultured bacterium | reverse complement strand
GTTCCGGACTTGGCATGATGGCACAGTATACGTCGCAGAGACCACCGATGAACGGGCGCGACACCTCGCGCGCTATGAGATCCACGTGTTCAAAGAGATCGTACAGCAGCGAATGGCCATCATGATCTGAAACGCCGTCCCGATTCCCGGCCTACTGCTTCCAGCACCTCGAATGGGTGTCACCCGGCTTACAGAGCAAACCACATACCGGTTGGCCAAAACCGTTGCAGAATATGCTGGTACGTCTCACTGCCAAACAGGGCCTGGGTGAACGGCGCAGCACTTGGCGTCGTCAAATACATCAGGACGGCTGCGCCTCCCATCATGGTGGAGGTCTTGGCATTGGTATAATCGACCAACTTCAACGCGGTGCCGAACGACCTTTTGAGCCGGGTATTCATGAAATCCACACTGTAGATTTCATCCAAACCCAGGTGCACGATGTACCCACAGAACAGAAACATCCCCACGACCCAGGACAGCAACTGGCTGCAATCAAACAGGTAGTAGCTCAGCGTCGTAGACGCAAACCCAAAAAACAGGGCCGCGGCCACGGAGTGAAAAATGCCGCGATGCACCGTCAGGTCGGCAAACAGGCGCCACCCCAAGTAACGAATCACCCCATAGGCGAAGCTCCAACTGATCCACAACTCGATAATGGAATACCGCCCGGCGTGACGAAACATGACCAGAAAAGCGACCACCGCGCCCAGCGCCGTAAACATCATCTTGGTAGGGCTGGAATAGTCCAGGTCAATATCGGGCAAAATGCCCCCCAACGTGCCCACGACGGACAGCAAGACCACCTCCTGTGGCGACACCACCTCCGCCGCCAAACACATGCTGGCCAGCAGGCCGCTGCCCACGGCGGCAACTCCGAGATGCGTGCGAAAGTTCGCCATTCGCTTCTCCTATTCGCGTCTTGCCCGGATCCCTTTTCCTCATGTCCGGGCGCCGCTCGTCTCGACATGACGACGCCTAACCCACGAAGCTGTCTTTGAGCCACTTGAGGAGTTTGATGCCAAAAAAGATGATGCTGATCGATATCACTAAAGCCAGCAGACTGGCGAGAATGCCGACGAGGAGCAAGAATCCGTCGTCTTCGAGCAGGGCAAAGCCGAGCAGAAAAATCCCGAAAGCCGGCGCCGTATTGGTGCCTGGGATCGGCAAGAGCATCGAGCATGCCAGGGCAATGATGAGCAGGCCCAAGGCAACGCGTACGCCTTGCGACCGCACAAAGGGCACAAGCCGGGGTTTGGAAAAGTGTTCAACGGCATGAATGAGACTGAGCATAGCGTTGATGAGCTTGCGGCTGAACTGTTCCGGATGAAATGTCCTGTGCCGCATTCTGGCCGGTAACCATAGGGTGTTGTAACCACAGAGTAACCGGATACCAATGAGGAAGAGCGGGATGGAGAGCACAGTCGAATATCCGGCAGCCGGAATCGGCAGGGCCGATGGCAGGGCAAACAGGATAAGAATAACGGCCATGCCATGCTGATCGATTTCATCGATGAGCTTCCCGTAGGTCGACGGGCCTTGGGTGGGATCAAACACATGCTCGATAATGTCGGAGAGTGCGTGTTGCATAACGGCTCAGCGTGCTTTCTTCTAGAGAGTTGTCGCAGAGATGGCGGCTGTCCATCACATCACGGCCTTGGCAAACTTATCATAAGTGTGACCGCCCCGGACGCGGGCCGTCAACGCTTGCAAAAGGGTTGCTGCGGCGCGACGTTGATAGTATAAACGGTGCAGAGGTCCAAGACCAAGCGGTGCACCACGAAACCAGGTGGAGGCCTTATGCTGGCGATCCTACAACGTTGGGGTGTCGTGTTTGGCGTGCTGTACAGTATGCTGGGGTGCGTGGGGTGGCCTGGCGCTATACCGGCCGCTGACGCGCAGGAATTGCCCCTGCATACGATCACGCTACCGCCGGGATTTCACATTGATGTCTATGCGCGTGACGTCCGCAATGCCCGCTCCATGGCGCTCGGAACGCCGGGGACGCTATTCGTCAGCTCGCGCCGCGCCGGCAATGTGTACGCGGTGGTGGATCGCGACCAGGATCACCGCGCCGACGAGACCTTTCTGCTGGCAAGTGGGCTCAACATGCCGAACGGGGTTGCCTTCCGTGACGGCGCCCTCTACGTGGCCGAGGTCAACCGCATCCTGCGCTTTGACGATATCGAGGCGCGCCTGAGCGCTCCCCCGGACCCCATCGTGATTTATGATGGTCTGCCGCGTGAGCGGCATCATGGCTGGAAGTTTATCCGCTTTGGGCCTGACGGCTGGCTCTATGTGCCAGTGGGTGCGCCATGCAATGTGTGTCGGCAGCAGGACGAGCGCTACGCCGCCATTCTGCGCATGCAACCAGACGGCACGGAGCTTGACGTGTTCGCACATGGGGTCCGCAATTCCGTCGGGTTCGACTGGCATCCGGTGACACGGGAACTCTGGTTCACCGACAATGGCCGTGACATGCTGGGCGATGACCTGCCGCCGGATGAACTGAATCACGCGCCCCGCGCCGGACTCCACTTCGGCTTTCCCTACTGTCATGGCGGCGACATTCCCGACCCGGAGTTTGGCCGGCGACGTCCCTGCTCGGCATTTACGCCGCCGGCGATGCGCCTCGGCCCACACGTGGCGTCGCTGGGCATGCGCTTTTACACGGGCGCCATGTTTCCGCCAGAGTACCAGCAGCAGATCTTCATCGCCGAACATGGTTCTTGGAATCGCAGCACCCCGATCGGGTACCGTGTGACGCTCGTCCGGATCGAGAACAATCGTGCGATTTCCTATGACGTCTTTGCCGAGGGCTGGCTCCAGGGTGGGCAGCGCTGGGGGCGCCCGGTCGATGTGCAGGTGATGCCGGACGGCGCCTTGCTGGTGTCGGATGATTATGCTGGTGCGATTTACCGTATCCATTATCAGCCGTAGGCTCGCTGCTTTCTTCTCATCTCCCATGCCCTTAACAGAGGATCCACGAAGGACGCGAAGGGACGCGAAGAAGAAAAAGAAGAGGATACTCGCGTGCACATCTGGATAGATGCCGATGCTTGTCCTGCCGCCATCAAAGACCTTGTCTTTCGCGCCTCGCGGCGCCTCGATATCCCGGTGTTTTTGGTGGCCAACCGCGACATGTATGTCCCCGCATCGTCTCTGGTGACACTTGTGCGCGTGGCCCAGGGGCCGGATGAAGCGGACCGGTATATCCTGCAACACGTGGCGCCGAACGATCTCGTGATCACGGCGGATATTCCTCTTGCGGCGGATGTCGTGGACAAGCAGGCGGTTGCGATCAATCCTCGAGGTGAGTTGTACACGGAGGAGAACGTCAAAGAACGCCTTGCCATGCGCAACTTGATGCAAGACCTCCGCGCCAGCGGCCACATACAGGGCGGTCCGGCACAGCTCAACGATACAGATCGTCAGAAATTCGCGGCAGCTCTGGATCGGTCTTTGACCAAGCTTCTCAAAAGCTCGTGACGTGGGCCCCAGCGCCCTTTGTCGATCCGCTAAGGGCGCGAAGAGACACGAAGGGGGAAAGCGTGGGTGCATGATGACTTGGAGAGTATGACCGATGCCAACACCATTTCCCGGGATGGATCCCTATTTGGAACGGCGGGATCGATGGCCTGCTGTCCATACGCGCCTCATCGTGGCGATGGCGGATGCGATCGGGCCACAAGTGTGGCCACAGTATCGTGTCGACATCGAATTGCGTACCTATACTGCCTTGTTGACCTCTGCATCGCTTGTCGGCATCCCTGATGTCCTGGCGATGTCTGCATCGCATGAAGAGGTTGATACCGGATCGGCGGCGACGCGTACGGGCGCTGCTCCCCAGGTCATTGAAGTGCCGATGCCCGAAGACATTCAGGAGCGTTATCTCGTTGTCCGTGAGGTTGCGAGCCAGGAGGTGATCACCGTCATCGAGCTGCTCTCCTTAGCCCATAAGTTGACCTATGAAGGGCGGGAAGCATACGAGGCGAAACGCAATGCCGTGTTGGGTAGCAAGACCCATCTGATCGAAATTGATTTGTTGCGCGCTGGCACGCCGCTTGTGCCATTCCGGGCAGGACACGATTATCGCATTTGGGTCAGCTCTGCGCCGGAGCGCCCTCGCGGTGTGGCGTATATGTTGAGTGTGCGCGACCCCCTACCCACGCTTGCGATTCCTTTACGGCCGGGGCATCCTGAACCCACTTTGCCGCTCAATCAACTCGTGCATGATGTGTATGATCGCGGCGGTTATCATCTGGCGATTGATTACAGTCAATCGCCCGTCCCGCCCTTACAAGAGGCAGATGCAGACTGGGCCAGACGCCTGGTATCGGTAGAATAAAGAAAGCTTGCCTTGTTTTTCCAGCGTTTTGTAAGTGCTGGAAGCGGAAAATGATTGACATGCCGGTGCAGGTATATCATGCTAGCGAACCGGCCTTGTCCGATAGAAACCGTACCCAATCCACAACCAGCTCGCGACCCTGGGACCGGATTACCGTATCATCCCCGACCTGGCAAAATCCTGGGACGTCCTAGACGGGGGCCAGGCCTACGTCTTTCACCTGCACGAAAACGTCAAGTTCCACGACGGCACGGCTTGTGACGCCGAGGCGGTGAAGTGGAATTTCGACGACATGCTGAAACGGGGCACCACATCCTTCACCTATGTCTACTTTAACCAGATGGATCGCGTCGAAGTCATCGACAAGCACACCGTCAAGATGATCATGAAGGAACCGGCGGCGCTTCTGCCGGCCATTGCCGGGTATTTTGGCGGATGTCCGATCGGTTCGCCGACCGCCGTGGACACCTACGGCAAGGAGTGGAACCGCAATCCCGTGGGCTCGGGGGCGTTCACCTATGACATCAATGAGTACCGGCCGGACGAGCTTATCGTCCTGAAAAAGAACCCGAACTATTTCAAGAAAGACAAAAGCGGCGGCGCCCTGCCGTATCTCGATCGCATTGAGATCAAGGTGATCAAAGATCCCTTGGCGGCGATGACCGCCCTGCGCACCGGGCAGGTCGACTTTCTGCAGCGCGTCAATCCGCAGCACGTGCCCATCATGGAACGTGCCAAGGGCGTGGTGCTGAAGACGGTGTCGGAGCGCATGCCTCTGGTGTGCTTTATGAACATGCGCAAGCCGCCCTTCGATAATGTCGACCTGCACCGGGCCATTGGCGGCTACGGGATGGACCGGAAGCAGATTGCCCAAACGGTGTTCCAAAACCGGGCCACGCCACTGGTCAGCATCCTGCCGCCCGGCGTGCAGGATCACCTCGACCTGAAGGAGATGTACCCGTACGATCCTGAAAAAGCCAGGACGCTCTTGAAGGCGGCGGGCTATGACCAGAACAACCCGCTTGAGTTCGAGTTGATCCTGAACAATGACGCCCCCTTCTTCTCCGATGCGGCGACCTTGCTGAAGAGCCAGATGGAGAAGATCAACGTCAAGGTCAAGCTGACCATGATGGACAAGCCGGCCTGGATTGACAAATTCTTGAAGCATGACTTCCAGATGGGGATGGAGGACTTTGGGGCGCTGACCGGTATCAACCAGCGTTCGATCAGCTTCTTCAAGGAAGCCAAATCCAACTACGGCGGCTTGGACTCCCCCGAGATCGAAGCGCTCACGATGAAATGGCGGCGTGAGGTCGACCCGGAGGGGCGCAAGCAGATTGCCCACGACATTCAGCGGACCTTTGCCAAGGATATGTTGTGGTGTAATATCGCCGGTTCGCCCTACTTTCAGGCGTACCGGGACTATGTCAAGGGCTATCATTTCATGAACCAGCTCTATGTCTACTGGGAGACGACGTGGTTGGATAAGGCGTAGAGGGCATGTGAGGAATGCCTTACGACGCGGTGATCTCGAACCCCTGCCGGGATCCAAACGCGGTTGTGGCGCTGCGCCGCCCGTCAGACGTCCTACGGATGATGACCGTGGCGGCAGGGATATACGTGAGGTGGATGCATGGTGTAGACGCCGGAAATATGGTAAGATAGGTGCGTTTTGCACGGCTTCAGGCTCCATGGCGTGGCCCTCTGGAGGCCACAAAACGCGACAACCGGACATGCTCCGGCCCTTGCCGCGAGAGGGTTTTAGAAAGGCGATGTTCGGAAAGCCGCGGGTTGTGCGGGTTTGGCGACAGCGCCGATGTTGCGGTAACCTCTGGGGCGAAAACGGCTTTTTCGGCAAAAAATGCGATAAGCCAAGTGAATACAATTACTTGCAGGGTATTTTGCAGGCCATGACTGCCGATCCTTTAAAATCAAGGGTTTATGCCAAATTGAGGGGGTTGACAGGTGGGGCGAGCCTGTAGAAAACTCGGGGTCTGCAAAAAGGGGGTCTAAGACATTGATTTTGAAGGCTCCCAAAAAGGGTCTGTTGCAACGGAAGACCTGATACGGAAGGGATTGAAACACGTAATAAGCATACTCGCTCATTGCATTCCCTCCATGGTTGCAACGGAAGACCTGCTACGGAAGGGATTGAAACGAAGAAATTACGAGGTCATTTGGTTCTTTCATCCTACAGTTGCAACGGAAGACCTGCTACGGAAGGGATTGAAACATCGTCTCCGGAACCTCCGCGCATGATATCATCTTCTGTTGCAACGGAAGACCTGCTACGGAAGGGATTGAAACACTGTCGATCACGCCATCATAAGCTCCTATTCTCACAGTTGCAACGGAAGACCTGCTACGGAAGGGATTGAAACGAAGAGCGTCTTTTTCGTCGTACGGGAGAGACGCTCTCTTTTTTTGCCTGACGATATCGCCGTATGACGAGAAAGACGTGTTGTACGGAGTCGCGTCGCCGAGGGGGTGTCTTGGCTTTGGGGTCTATGGATATTGAATGCCGCCCGTGGGGCCGATAGTGAACCTGAGCGCCCCTGGAGTATCTTTTTTTAGCTTCTCATCGCTCTCTCCAGGCTCATGGAAGTGGCCTGAGAGCCCTTCTCAGCCCCTACCGGTCGTGCTTATCGAGGCGGTTTCGGACCGATTGCACGCAGCTCTCCCAACACAGCCCGGTCGGTAAGCGTCAAGCCGCAAAGCAAGCCATCAAGTCGTGCGTTGGTCATGTCATGGTCCTCTCATGGTGCGTTTAGGCCGGCGGTGATCGGCTTGCACTGGATTTCAGGTCCACCGGCAGGAGCGTTCTCTCCAGCGGCTGCTGTCCGCACTTGGGACACTGAGTCAGATCCCTTCCCGTCCATTGCTGTATCTACTGCTGGGTGGTCTTAGGTTCTACCGGGACGGGCTCAGAGAACTGGCCAAGTGCCTCGCGACACCTGGGCAACGTCTGGGCTTTACAGCGATTAGCGAGCAGACCGCAATGTCGAATGCGCACGAAGCCCAAGGGCAAAATATGCCACAAAAGGCGCTGGATAAAGACATGTGCATCAAGCTGTGTCATCTGAGTGCGGTCGCCTTGTTTGCGGTTGCGATAGGTAAAATGGACCCGCCCGTTGCTGAGCTTGACGAGACAGTGATTGGAGATGGCCACGCGGTGCGTGTATCGGCCCAGATAGTGGAGTGTTTGCTGAGGTCCGTTAAAGGGGGCCTTGGTATAGACGACCCAGTTATGGGCGTAGAGTTGGTTAAGCCAGCCCTTCGAGCTCTGAGAGCTTTGGAGATGCTCGGTCGATGGTGTCCAACGCAGCTCTTGGCGACGGTAGGCGCGCCTTAGGGCGTCGAGGAACTTCTCGCGAAAGACCTCACGGAGGGCGCCGACCGGGAATAAGAATTTGGGGCTGGTGGCGATCCAGGTGGCGCCGTCGTCGCTCAGGACGCCGCCGGGAATGAGGGTATGGAGATGAAAGTGGGGCTGCATCAGCTGATCCCAGGTATGGAGGACCAGGGTGGCCCCGAGACGACCCCCGAGGTTGCGCTGGCCAAACTGAAGCAGGGTCTCAGTGGTACTTTGGAAGAGCATGCCGAGCAAGAGCCGTTTGTTGCTGAGCACGAGTGGGTTGAGCTCATGGGGCAGGGTGAATACGCTGTGGAAGTAAGCCGTCGGCAAGAGTTCAGCGCAGCGTGCCTCGACCCACTTGGCCTTGGTGATGCTCTGACACTTGGGACAGTGACGGTTTCGACACGAGTTGTAAGCTTGACGCTCAAAGCCGCACTGCTTACAGTGGTCGAGATGACCGCCCAGACGCGCCGTGCGGCAGGCCATGAGATCGTCGATGACGCGTTGCTCAAAAGGCGACACCGAGTGGCTTTGCGCATAGCTTCGCCCATAGCGCCGCAAGATATCAGCGACTTCCAAGTGGGGGTTGGCCGAGGGTTCGGGTGGGCCTTGGTGCGACCCACAGGGCTGTTGGTGTGCCATGAGATCAGCGCACCAACGCATCGAGGGCGATGTCTTGAAAGCTCAGCAGGTCGAGAGGACTTCGCACGTCGGCGAAATGACGGCGGCTGACGTGGAGATACTTGGCGGTGGTTTGGATCGAACGGTGGCCCAAGAGCATCTGGATAACACGCGGGTCCACACCGGCGTCCAAGAGATGGGTGGCAAAGGAATGGCGAAGCGTATGGAGCCCTTGGCCCTGTTCGATGCCGGCACGGCGCCGAGCCCGATTGTAGGCTTTGTAGGCGGTGCCACCAGCCATGTGGGTACCGGGCTCGGCGCCTGGAAAGAGCCATGGTCTGGGCCGATCGATGACCCAGTAGGCGCGCAGTTGGTGCAAGAGGGTATCGGAGAGCAGGGTGTAGCGGTCTTTGTTACCTTTGGCTTGATTGATGCGGATGAGCTTGCGATCGCTCTCGATATCTTGCACTTGCAACTGCACGGCCTCGCCGATGCGCAGGCCGGCACTATAAGCGGCCATGAGCAAGGCTCGGTGTTTGGGATTGGCAATGGTGGCAAAGAGGCGTTCAAGCTGTTCGACACTCAGGACGCGGGGCAAGCGTTTGGGGGCGGTTCTCGGTGGCAGGTTCAGTTTAAAAGGTGTCCATCCCAAGGTGTCGACATAAAAGAATCGAATGGCGGCAGCGACGAGGTTGCAAGTGCTCCAGGCGAGTTGTCGCTGGGTGAGGAGATAGTGGAGGTCGTCGCGAATTTGTTCCGGTGTGAGTTGGGTGAGTGGGCCATCGTAAAAGGTATCCCAGGCGGTGATGGCTTTGAGATATCGGTACTGGGTACCCGGAGCGAGCCGATGGAGTTGCATTTGTTGGATCATGGCGGTACGTAAGTGAGACATGGTGGCTCCTTTGCGGATGTGTGAGTTCACAAGATTTGACCGATATCCTTGGTGGATAGGGTCTTGGAGCCACTGTACTTGAAAGGGTAAGACGATTTGAGATGAAAGAGGTGTGCGGCGTTCGGTTGAGAAGGTTGGCGGGTTTTGCTAAGCTGAGCTCGTGCTAAGAGATGGGATCAAGTTGCGACTGGGGCGGGTCAAAACTGCCGCGTAGCAGCTTCGTACAACAAAACATTCGAGAAATTTTCCGGTCGTTATTTGGAACGTTGCAACGGAAGACCTGCTACGGAAGGGATTGAAACTATTGCCACTAACATTAAACATGTGACAAAATGAAAAGTTGCAACGGAAGACCTGTTACGGAAGGGATTGAAACTTTGAGAACGAGTTTTGCGAGCGCTTCGTCAATGCTCAGTTGCAACGGAAGACCTGTTACGGAAGGGATTGAAACAGATACGAGAAAACCTACAGACGAAGCCGTGCTAAAGTTGCAACGGAAGACCTGCTACGGAAGGGATTGAAACTTCGCAGACGAGTTTTCCGTCATCGGTCCATACGGGGTTGAAACGGAAGACCTGCTACGGAAGGGATTGAAACGAAAGGCTAGTTTCGACTTTGGCGGTATGACCTCGTCCGTTTAAACGGCAGACCTGAGACGGAAGTACCCTGCGGGGTGGGGCCCAATTCATGCTGTCGAGTCGGGACATGCGGGGAAGCGTTCGGTAAGAAATGGCCAAGGCTAAAAGTTGGGACGTCAATCGCGGCGAGCCCGCGCCGGCGCTGCTTCCGGAAATCCCACGGAGCGATCGGCTCGGCATCCCGCCGCAGGCCCGGCTTGGCCTGCTTGGACGCCACTTCCAACGATGGCAAGGTGGCGTCGTTAGGAGCATACTTGGAGTGAAATCCCTCAGGTCTACTCACCCGTGAAAAGGATGAGCCTGTCTGTGCCGACTTGACAAGAGGCGGACTTGGCTGCATGATGTATCGTATTCTGAGTTATCAATCGGGAAAAACAACGAGCCGAACGCATCAATAGGATCGTAGAGACAAGAAGGAGCGAACGCGTGGCCTATTTCACGCCGACGACTACCACGACGAGGAGGAGCGTGAGACGGCTGCACTGACGGCAGGCTCTAGAATCGGCTCACCCCTCCAGGCCATGCCTCGGAGGGTTTTTTTATGGGCAAAACGGGTAGATGTCATCATAGGGAAACGATGACCATGGCGGCAAAAACCATACCGTACACGCATCATGCGGGTCGACTCGCCGTACGCCGCACTACGTCTACCACTACGACCACCCCCCGTGCGCCCGGAGGGACGTGACGGCATTAGCCAGCGTCCGACGAACCCCTCCGGGAAGCTTCCCGGAGGGGTTTTTTTTATGGCCGCGTGCCGGGAACGGCATGGGCCGGGAAACCCTGAGAGGAGTACAATCATGTACGATCATCGCGATCTTGCACGCACGATGGATTTGTTTCACTTCGAGGCCCACAGCCCAGGGATGGTCTTCTGGCATCCGCTGGGCTTGCGCATGTTTCGGGCGATCGAAGATTTTATGCGTCGGACATACGAGACGCACGAGTTCCAGGAGGTGCGCTCACCGGTGGTGTTGAGCCGCCAGCTCTGGGAGCAATCGGGCCATTGGGACAAATTCCGCGACCACATGTTTGTCACGGGCAGTATGGCCAGTGCGCCGCAACCTGACGAGGGCGGCGAGGCCATCGGCCTGGAGACAATCCGCCCGGAGTACGCGGTGAAGCCCATGTCATGTCCGGCGCATATTGTGATCTACAAGGCGCGCCGGTACAGTTATCGCGCCTTGCCGGTGCGGCTGATGGAGTTCGGCATGGTGCATCGCAACGAGCCGTCCGGAACGCTGGCCGGCTGTATGCGTTTACGCCAGTTCGTGCAGGATGACGCCCACATCTTTTGCCGTGAGGTTGATATGGCAGGTGAGATCCGCACATTCCTAGCCATGGTTGAAGACGTGTACACGGCTTTTGGCTTTACGCAATTCGCCATGAAGATCGCGCTGCGGCCGGCGCAACGACTCGGCACCGATACGCTCTGGGACAAGGCGGAGGCAGCGCTCATGGCGGCGTGTCAGGACGTGGGGGTGGCCTATGAATTGGCGCCGGGGGAAGGCGCTTTTTACGGGCCCAAAATCGAACTCAACCTGACGGATCATTTGGGGCGGGCTTGGCAATGCGGCACGATTCAGGTCGATTTGAATCTCCCACAGATTTTCGACCTCACGTGTGTGGCTCCGAATGGCGAACCTGAGCGCGTGGTCATGCTGCACCAAGCCGTGTTGGGAGCGATTGAGCGCTGGCTTGCCATCCTGCTGGAAAGCCAGGGTGGGGCGCTACCATTTTGGCTGACGCCGGTGCAAGTGGCGGTGGCGTCTATTTCCGCCAAAGCCGCCCCATGGGCCGAGGAGGTGGCGGCGGCACTCCGGCGCGTGGGTATCCGGGTGGAGCTGCATACACAAGATCAGACCATTGCGCACAAAGTGCGAGACCTGTCAACGCGAAAATATCTCACATCGCCACTGTTGGCGAGCGCGAGGCCGCAAGCGCTTCGATCAGTCTGCGCCGTTTTGGCAGCAACGCGCAGGCAACCATGCCGCTTGACCAACTCGTGGCGGAACTGACGCGTATGCAGCATGCGGTTTAAGTGCCTGGGCATCTCATCCTGTGGGCGTGCCCTCTAGCTTGTCAAATCCTTCGTGCCTTGCGGGCCGGTCAATGCAAGCCGAAGCGGTGCACCGCCGGCCCAACGACATCATCCTGCCATGCCACGCAGCCGCATCAACAGCAATAATGGCCACCCCATGTATTTCCTGGCTCGTGGGGACCGCGCCGCCACGTCCGCATCCACTGCATATTCACTCATATGATCGATGTACAGCTCGGCCCGTGTCGCCGCCATGACATAGTCCGATATCTGATGCATCCTACTGGCAGGCCGGATCTTTTGGCCGGTTGATGGGTCGGTGAACTGGGCCTGGATGCCCTGCAGCAGCATGGCGGGATGGAAGACCGAGATGAGCACGAAGCCGGTGGGGCGGCAAATGCGCGCCATGTCACCTAATACGCTCGTGAGATCGATGATGTGATCCAACACCAGACAGCAGGTCACCCGATCAAAAGCCTGTGACGCGAACGGCAATCCGCGAGCCAGATCCTGTTGCACAAACTTCACGTTTGCCGCTTCCGGCTTGGCTCTTGCCTTCGACATCATGCCGACAGAGAAATCCACCGCTGTCACGTTGGCGCCAGACGCCGCCATCGCCACAGTCTGGCGCCCCGTGCCGCATCCGATGTCGGCAATGGTTAAACCCTGCACGTCACCGAGCAGCTGTCTGAACCGGGCCGTTTCCATGGCAATGAGCGGATTATCTTCATCATCATAGATGTGCGCCCACCGATCATATCCCTCTCGTGTGGGTACGATGAGGGGTTGACTCACGTCTACACGACCTGTGGGATGGGGCGCGCCGGTTTGCTGGTATGCATGCGCCATCTTCAGTTCACCCTTGGTTAACGGATTGTCGTCGATGTCAAGATTTACCGCCACATAGGGTCAGGAGGCTCACTCGGTCCGGCACGCATCTGTTATCGTGTCCCGCCTCAGCGAGTTCACGTTCCAGGGTGTGCAGTCCAGCCTGGTAGTCCGCCTCGGAGATGGCGAGCAATTGCGAACAGGTGTCACGGCGTCGGACAGTTGCCAGGAATGCATGCAAGTCCTGTTCATATGTGATCGGCGTGACATCCATCGTGATGTTGCGAAAACCCGCCCGGCGCATCAACTCACAGAGGGTCTCCTTGGGCAGAAAATCTTGCAAATCCCTGCTGAATGCCGCCGGAAAATAGCGATAGTATAACCAATCGGGCATCTCACGGGGACAAATATTGGTCATCACAAAGCGGCCATCCCGTCTGAGGAGTCGAAAAACGGCGTGGAGCATGGCTGCTTTATCCTGCACGTGGTGCAAAGCGAATTGGTTAGTAATGAAATCAAAACATTGATCCGCAAACGGTGGTCTAGCGCTATCCGCTTGGAGCCATACTAGGCCCGGCGCTTTTGCCCGAGCTTGGCGGAGCATGCCTTGAGAGAGATCCAGGCCAACCCACAAACCTGCCCCGAGGTCGTCTCGATTGGCGATCAACTGATTTCCCGTACCGCATCCCATATCCAATATGGCCATGGCAGCGGCTGTCCTGGACGTCTTGCGTTGCAAGAATGCAAGTAGGTGAGGATCGACCTCCTTCTGACGATACGGTTGGCTATCGTACAGCGGCGCAATCCTACCGTAGTTGACTCGTCCCTTGGACTGTGTGTGCCTACGCAACCTACACTCCAATGCCGATCCTCCAATCCGCAATCCGCAATCCGCAATCCGCAATCTTTAGCCTTGGGCTGCGTCGAATAAGCGGGTGTGCCAGAAGTGCAGCCAAGCGGCATATTGCGACGGATCCGGCTTGAATCTGTCGTGGTAGCTCAAGACAATCCCGCATTGCTGCCCCGCGACGTCGAAGAGCGTGAGGCCGACCCGTGGCAATTGACCCCGGTATTGTCCCCGCATCTCGGCGTCAATAAATTTTGTATCGGCAATGGTAAAGAGATTGGCCTCGCTCATCGGTGTCAGGACATGCTCCTGCAAGGCCTCTGGCGTCATGCCGAGCCCGAAAACGTAGATACTGGGCCGGCCGGGATCAAACGCAATCGCGCTCGCATTGTCCAAAATCCAGTCAAAATCCATGTTTGCAACAGCCATCGGCAGGCTCCTTCTTGGGGTAAGGTCGCTGTCGTTGCGGGTTCTCGCACACGTGCTAAAATGATTGCTGGCATACGGGCGGTGTGCGACCCCGCATGGTGCCTGAAAAGCTCCACGCACGTCAAGGGTGTGATGAATTTTGAGATCCGTTGTTAAGAGAACGCCGACCATCGGGAGCCACGAGAGCAGACTGTGGTCCTGGGAGATGATAATGGGCGATACGGACACGAAAGAGGTGCTGTATCTGATTGATGCCCTGCCGTATGTGTTCCGGGCGTTTTTTGCCATCCGCGAGATGACGAGTCCGCAGGGCCAGCCCGTGGAGGCGGTCTATGGGTTTGCGAATTTTCTCATCCAGGTGGTGCGGCAGGAGCCATTGACGCACGTGGGCGTCGCATTCGACGAGAGTTTAACCACGTCATTTCGCAATGACTTTTTTCCGCCCTACAAAGCCAATCGCGAGTTGCCGCCGCCGGATTTGGAGCGGCAATTGGCGTATTGTCAGGCCGTGGCGCGCGCCCTGGGCATGACAGTATTTGCCGATCAACGCTATGAGGCCGACGATCTCATTGGCGCACTGGCGCAGCAAGCTGTGCAGCAGGGTATGGACGTCGTGGTGGTCTCGAATGATAAAGACTTGATGCAGCTGGTGTCGCCCCAGGTGAGATTCTACGACTTTGCCCGAGATCGCCGCTACGATGTGGCCGGCGTCACCGCGCAGATGGGGGTGCGGCCGGAACAAATTCCCGATTTCTTGGGACTACAGGGCGATGCGGTCGACAACATTCCTGGCGTCAAAGGCGTTGGCGCCAAAACCGCCGTGGCGCTGCTGCAGGCGTTTCCCACGCTGGAGGCCATCTACGACGATCTCGAACGGGTCGAGACGTTGCCCCTGCGGGGCGCCAAATCCCTGCGCCGGAAGCTCGACGCTGGCCGAGAGGCGGCCTTTTGGTGTCAAAACGCTTGGCGACCCTTGCCCGGTATGCCCCGGCGGTATTTGACGCGGATCGGCTAACGTACCACGGCGCGGTCGCCGCCGCCGTCAATCCACTGTGGGATGAATTGGGATTTCAGCGGCTCCGGCAGCGGATTCCACGGTGGCGGGCGGACGGGTAAGGGTGGCTGGAGAATGACCGCGACGCTTATAGGGACAGGAAGCGTTTGACGACTAGGACAGGCAGCGTGGCTTTGATGGCTACTGCATTGGAGATACTGCCAAGCATGAGCCGTTTCCAGCCCCCGATGCCGCGTGCCCCCAAAATAATGCCATCGCAGTCCTGAGCTGTGGCCGTTTCCACGATCGTGGAACTGACATCGCCTTCGGTCAGCACCGAGGTGAAGGGCACACCAGCCGCTTCCACACGCGTTTCAGCCAGGGCCAGAATCGACGTCCCTTCATCGGCAGAGGGAGTCGGGCCGCGTCCCCAGCGCCGGGTGGGGATGACGTGTAACAAAACCAATTCGAAATGATGCGTCTGCGCCAGTGCGATGGCATGCCGACCGCACATCGGACCAGGTGAGCCGCCGGTCGCCACGAGCATGCGGTGCCACAAGGGGACATCTATCAGGGCGAAGGGCGGCTTTTTGATGACGAGGACCGGTTGCTGCGCTTTGGATGCCACGGCATTGGCAATGCGTCCTAGCTGCAGCCGTTTCCAGCCGCTGACCGTGCGCGAGCCCAAGACGATGAGCTCACAGTGCTCGTCTGTTGCCGTGTGCAAAATGGTCTCGGGGATGCCGCCCCAGCGGCGCGTCGTGTGGCATTTGACGCCCGCCTCCGCGGCCTGGGCGGCGGCTTGCTCCAATAATTCCTGCCCCTGGCGTTCGACCAGGTCGACCACCATATCGGTGGCTCCCATGACATCCGGCGTTGCATACGTGCCAGGATTCGTCAGCACGGTAAGAACGTGTAGGGAAGCACCGGTGCGTGCCGCCAACGCAATCGCATAGGCCACAGCCGCATTCGACCAAGGGCTGCCTCCTGTGGCCACGAGGACGTGCTTATACATGTGCTCTCCTCCATCTAGCCCTGGAGCGCCTTGAGCTGATCCTGGAGTTGGGCAACCATGGCCTCAAGTTCACGCAGACGGGCGGCATCGGCCGCCGCGTTGGTCTGTAGCCGGGTATTCTCAATGACCTGTTGAATGGCTTTGCCGAGGAGACGGGAACTTACCTGCGTCTTTGCGGAAGTAATCCGCAGCGCCTGCCTGCAGCGCCTGCACCGGCAAGCGGTCCTGGCCGTAGGCCGTGAGCATGATCACCGGTGTCGTCAAGCCGCGCTTGGCTTTCTCCGCCAGAAAGCCGAGGCCGTCCATATCCGGCAAATAATAATCCAAGAGCACAAGGTCATAGGCATTGGCGCTGAGGGCGGCGAGTCCTGCCTGGGCCGAGGCTTCATGCGAGATGGTGAAGGACACATCTCCAGGTTGACGCAACAGGCGTTCGAGCAATAACGTGTCCCGTGGAGAGTCGTCGATGACCAAGAGGCAATACGATGGTACGGCCATGAAGGGGCCCTCCTTTGACGTGGGAAAACTCGGGCAACACTATACGCACCCGAGCGCACCTGTCAAGCCGTCAAATGGTCACCTGAACGCTACCGGTCCACGCGTTACCGCATGCGCCACATCCCCGCCTCATTCCTGTTGTGCAGCGGCTTATGCCGACACCTTCCCCTCCAGTAACAGCTGGGCCACCTGCGGCGCCAGGTCGCGCGCCCGGGCCTCGAGATCCGCCGCGCTGACATTGGTGATCGGATGGGGACAGACGAGGTACGGAAACGCCGATACACCCGAATGGCCTTAAGTGAAGCTCTAACTGCTGGTCGTGTCAACGGTTGACCCAACACATGAGGGGGTTTTGTCAT
>CBCXVS010000162.1:0-17115 GCA_965178525.1 uncultured bacterium | reverse complement strand
CCATCTATGGCGAAACCGATCCCTGCCAGCGCATGGAAGAACTGCAATCGGGCCTGCAACAGGCGTTGCTGCCCAACCTCCGCGCCGGCGTCTGGGGCAAAGTCGTGCAAGGTGGCTCCCTGCAGGTCGGTCAAGATGTCCAGGTGCTACCCTGAGATTTTCGGATTCGCCACTCTCCGCAGGCGTGCCCAGCGCCTGCGCGCCTCCTATTCGCCATACGTTCCTCCCAGCGTTACAATGTTTGATAGTCGTACCTTCCTTCCTCCCTCAAGAATCCTCCAGTTGCGCGGAGTATACATATGGCAAGCCTCGACGACCATCCCGATGCCGCCCATCTCGATATGGCCATCCTCACGTGGGGTGAAGCCATATGGCAGCGCATGCAAGGTGAACGGCCCGGTCTCTTCCATGCGCAGCACTGGCAAGGCCGCATCTTAGAATGGGTCATGCAGGATCCGAGCTTCAAGGTTGATCTCTTTCGCTTTGTCGACGTCCTGCCGACCCTCAAAACGACCCCGCAAATCACCCAGCACATCCGCGAATATTTGATCAAGGACGGCCGCGAGCTGCCAGGCTTGATGCACACTGCCCTGAAAGCGGCATCGAACAGCCTGACGGCTGGCTTGGGGACGCGGACCATCAAGAAAAACGTCACGGACATGGCCGAACGCTTTATCGTGGGACGCCAAGCGGACGACGCCGTGCCGGTCTTGCGCATCTTACATCGAGACGGGATCGCCTTCAGTGTGGATCTGCTCGGGGAAACCACGAGTAGTGATGTGGAGGCCGATCAGTATCAGGCGCGCTATCTGGCCCTGATCGATCGGCTGGCAGACGAGACCACGCGGTGGGCAGCGGATGCGATCATCGATGCGAATCATTTGGGTCCCATTCCCCGCGCCAATGTCTCCATCAAGATCTCCGCTCTGGATTCCCAACTCGATGCTGTCGATCCGTCCGGCAGTGTGAGCCGCCTCAAAGATCGCGTGCTGCCGCTCTTCCGGCGCGCCAAAGAACGCGGGGTGTTTCTGAACGTCGATCTGGAACAATGGGCCCTGCACGGGATCACCTACGACTTATTCGAGGAGATGGTGACCCACCCCGAGCTGCGCGACTGGCCCCACGTGGGGATCGTGGTACAGGCCTATCTCGCCAGTGCGCGCCAGGACCTCGAACGGCTCCTGGTGCTGGCGCGGCGGCGCGGCGCCCCGCTCACGGTGCGTCTGGTCAAGGGCGCCTATTGGGATTACGAAGTCGTACATGCCCGGCAACACGGCTACCCCTGCCCCGTCTTCACCGACAAAGCCACGACCGATGCCAACTATGAGCAGCTCAGCGGTTTTTTGCTCGACCACGTCGACGACTTGCAGCCCGCTTTCGGCAGTCATAATCTGCGCTCTCTGATGCATGTCCTGGTGCTGGCGCAAGAGCTGCGCGTACCGCAGAATGCCTATGAAATACAAATGCTCTATGGCATGGCCGAACCTGAACGCAACGTCCTGCGCGCGCTGGGGCATCGCGTGCGCGTCTACGCCCCGGTGGGCGAGCTGCTGCCAGGCATGGCGTATCTGGTGCGGCGTTTGTTGGAAAATACCTCCAACAACGGCTTTCTACGCCTGAGTCACCACGATCATATCGACCTGCCAACCCTGTTGGCCCGGCCGCAACCGCATCCAACCGAAACCGCGATTTCCGGCATGATCCCAGGCGACCTCAGCACGCCCTTTGCCAACTGTCCGCATCTCGATTTCACGGATGACAAGGTGCGCCAATCGTTTGCCCATGCGATCGAAGACGTAGCGGCGGCCTTGCCGCTGCACGTGCCGCGCGTGGTTAACGGGGACATCCAACATACTGAGCCCGCTCTACAACGCTATTGCCCCAGCGACCCACACCGTCTGGTATCGACCGTCACTCTGGCAACGCCTGCGGACGCCGATACCGCAGTGTCAGCCGCCGTACGCGCCTGGCCGTCCTGGCGAGACCGTGAGGTGGCGGAACGCGCCCAGTTGCTCGAGAACTTGGCCGATCGCTTACAAGCCGACCGCATGCGCCTCGCCGCCTTGCAGGCATTTGAAGTGGCGAAACCATGGCGCGAAGCGGATGCCGATGTCGCCGAAGGCATCGATTTCTGCCGCTATTATGCACGGCAAGCGCTCGCCGACTTGGGACCCCGGCGGCTAAGTACGATGGCCGGAGAGGATAACGTGTTGGTCTATGAAGGCCGCGGGCCGGCCGTCGTCATCGCCCCCTGGAATTTTCCCCTGGCGATTCTATGCGGCATGACCACCGCGTCACTCGTCACGGGCAACACCGTGCTGATCAAACCGGCGGAGCAGTCCAGTGCCGTCGCCTATGCCTTCTACCAACACCTCCTCAGCACCGGCTTTCCGCCGGATGTGGCGCAGTTTTTGCCCGGCAAAGGCGAGGTCATTGGCAGCTATCTGGTTCAGCACCCACACATGGCCCAGATCGCATTTACGGGCAGCAAGGAAGTCGGGCTCAGCATGATTGACCATGCCGCCACGACCAAGCCAGGTCAGCCGCAAGTCAAACGCGTGGTCTGCGAAATGGGGGGCAAAAATGCCATCATTGTCGATGATGACGCCGATCTTGACGAAGCCGTCGTGGGTGTGATGCACAGTGCATTCGGGTATGCTGGACAAAAATGCTCGGCTTGCTCACGCGTCATTGTGGTCGGCAGTGCGTATGAATCCTTTGTCGCACGTCTGGTCGAGGCCTGCCGCAGTCTGCTCATCGCCCCGGCCCATACGCCGGCGTGCCGCCTTGGTCCGGTCATTGATGCCGCGTCGCAGGCGCGATTGCACGAGGTCATCGCCAACCCCGGCCCAGACGCCACGCCCCTGTACATCGGCGAGTCGCCAACAGATGGCTGGTACGTAGCGCCGGCCGTCTTTGCCGTGCAGGATCCGACGCACCGCCTCATGCAAGACGAATGGTTCGGCCCCATTCTAGCGGTGATGCACGTGGAGAATTTTGATGAAGCGCTGCACGTGGCCACCACCTCCGAATTCGCCTTGACCGGCGCCGTCTTCTCCCGCAGTCCCAGCCATCTGCAAGAGGCCAAACGGCGCTTCCGCGTCGGCAATCTCTACCTCAACCAGGGTTCCACCGGCGCTATGGTACAGCGTCAACCCTTTGGCGGCTTTGGCATGAGCGGTATCGGCACCAAAGCAGGGGGACCGGGCTATCTCTTGCACTTTGCCGATCCCCGTTGCATGACCGAAAATACTATGCGCCGAGGTTTTACACCTGATGTTGATAGCGTATGTTGAAACGCCATGTGCCCGTACTCGCGTGGATCCACAGCGCGTTACTGGCCGGGGCGTTACGGCGTCGTGAGCCGGACGAGTTCGGTCCGGTTGCCTTCGTCGTCCACTTCGAGAATGAGTCCAATGCCGCGAACATAGTATTTGTTTTCGTTCACACCTGGCTCCAGCGGCGTAAAATCTCGGGTCACGAGGCAGTCGTTGTTACACGAGGCCGCAGGGACCGATTCCGTGCCGGTCAGGCTGAGGACCTGCGCCACGTCTTCTGCGTCTCCCAGGGCGACTTCCTGCCGGTACACACTGCCGACTTCCGGTGTGGCTAAGATGAGGATGCCGGGTTTGGCGCCATCTCGACCGGCCTTGAACGAGCCCTCGATATCAACAAGTTCCGCCTCTTCCGGGTCATCGCCGTCAAAGAATTCAAAGTCCCTCGCCAGCTCGCCACAATACCAGACGTTGCCCGTGAGGTCTTGGGCATACCAGTCATCGGTGTCCTCGATGACCTCCCCGTCTTCCTCGACCACGTCATTGACGACGCGGCACCTCACACCCTCGATGAGCTTGGTCTTTTCGGTGACGACCACCGTGATCGTCTCATCGCCACCTTCATAGACCCAGCGCGTGCCAGGAATGAGCGGGAAAAAAGGATTCGGTGTGACGGTGCTCCCAATCTCGTTCGGATCGACGAAGTTGGCGGGGTCGAAATCCGGGTCATACCGCTCCTCGCCAACCAGGGCGCAGACGTCTAGGCGTGCCGTTAATTGCTCGTCACACACTTCCCGTGTCTCGTCTCTCTCTGCACGTGCATCCGCTCTACACTGTTGCCGTTCCTCCGTGTCGGACACGTTGATGCACTGCGCCATGGCAACCTGGAAATCATCTTCAACATCGGCGCGGCAAGCCCGACGCATGGTATTGGCGGTGTCGGTGCAGAACGTCGGTTGGGCGGTCGCCAAAACCGGCGCTCCAAATAGCACGAGGCCGAGGGCCACGGCCCCCAAGATCGCCGGTTTGCTGCCGGCATGAGTCCGGACCATCGCATGCGTGGTGGTGCGCGTATTCATCTGTGTGTCCCCCTTGATGATGAACGTTGATCGAGCTGTGATGCACCCGTGGCGCTGTCGTATCCATCATGCAAGCGTAGGACCCGAAGATTCACGATCGATGAAAAATGCAGAATTTTTTGAGCGGAGACTTTGCGGTCGTAGCGGCTCAAAACATGACGCTTTGCTGGTCATTTGTCAATAGCGGCGTGGGCCTGTTCATCAACGTGATGACAAATGCTTGATGCAGGATTCAAGACCTGGCCCGGCTGCCCGCGCGCAGTGCCAACGCCGAATTATGCCCCGGGTGGATGCTTGCCGACCTCGACAAGCCAACGTCGAATCTTGATGCAATAATCGGCGTTGAGCTGTAATAACGCCGCCGTTGCTCGCGCGATGGCCGTGAGCGCGTCAATCCTCGCTGGATCCTCTTCGTTCCAACGAAAGTGGTCGCTCCACGGGTCGACGCGGGGATTAAATAGCCGAACGGTTTCGCTTGTCTCGACATCCCTGGCTTCGACATGAATCCATTTTAAGGCGTTACATCGTGTACACGTCAGCGCCAGATTCTCTAACTCCGTCGGGCCGCGTAAAGAGACAGGAATAATGTGATCGACCGGGAACGTCGCAACTTGTGACGCTTGCGAAAGACAGCAATACTCACAACGATTCACGGCTCGCTGGACGACCGCCTAACGAAGCGAGGCAGAAATCAAGGTCATGACGGAAGGGCGTCCGGAATGGCAGCGATGATCCGTTGCAGGATCGCCTGGGATTGAATCTTCTCTAACATGCGCTGCTCGGCGAACTCCGACAGCGCTAATAATTCTTGTCGTTCGGCGTCGTTCAATTGCTCTTTGTTTTCCGCCAGCCATAACAGCCGTTTGTCCATCGCTGCGGGCAGACGGTAATTTGCCACAGACTGCAAGGTCGCTACACATTCTCGTAGCAATTGATTCATGTCCGATGTGTCGCGTTTTGCCTTGGCAATCATGACATGGCCTCATAGAAAGACGAGTAAGAAATTCAAAGCATATTTTGCGCGCCTCCTCAGGTCCTGTCAAGCGAACTCAGCGCCTTGATGTAGGAAAATAGGAAATCATGTCACCGTGCCCGCCGTGCCACATCATACAGGCGCCGGCAGCGCTCCCATCACCGTGAGCATCACGTATTGAAAGACTTACAACGCGATAAAAAAAGGGCTACGCCGGCGAGCGTAGCCCTTCTGTCCATGCGAAAAAGCGAGTATCCTATGCAGGCTTGAAGGCAACAGAGACGTCTTGAGGAGGAGTGTAGAGTATGAAGAATCAATTCACCGCTGTTTTTGCATCGGCTGACGAAGGCGGTTACTGGGCGTACTGCTTGGAGATCCCAGCTGTGGGTCAAGGGGAAACAGTCGAAGAATGTCAGCAAAATCTTCGGGAGGCGATTCTTTTAATGCTACTCGATCGCCGTGAAGAAGAACGTCAAGAAGCGCCTACAGGTTCTTGGGAACAGGTCATCGAGGTTGAAGGGTGAGACGCCGCCTGCTGGAGCGTCATCTCCGTGCACATGGTTGTGCGCCCCATCGAGAAGGTGGGAACCATACCATCTGGGTCAATCCCGCGACACGTCAGAAGGCTCCTGTCCCACGACACGCGGAGATCAAGGAAGGCACGGCGCGAACGATTTGCCGTCTGCTCTGTGTTCCTGTTTCATTGAAATAGGTTGCGTCTCCATGACAAAAGACATGCAGCGAGAGAAAAAAAGGGGCTACGCTTGAGAGCGCAGCCCCTTCTGTACCCTGAGATATTATCTCGTGTTAGGCGCCCGGCGCACAGCACTGATCTGCGCCAGACGCAACCACCTGCGGCGCAGCACCCTGGTACTTCGGATCATTCTCCTCGACGTCTTCATGGAACACGAACACTTCCCACTCATTGCCATCAGGATCCGTCACCCAGAACTTGTCCTGCAGGGCGTAGCAGCAGCGCACCGCCATTTCCTCACGCACCGGATAGTGCGCTTCCAGCGCCTTTTTCCGCGCCAGGACGTCATCACTCGTGGCCACCTGAATGCCAAAGTGGCCCGGATGCTTCACCGCCTCGGCACGTTCGGTCAACGCCACATTCAGCGGCGGGACGTCGAGGAGGAACTTGGCGTAGCCCGGCCGGGTCTTGGCCGGCGGGGCGCCGAAGAGGTGCGTATAGAAGGTAATCGCCGTGTCCATCTGGGTCGTGTGCAAACCAATATGGGTTTTGGGAAAGATCATCAAGCTCATCGCATGGCTCCTTCCTAACAACAGGCGGTGAGGAGCCGGACGAGATCCCGCGTCATATCGGTATTAACCCGGTAGTAGATCCACTGCTGCTGTTTGTCGCTGCGGAGCAACTGCGCTTGGCGCAGCGCCTCCAGATGATGCGACAAGGTGGAATCCGGGATGCCGACATGGGCTTTGATCTCACCGACATTCGCCCCCTGGTCACTTTTGGTGACGAGGAAAAAGAAAATCTGCAGACGCGCCGGGCGTTATCAGACGACGTCCCGATGCACACCGCCATCACGAACTCGCCACCAAATCACGGATGGTCGTCACGATCGACGCCAACGGCGTGCCGCCAGGGAAAACCGCGGACGCCCCCATCTCCTGCATCGGCGCGACGTCCGCTTCGGGAATGACGCCGCCCACGACCACGTGCACATCGTCGATACCTTTTTCGCGCAAGCGCTCCAGGAGTTGATGGGTCTGACCCATATGCGCACCGGATAGGATACTCAACCCGATCAGCTCCACGTCCTCTTGGATCGCTGCCTGCACGATGGCATCGATCGAATTCCGAATGCCCGTATAGATCACCTCCATGCCGGCGTCACGCAGCATCAGCGCCATGGTCTTGGCGCCCCGGTCGTGGCCATCGAGACCCGGCTTCGCCACCAGGATACGGATGGCGGGGCCATCGGGCTGGGTCCGGACGTTCCGGAAGCCACGGCTCTGCTTGCCCGACACCACGGACACGGCCGGGTCGGTGTAGAGCCCGAACACATCGGTCAGGGTGGCGCAAATTTCACCGATCGTGGCATAGGCTTTGACCGCTTCGACCATCGCCGGCATGATGTTGTCCGGACGCCAGGCCACATCGGCGAGCTGTTTCAGCGCCGTTTCCACCCGAGCCGCGTCACGCTCATGCCGCACGCGTTGGGTACGATTCACCTGCCGCTGCAGTGCCTCCGGGTCGGCTTGATGTATCGCAATCGGGGCTGCGCCTTGCGTCTGGCGGAATTTATTGACGCCCACGATCACCTTCTCTCCGGACTCAACCCGCTCCTCCTCACGCAACGCCGACCGCATCAGGCGCTCCTGTACCAGGCCGGTTTCAATGGCCCGGCTGACGCCGACCTGCATGACCTCGTCGATGATCTCGCGCATCTGCTGCTCAGCCGCATCGGTCAGCGCTTCCACATAGTACGACCCGGCTAACGGATCAGCCGTGCGCGCAATACCCGTCTCGTAGGCGACGATCTGCTGCGTGCGCAGCGCGATAAGTTGCGCCTCTTCGGTGGGAATGGCGTAGGCTTCATCGTACGAACAAGCGTGGATGGCTTGCACCCCGCCCAGGGCCGACGCCATGACCTCGACGGCCACGCGCACAATATTATTGAGCGGCTCCTCCACGGTTAGGTAGTTGCCGCCGCTGCCGGCATACACGCGCAACATGCACGAGGCCGGATTCTTGGGGTGATAGCGCTCCTGCACCAAGCGGGCCCAGAGCCGCCGTGCGGCCCGAAAACGCGCGGCTTCTTCGAACAAATCTGTGCCCGTCACCCCGAGATTCCAGCTGATGCGCGGGGCAAAGTCGTCGATCGACAGCCCGCGTTCCAGGAGCAAGTCGATATATGCCAAGGCATGCACAAAGGTCAGCGCGACGGACTCGACTGGCGTGGTGCCGGCTTGCTGCATATGCGATCCAGACACGCTGATCGGATTGAATTTGGGGACCTCACGGGCGCAAAACGCCATCACATCCGCCGTGAGCCGCAGGGCGGCGTCTACCGGAAAGAGCCACGTGCCGCGGGCGATATATTCTTTGAGCGGATCATTTTGCAAGGTGCCGCGCAGCTGTTCCGGCGGCACGCCTTGCTGTTCGCCAACCGCCATGTACATGGCCAGAATCGGTGCAGAAGTGGTATTAATGGTAAAATTGGTGCTGACCTGATCGAGCGGAATGCCGGCAAACAGGCGTTCCATATCTGCCAGCGAATCGATCGCAACCCCAACCCGCCCGACCTCGTCAGCCACCGTGGGATGGTCCGAATCAAAGCCGATCTGGGTGGGCAGGTCCAGCGCCACGCTCAACCCCGTCATGCCCTGATCGAGCAAGGCCCGATAGCGCGTATTGGTATCCTCGGCCGTGCCAAACCCGGCGTACTCGCGGAATGTCCACAGCCGCCCACGATACATCGAAGGATAAATGCCACGGGTAAACGGGAACTCCCCCGGATAGCCAAGGTCGCGCGCCTCGTCAAAATCCGGCAGAGCCGCCGCCGTGTACAACGGCGCCACCTCAAATCCTGACGGTGTCGTCTCAGGCGCCACGGGCTTTTGCGCCATCCGCTGCTGCCAGCGGAGACGCGCGGCCTCCTGCTGCTGGCGTTCGGCCTGATGCTCCATGAACTGCTCCTTCTCCCCTCAAGACCTGGACATCATCAGCTCTAGCCTAGTTGATAGCAGAAAAGCGCGCTGGAAACAACCTGGGAGGCAAACGTCCAGGCCCATAGGACTTGCCGTTTTCTCTCGCGGCGAGCTCAACATTATCCTGGTGTTCTAGGGTGTCATTGTGT
Organism: uncultured bacterium; assembly: GCA_965178525.1. Lineage (GTDB taxonomy): Bacteria > Tectomicrobia > Entotheonellia > Entotheonellales > Entotheonellaceae > CBCXVS01. Next base: position 7,964 of record CBCXVS010000162.1, on the reverse strand, counting down.
ATGATGGAAAGGAACATTTGAGAAGCAAACCTTCTCAAACATGAACTTCATGCTGCTGTACGGCACGCCGTTATCATGTATCCGGAACGCCCACGATATTAGACCACAGGACATGAATTCAGGACCCGCACGCGTAAGCTCACGGTATCCATGTATACCCGAGTCGGGGAGCCGACTCTCATCGCGGAAGTGAGGGAGATTACTAGCATGGTATGGACCTTCTGCTGGCGCGGCAAAACCTCGAGGCAGTTGCGCCTGGCGTTGCTATTTGGCTTGTGCCTGTTGTTCACGGCCTGCGCGAGTTCACGCTCGTCCGCGCCCTCGCCTCCCTCGTCCGCATCGTCAACCAAGCCTCTGACCTCGTCTCTCTCGTCTCTCTCGTCTGCGCCGTCGCCTTGGGTGCAATACGGTGTGGTGTCATGGTACGGTAGGCCTTTCCATGGCCGCCGCACCGCCAATGGCGAACGTTATAATATGTATCGCCTCACGGCCGCTCATAAACAGATGCCCCTGGGTATCCAGGCCATTGTCACCCATTTGAAAACCGGACGCAGCATGCGAGTCCGCATTAATGATCGGGGTCCATTCATCAAAGGCCGCATCATTGATCTGTCTTATGGCGCGGGTCAAGGTCGAATTTCTGCCGGATACCTTGCCGAAAAAGACGTTCATCGTCCAAGCCGGTGCCTACCGCAAGCGGCATCATGCCCTGCTGGCGCAACGATCGTTGCGAACACGTTATGACACGGTCCGCGTCACCAAGAAAGGACGCAAGTCCCGGCGTTTATACCGGGTCCAGCTCGGCCCCTTCCCAACGCGAGCGCAAGCGGAAGACATCGCCCGCCAAATCCGGCCCCTAGGCTACAAGACGCTCATTCTGCCGCGGTCATGAGGTCCAACGCGCGCACGCCATCTTCGCGGCATAGCATGGCAAACGCCTCGCGTATCCGCGCCGTCATCGGTCCGGGCACACCGGCGCCGATCTGCCGGGCATCGATGCGCACCACGGGTACAATCTCCGCGCCGGTGCCGGTCATGAAACATTCCTCAGCGGTATAGAGATCATACCGCGTCAGAAAGCCTTCCTCCGTGTAGAGCCCCAAATCACGGGCAATCTCCAACACACTCGCGCGCGTGATGCCTTGCAACGCCCCTGCCGCAACCGCTGGCGTCAGCAACCGCTCGCCCTGCCATACAAAGAGGTTGTCCGCTGTACACTCCGCCACATAGCCCTCGGCATTCAGCATCACCCCTTCCACCGCTCCGGCTTGCTGCGCTTCGATCTTGGCGAGGATATTGTTAAGATAATTCAGCGACTTAATGCGCGGATCCAACGCCCATGAAGGCATCCGCCGCGTCGCCACCGTCACCAGGTCCAGCCCCTCGGTATCATACCGCTCCGGATATAAGGCGATGGTATCGGCGATGATGATCACCGAGGGTGTGGGACACAGACGCGGATCCAGGCCCAAGTCCCCTGCCCCACGGGAGACGACGACACGGACATATTGGTTCGGGAGACCACGGCGGCGTACCGTCTCGACAATCGCATCGTGCAGGGCTTCAGGCGCCATGGGAATGGCCAGCAGCAGACACTGGGCCGAGTGATAGAGTCGCTCGATATGCTGATGCAACCGAAAGATGTTGCCCTCGTAGACGCGAATGCCTTCAAAGACGCCATCGCCGTATAGGAATCCGTGATCAAAGACCGAGATACTCGCCTCCTCGGCAGGCACAAACCGTCCGTTCACGTAGACTTGCATGGTCCTTCCTCCATCACGCATGAGGCACCCACGTCTAAGGCAAGGCAGCTGAGATGTGTTCAGCTGCCGTTAGTACCGGACGCACCAACGTCGGATATGCCACCGACGCGCCCCCCACGGCAAAGGGATCATGCCGCTGCAGAGGCGGCATACGGCTACGGGGTAAGGCCACCGCCAGCGCCGCAATCACCGTGTCTCGGCCATCCCGAATCGGGGCGGCGACACAACAGATGTCCGGTATCCACTCCTCCACACTGAGCGCATATCCTTGCCGGGCAATAGCGGCGAGTTCCTGCCGTATGCCCGTGTGATACGGAGTCGTGGAAGACGGCGCGGCGGCAGCGCTACAGATGTCGAGGAGGCGCTGTTGCTCGACTGGCGCACAGCATGCCAACAGGAGCTTGCCCAGCGCGGTTTGCCGCAGCGGTAGCATCGTCCCCAAGGCCGGCGCGATACGCAGCACTTGGCCGTGCTCGACTTTGTCCACAAGCAGCACGCCGTCTTGCGCCAGCACGCCGAGGAACACCGTCTCGCCCACCTCCTGCGCCAGCGCCTCGAGATAGGGCCGGGCCACGACCCGTAGGGCAAAACGCTCGGCGGCATACAAGCCGAGGCGGGCCAGGATCGGCCCCAACACATAGCGGCGGCCGGCTGGCAGTTGTTGCACAAACCCGGATTCCTGAAAGGTGACAAGCAGTCGGTGCACCGCGCTTTTGGGCAGGTCCAGCGCGCGTGCGATCTCCGTCAGGCCACGCCCCTGAGGGGCGTCTTCAAGCGCGAGTAACACCCGTAAAGCTTTCACAGGAGATGTCGCCTGTGCCTGACCAGCCATCGTTTTGTTCCATTATTTAGAACATAGGAAAATTATTCTGAACACAATGTACATGTCTTAGAGAGGATTTGTCAAGCGCTGCGGCAGAGAATGGACGAGCCGTAGAAAAACCAACGGCCACCCCGCTGCTGCAAGGTGGCCGTTGGCGCTGCTCTTTCGTATCCCTACGGGGCGCTATCAGGTCACATTCCGGCTGGCTTCCCCAGACGCGAGGTCACCTAGAGTTGTCCGCTCCGCGCCGTGTTGGATACAAATACATTGTGTCGAGCAATTTAAATTAAAACAGTAACGGGTTGTCAGATGAGAAGAAGGACAGACATGATGTGCTCCCGACCCTTGTGGTATCTCGGTGCGCTTCTGCTTACGCTCGGGCTCTATACGACGGGGTACGCCTACGTGCCGCCGGCTGAGAGCCCACTTGCGGCCAAAGTCCATCCGCGCCTCTACTTTATTCCGGACACGTTTCGCGCTGCATCCTCAGGCTGTAGGGATCACGCCAGCCGAGATGCGGAGCAAGTTGGCCACCTTTTTCCGCCGGAACGGGGTGTTTCAGGGCTGGCTGCGCATGGTAGATAAGGCATATAAGGTAAAGGCGGCAACAAAAAAGAACCCGGATCTGAGCTGGGGGCTGATCAATTACGCCTTTGTCTACGTGATTGACCAAACCCAAGAACCGCTAGCCAGCCGCTTTCGCTTTCGGTATACGCGCCGTCAATATGCGGCCAAGGCCTTCGAGTATGGGCAGGAACTCATGCGCCGCGCCTTCCGCGAGGGCTTCAAGACTCATGACCTGCCGTATACACTACCCTTAATGTTGCTCTACGACTGGGTCTATCCGGAACTCACACTGGCGCAAAAGCGGCTCTTGGCAGACGAGTTTCTGGCGCTGGGTACGCATATGCCAAAGATGATTCGTCCGCATCGCACCAACAATAAGGATTTGGGCTATAATCACCTCATTGGGGGCGGCGTGGCCATGTGGGGTGACGACCTTGGCCCGTCGTATACGGCGGCGCAGCAACAGCTCCTCGACGCCACGGACAGCATTTGGATCACGAATAGCCTGGGTTTACTACGACACGTGTTTAGCAGCGCCAACTGGCACGAATCCCAGACCTACCATGCCCATTCGTACATCAAGGCCAGCCTGTTTGTGGGGCTCTTAGCCACCGCTCTCAATACCGATTATTTCGCCGACGTGCCGTTTTTCCGCGATAGTGTGCTGTACAATCTCTACACCACGCGCCCGCGTCCGGAGCAGGGACAATACTACACGTGGCGGTCCAATACGGAAGGCCATATGTCGGTCCAGCGGGGTGCGCGCCTACGTCACCCGTACATGCATACCGGCCAGCTCAATGGCAAACATGCGGATTTGGCCGCCTTGGCCACCTGGATGATCGAACATGGCTGGGGCCGCAAGGGGCACGCCGCCGCCAGTCCCAAGCTCTACAAGGCATGGACCTTTTCGCCCTGGCAAACCCAGGTCTTCTACCGCTTTCTCTGGAGTCATGAAGATCTCATGCCAAAGTCGCCGCGCGACATCGGGCTCCCCTTGACCAAGCGGCTCGGCCTCGGGACGTATGTGATGCGCACCGGCTTCCCCGACAAAGACGACCCGGCGTCGCAAGACGACACGCTGATCGCCTTCCACGCCACGGATGTGCGCTTCTGCCGCGCCCATCAGGATACCGAAACCGCCAGCTTTACCATTGAAAAATTTGGCAATCTCGCCCTCAATGCCGGTGGCAACAAAAGCGGGCCGGGGGCGACGAAAAAAGGGTTTTTCCTCAACAATCATGTGACGGTCTATCGTCCGACGGACCACAAGAGACGTCGCGGTGACGGGGGGCTGAACCGCCGCACGGACTGTCCGGCCTATCCGCATCCGGCGTACCATAAAGGCGGACAGAACTGGCAAGGCGATGTCGTGGCCGAGGACATCAACAACGGCGACTACGATTACATTTCATATGATTATACGCCCGCCTGGGACGCGACCAAAGTCGACTATGCCAGCCGGCAGTTTCTCTATCTCCGAGGCCCCGTCAATCGCGAGTATGTGGTCGTGTTCGACCGCATCAATACGGTCGATGCCAGCCATGTGAAGCGCTGGATGTTGTGGGTCCCCTTTGCGCCGGAAGCCGTCGATGGTGCCTTTGTCTCTATGCAACCCGAACGCTGGCAATCGATCGATACGACGACTCTGCGGGTCTCCAACCGGTATAAAGGCAATAAGGCCCACGGCACGATGTTCGTGCGCACGCTCCTGCCCGCCTCGCCGATTATCGAGAAGATTGGTGGCACGAATGAGCAATTCGTCGATTTTGAGGGGGAGCATCACGCCCGCTATCAGAAGCCACTCTCGGACGACCTGAAACGTTGGATTGGCGCCTTCCGCGTCCAAATCCGCCCGGCGCAACCGAAACATTACGATATGTTCCTCACGGTCATGCACGTCGGCGATGCGTATCGCCTGAAGGCGATGGCCCCGACGACACGTATCGATACGCCAGATGGCCGGATGGTTGGGGCGTATATAGAGGACCCGGTACAGCCATGGCTCATTCTCCTAGGCACGCGCCCGCAGGCGATATCGAACGTCCAATACACCATCCGAGGTCCTGGCGCCGTCAAGCACTTGGTTGTTGATCTCGATACGCAGGCGGAGTATGAGGTGGTGAACAATGGCACCCCCATGTTCACGAAAAATTCCGGGGCTGCTGGCAGGTTATTCTTCTCGACCGCACTCCAGAAAGCGGCCTATACCTTCGAAATCCGCAAGGTTAAAAGGGCCGCCGCCGTACCACACGAGTAGCGCTCACCGGTTTCGCAGCCCAACCGGAGCACACCGTCATGCATCCGTTGCGATGTTGGGGCCGTTTTTCTGGGCTGCACTCTGGGAGGGATGGCGTATGCTGTCCAGCAATTCTCAGGAACCTCCCAAACACAGCGATCACCATGTCATCGCGTTTGCTTTTTCGTCAACCTTGATGGACAATCCACCCGCTGCTTGAAGGACTTCATGTCCTCATCATGGGGGTGGTTATGTCCATTGTGGCCCCAAAAGGACGAAAACACCTGTCTGCAGGCGCTCTCTTTCGTTTAGTAGTCCGCACCAGTTTTGGAGTAATCCCGGATCATCGCCCTCCTGAGGCGGGGATTTTCTTATCTGACACGCTGATAGCCACTTTTGCCATGTTCGCCATCGTTTCTGGCCTTGGACGAGAAACGGGCCAAGGGCAATTTGGGCGCCATCTACGGCACTGATCATGTGCCGTGCGACACGCACTAACTATCCGCTCTGTTAACCAGAGAATGGGTGAGTCCGAATTTTTCGAAACGCCAAGTAGTTTTTGACCGCGATATGCAATGGACCGTCATCGGCACGGACGTCATCTTTGAGCTTTTGTACTGCCGGCTCGACTTGGGAAATATCAAGACTCGCAGCGATGTGTACAAGCTGCGCAAGTACAGCAGGAGGCTCTTGTGCGTTGTCGAGAATCTCCTTCATTGCGTGAATGATACGGTCTCGATCTTCTCCAGAGGCCTTTTCGAACATCTCTAGCACTGCACCAGAACCACCCCAATCACGGCGCTTCGGGGGAACTTCTTTTAGTTCTGGCGTATGCCCATGCAGTGCTTTGATAATCGCATCACGATAATTAACCACTGCCATAGCTCACCCCTTTACGCCAGCTATAGAAAAATGGGGAAATGCTTCGGACCTGAACTTTGTCTACCGATTGCTGTGTACACATATGTTACCTTCATACTCTCCTCAAGAGGAAGATTCATAGGCAACCACCACTCTCGAGCCCCACCGGCAGTCAAACCCGGCTGGAATTGAGCATTAGGTAAGTTGGGGACATCAAATTCAATAATGACACACCCATACAGTTGGCATTCAGTATGGGCAGACGGGTACAGTGAAAGCCGAATAGCGAAATCTCCTGGACTCTGAACTCCTTGCAAAGAAGCGGGGTCTGTAAAATACATACCGGATGAGCCCAGATATGAAAGATACGGGGGTATAGCATCTAATCCAATTGAAAGAGCAGCAATATATTGACGCCAGGGCCACCACACAAGTCTCCACCACACTACGCCCGAAATGATACGGCATCCACGTGATGGAGGTGGAGCAGGAGCTAACGACAACCATTGACCAAGCGCTCCTCCATAAACAGCTTCTACCATTGATTTCCCTCAAACAGTTCCTCCAGTCCCATGAAAGTGTCTAGGATGTTGTTTTGACTTTTTGATAACTCTCAGAGAAACTGCTACTGAAGAGTCAGTAAATTTCCAACTTTACCCCCTTTCGGAAAAGTCTTTCTCGCTGCGTGACCGTGTGGAGATATTCATCAAGCCAATGCCGTAGCCGATTTTGCACGAATGTTGGCAATGTCGGAGTAAGGCTTGCGTTCATGTTAATACTAGGATATGGGCGCAAGTGCTCAGAGTATAGGTCCACATATGGACAGAGGCTATGGACTCCATTAGTAGAATACACGGTAATTTATGGCGTTCCCACCAAAAAGTCTGAAATTTTCCTGCTGTTTTCCTGCAATTTTTCTGAAATTTCGCTGAAATTGTGCTAAACTCTCACCGTAGGCCTACACGTATTTAGGCACAAAACTCTCTTCAGATCAAATACTTAGCGCTTGCGCCCAGAAATCATAACTCTTTGATATTAAATCTATTATGAGTTCAAATGCGCTAGCTAAATCCCGCTCGGAGTCATTCAGTTCTCGAGCATGTAAGGTTCCGACCATGCACCGCGGTCTGCCCTCCCCCCTTTCGCAAAGGGGAGGGGGAACAGCATGCAAGTGAACAACTGAAGGACTCTGAATCCCGCTGGGAAAACAAATATTATATGGTTGCGGCGCATCTGGTCAAGAGCTTGCGGATGGTCATGTGGAGTTGGCTATCTCTGGCGGCCATTCACGTCCGTGCTGCACGCGCTGCGCTATATTGCTCGGAGGCCTACTATGATATACATATTTAGTGATTGCGAACTGGATACGAACCTATATGCCCTGCGCCGTGGCGAAGAGAGCGTTCATCTGCGGCGGAAAGTCTTTCAGTTGCTCGTTTACCTCTTGAAGCATCCCGGTCGCGTTGTCGACAAAGATGAGCTATTTAAGGCAGTATGGCCGGACCAAAGTGCCAACAATGCCGTGTTAGAGACTACCATGCGGACGGTACGCTTATCAATCGGCGACAACGGGCGCGAACAACGCATCATTCGCACGCTCCCGGGCTGCGGATAATATACGAGTCCTTCTTCATAGATTAGAGTTGTTCCTCAATAGCATAAGATCAGGTTCCCTAGCCCAGCCCAGATGCCCACCGAATCATCCTCAAAG
>CBCXVS010000161.1:0-17134 GCA_965178525.1 uncultured bacterium | reverse complement strand
GGTCCGCACACGGACCTGCATTTCCTTCAACTGGTTCAAACCACTTAAGTTAGGCGTCTTCAGGTCGCACGCTTAGATCCGCTGACTACCATTGTCATTCCCGAGGGCGTCGAGGGAGCGCAGGTGCAGCGTCAGCTCTACCGGGATTACAGCATCGAGATCGGCGGCGGCCTGGGAGACCTGCAGGGGAAGATATGGCGCATCGGTTTGATGGGCGAGTCGTGCAAGGCGAGTAATGTGCTCTTGGTGCTCTCGGCGTTGGAGCATCTCCTGCCGCAGCATGGCCTCAAAGAAGCTTATGGTGAAGCTTATGGTGCGGGCATCGCCGCCGCGCAGAACGTCTTGGCCGCCGCATCCTGAGGACCGCACACGGTTGATGGAGCGCACACCACATGCCGAAGAAACCGCCAAAGAGCCAAAAGGTTAAATCGGGCGCCGCCGCTGTTCGAGCTGGCGACCGCCTTTTTGCCGCGCTGACCCATGAGGAAATCGCGCAGCTTCTCGATGTATGCTTCACGGTGATGACGTCCGATCTACAGGCGCAGGTCTTGCCGCTGCTGCAGCCGGATACCCGACAGACCGTCGAGCAAGTTCTCTATCCCTATCGAGCCGATGGCAACCGCCGAGCACCTGAAAGCGCACCCGTGTCCATGGCCAAATTGGCGCAGACTTGGTCCGACGCGTGGGACGCGTGGAATGGTATCGTCGACACGGCGGCACAAGAGGAAGGGCCGTACATGGTGCAGGAGGAACACTGGGAGCCGCCCTATTTTGACACCACCACCTTTGTCGAGGACCTGGAGCGCATCGCGGCGACCATCCGTCCCCTCATCTACACCGCTTTTGAGGAGGAATGGTATCCGGAGGTCGACATTGCCGCCGCTTTGCACGGCGTGACCACATCGTGCACCAGGCCGAACCTGACACCTGGGAGTTGGGGCGTGCAAACAAGCGGGCCACCTGGTGGCTGCACTGGCTCATCGAGAGTATCCTCGATACCCAGAAAGGCCCCGCGTGGTTTCAAAACAAACTGGCGGCGTGGCTGAGAAGTTTATCCGGAAAACGGTCGGTCGCCACCGCCGATTTTGCCTTTTTACGTCTGCTCTCCAAAGATGTCACGAAGATGAGCAGCATCAAGAAACATCCGTATCCCAAGTTCTATCGAACCGTCGTCCGGCTCATTGACACGATGGAAAGTGGCGAGGACATCGTCTTTGCGGACGAGTGTGGCAGCTGGATGATCCCGGGCGATGAGAAGGTGTTCGTGCAGGCTTACGTCACCTCTCTCGCCGCGGTTGAGACGCCTGAGGAGTTTACCAGGACGGCCGTGCCACTTATTCAACGCGATAGCTATCAATCGTTTGCCACGCGAGCGTATACGTCGGCGACGCGGGCGCAAACAAGCAGCAAAGCGCGGCGTTGAAAGTAGAATTGAAGCGGCAGAACATACGGACGTCAGCAAGGTCGTGACGGCTTCGCAGCGTCCTTCCAGAGCGAATCTGTTGCAGATTGAAGATGTGACCCTTGTGACCCGGAGTCAGGGATTAGACGTCTTGATAAATAGGCGGACTTAGAATCGTTCGGCCACTCTTGTTCTGTTTCTCTCTGGTATTGTCCAGAATCCGATCGATATCAAAGTCCATCGATCGAGCCAGGTCTTCTTTAATTGTCCTGACTTCCTGTATGACTTCGTCTGTCGTTGTGCTTTGTTTGATCTGTGTCATGGCCATCAATCTCCTAACAATTCTTCTGGAGTGCAGATGATCGGAATGTCGTGGCCACAGCGGGTCACCACCTGTCCCAATTCCTTCATAATGGCTGCATTCGCAATGTGGCGGCAATTCCAAGTCAGCAGAATATCGACGCGGTGAACCGATGATACCGCAATGTGTACGGCATCGCGCGCGGCTTGCACAGGAAGTAGGCCAGCTGCCATGATCGCCTTTGCAACGACGTTTACCGCGTCTGTCAGATCAAGTAACGGGAGGGCTTGCAGCAATGCTAGGCGTCTTGCCGCAGCCTCTGTGTCTCCTGCTGCAGCCTCGTCGAGAACCATCTCGGAGATGCAAAGGTCGTAATCCTGTCGTTCATTGTGCCACCAGTCGTGAGTGATGTGTTGGCGTGCCGCTTGGAGCAAATCACGGCTTGGGCGCGCCGCCAAGTAGCTTGGAAGGTCGTTTCGATATAAACGCGTTTTGCCACGTTATGGTACCCATATCGTGATAATGTGTCGTTTGTTGCGACCTATGCAAGTCTATATGTGAAAATCCAGGGGGTCAAATCGACGTGTTGCTTTTAAAACAAAGAGTCATAGGCAACACGTCGGTTTGACCCCCTATCCCGACCTATCCTACCGTCTTAACCCTCGCGCTCAGACACAACCGCCGGTGGCCGCTGCGTGTGCCAGGATGTCCGTTGCTCGTACGCGTGGGCCACCCGCAGAACCGTGGCCTCATCGCCAATGCGGCCGCCGAGTTGCATGCCAATCGGCAGCCCCTCCGTGCTGAACCCGCATGGCACCGAAATCGCTGGCCCACCCGCCAAGTTAAAAAAACGGGTGAGCAAATACGGCGCCCGCGACGCGGTCGCCTTATTCGTGATCACCGGATCATCTGCGATGGGCTGCGCCGTTTTGCCAGCCGTAGGCAGCGCCAGCACATCATAAGTCGCCAACGCCTCCAACACCTGCTGCCGGATAAGATGCCTGAGCTTCTGGGCTTTTTCATACGCCTGGGCGGGCAGAATACTCCCCGTGAGTAGGCCGATGCGGTTGTCATGCCTGTAATCATCGAGGCGTTTTCGCACCCATGTGCGGTGATTCATCGCCGATTCCGCCAACAAGAGCACACCGGAAACGACACTACTGTGTTGCGTCAAGGGCAGGGAGACGGGCTCCACGGTGGCGCCGAGTTCGCCGAGCACAGTCGTGGCCTGTGCGACCGAGTCACGCACCTCCGGTTGCACCGATGCATCGGCCATCTGCTCGGAGACCACGCCAACCCGGAGACCTCGAATATCGCCCGTCAGGGCCTGACGATAATCCGGCACGGGCGTGTCCCAGCTATGCGGATCGTTCGGATCGTGTCCGGCAATCGCCCCGAGGGTGATGGCGGCATCCTCAACCGTGCGCGAAATGGGCCCGACCGTGTCGAGTGACCAGACGCCGCGCATGACGCCGTAGCGACTCACCCGCCCCCAGCTCGGGCGCAGGCCAACCAGGCCGCACCAGGTGGCCGGAAAGCGAATGGAACCGCCCGTGTCTTCCCCGAGCGAGGTGGCACAGAGAAACGCCGCGGTGGCGGCGCCGGAACCACTGCTCGAGCCGCCGGTAAAACAGTCGAGATTCCAGGGATTGCGGGGCGTGCTGAAAGCATGCGACAATGCGGTAATGGCAAACTCGGTGAGATTGGTCTTGCCAAGGAGGACCGCACCGGCTTGTTTCAACTTGGCGATGACTGTGGCGTCTTCGTCGGGGATCCAGTCCGCTAGAATGCGGGAGCCGCCGGTCGTGCGGATGCCTCGGGTGAAGAACTGATCTTTGACCGCGACCGGAATACCGTGCATGGGACCCCGGTAATGACCTTGGAGAATCTCTTGTTCCGCCTCGCGAGCGGCCTGGCGCGCCTCATCGGGGCAGACAGTAAGATAGGCGTTAAATTGGCCGTCCAACGCCTCAATGCGGCGTAAATAGGCCTCGGTCACCTCGACCGGGGAGATGTCTTTGCGCTCGATCAGGCGAGCCAACTCCGATGCGGAAAGCAGGGGGAGTGTCGCTGTGTCCATCGGTCGTCCTTTCCTGTTCGCGTTGGGCCGATGGTTTCTATTATGCACCATTTTCGACGATTTGCTATAGTGCACAGGGGGTGTGGCTCTCTCTTTTGATGGCGCAAAGTGAGAAGGAGGCGGTTTCTATCTCCTTCCGGAGTTGAAAAAGCCTGAACGTATATCAAGGAGGAAGACCGTGGTCGCTCAACTTCGCATTTACACGATTAATCGGGGCATGATGGATGCCTGGTTGCAGCTTTTCAATGAGCATATCCGGCCCCTGCATGACCGCCTAGGTATGCCGGTGCAGAATACGTGGGTCAACGCCGACCGCACCGAGTTTATCTGGGTACGCTGTTTTAACAGCGCTGAGGAGATCCCGGCCAAAGAGGCAGAATATTTCGCTTCACCGGAGCGCACGGCGTTAGGTGACCGGCCCACCAGCCACATCGCCAAGATCGAGGTGAAGGTGATCGAGGAGGTGATGGCGGCAGCCGGGGTGTCCTAATCCGTACAGGTATCGAGGCATTGGCAGAGCACCTGCGCGGCTTGGAGATCCGCCGTGTCAAAGCCCTCCGTGAATCGATGGTAGATCGGCAGCAAGAGATCGCGCGCCTCGGCGTGTTTGCCTTGCTGTATCCACAGACGGCTCAGAGCCATGGCGGCCCGCAGCGCCCAGGTGTTGGCCTGCTGCCGATGGGCCATATCGAGAGCCTACCGAAAGCTCAATTCCGCTTGGCGCATGTGTTCATGCTCACGGGGCTGTACGAGCAAGCACTCACCCCAGAGCCGGTACAGTTCGGCTTCATACCAGTGCTCTCCCGTGCGTTCGACCTGGGCAAAGGCATCGGTCAGCATCGCCAGCGCCTCGCCGACCCTGCCAGCGGACCGATACGCGTTGGCCACGTGGGCGAGGTACGTCGGCAACCGGATGAACGTCCCGGTGGCCCGGCAGGCATCCAACGCCTGATGCATGCGGTCAAACGCTTGCGGGCTCTGTTCATGGGCGGTCAGAATGACGCTTTGGTACGAGGCTTGATGAATTTGCGGCGCCATTCCATACTTGCACGCCAGTTCGATCGCGGTTTGAAAACACTGCGCCGCTTCACCGAACAACCCGCGCATTTGGTACATGGCGCCACGATAGCCGAAAGCCGAGCTGAGATTAAACGGGTGAGCCCGTTCCCGGGCTAGCGTCATGCCCGCGTCGCTGTGCTGCATGGCCTGATCCGGGTAACCCAGAATCCACCATACTGAGGCCAACCAAAATAGGGTAAACATGTTGGGATCAAGCCCACTGGGGCTGAGGGGGATCGGCGTTTTCGCGGGCAGCGCGGCATAGATGGCGAGGGCTTGCTGCAAATGCGTGCGGGCGCTTGGGAACTCGCCGAGATGGAATAACGTTTGCCCCAGCGCCCGATGCCCTTCACCCAGCAGAATGGGATCTTGTGCGTCCTGTGCGAGGTGCAACAGGCGCTCGCCCACCTCAAGCGAGGTCTGCAGGTCGGCCTGCATGATGTAAAACGACCGCAATCCCATGAGCACGCGCGCTTGCTGTGGCGCCTGGCCGACGCGTTCACCAAGCGTCATGGCACGGCGGTAGCACCGCCCAACGTCCGGTGTGGCAAAGCCTTGTGTGGCCACCAGGGACGGCGCCAGCGCGAGCTGGAGTTCAAGTTCATGCCGATGCCGGTCAACCGTGTCCGGCACATGCGTTAGACAGTCGATGCCCTTGGTGAGATGGCTGACGGCTTCCAAGTGCGCCGAGTGTGCTTGCGCCCGCAAGCCGGCTTGCCGCCAATACGATACCGCTTTTGCATGGCAAGCGGCGCCCGTGTAATGATGCGCCAAGCGCTCCGGTTGCAGCTGCACGATGTCGGGAAATTCCGCCGCTATCACTTCGGCAATGCGTTGATGATAGTGTTGTTGGGTGCTCGTGACGAGCGACTGATAGGCCACGTCCTGGATGAGCACGTGTTTAAACATGTATGCCGGCTCAGGAATGGATTGCGTTTCGAGGAGGAATTCCGCCAGGCACAAATGTCGCACATGTGTCGCCAGCGCTTCGGACGGGAGTTCCGACACGGCCGCCAGGACCGGCCAGGCGATGGGTGTGCCGATCGTCGCCGCGATCTGCAGCAGGCGTTTTTCAGTCGGTTCAAGCCGATCGATACGGGCTGCAATGACGGCCTGGACCGTCTCGGGTATGGTTAACGGCGGCCCCTGATCCGCATGCTCCATGACGTCCCATGCCAGGGCTTCCAGAAACAACGGATTGCCGTTTGCCCTGGCCAAGATGTCCCGGATGCGCCCGTGCGGCAGCCGCGCCGTCTGCAAAATGGCGTTCACGACGACACGGCTTTCACGCCGCGCTAAGCGCTGCAGGGCAATTTGGGTGGCCACGGATTGGGGCAGCCAGGGCGGCTGATACCCGGGGCGATGGGTGACCAGGAGCAACATACGCGCGTGCGGCAGGCGCTCCACGAGCGAGGTCAGCCACTCTTCCGACGTCGCATCGATCCAGTGCAGGTTGTCAATCATGACGACGAGCGGACAGTTTTGGGCCTCATGTAAGATCAGTTGCCGCAAAATGGCAAAAGTCCGCTCCTTTCTCGCCGGTGGCGCTAAGGCCGTGAGCCGCTCCGGCTCGGATAAGGCGTTGAGAAGCGGCAGCAGAAACGGCAGCGTCTCTTCAGCGGATACGCCCATGTCGTGCAAACATTGCCGGGCTTTGGTCGTGATGATGTCCGGGGCGTCTTCCGCCGTGACACCGATGCGTTGCCGTAAGATATCCAGCACCGGCAAATAGGGGGTGGCGCTGCCGTATGATAAACACTGTCCTTGATAACACGTCACGCCCTGCGTTTGGAAACGGCGGCAACATTCCGCTAAGAGGCGCGATTTGCCAATACCCGGTTCGCCAACCAGGCTGATGACTTGTCCCTGTCCGCCCATGGCGGCGGCAAAACGCTCGTCCAGCATGGCCATATCGTGTTGCCGCCCGACAAAGGGACTTTGCACGCGGGCGCCACGCCCGGCGTGGCCTAAGTCCTTGCGTCGCAGGCCCTCTAGCCTGTAGACGGGCTGCGGCATTCCGAACGTACTCGCGTCGATCGTGGCATCCAGCTCAGCTTGCACATCTTCCGCGATCAATGGCTGCATGGCCGCGCTGATGAGAATAGCGCCGGACGTGGCGCCCGCGCTCAGTTGGCAAGCCAGCCGAGTGGTCTCTCCCATCGCGGTGTAGAGTTGATCGATATCCTCACCCAATCCACCCACAAGCACCCGTCCCGTGTGCAACCCCATGCTCAACGACAGGCTCTCCTCTTGTGCTGGCCCGCTTTGGCTATCCACATCTTGCAAAGCCTGACGGACCGCAAGCGCTGCCAAGACCGCTCGTTGGGCATGATCCTCCTGGGCCACCGGAGCCCCAAATAGCGCCAGGAAGCGCTCGCCACCGAATTCTATTAGCGTGCCCATGTAGCGCTGCACAGCCTGCCGAACAATGGCAAACACACGCTGCATCAAGACATGCATGGACTCGGGTCCCAATTGCGACGCGAGACGAGACGCGTCGAGCAAGGTCCCACAAAGCGCCGTCACGTATTTGTACTCGCCTTCAAGCGCTAGCGCGGCAGGTTGAGCAGGTTCCGGACCCGGTGGCGTCCGGGCGTCAGGAATGGCGGGGTCAGTTGACTGCCCGGTCCGAGATGGCGGGAAATCGCTCTCGCTTTCCCGTTTCAGGGCCTCAGGCTCCGACCGCGCCTCCGGCATGTCCTGAACCGATGCAATAAAACGGTAGCCCCGCCCTCGCACG
Source organism: uncultured bacterium (assembly GCA_965178525.1). Lineage (GTDB taxonomy): Bacteria > Tectomicrobia > Entotheonellia > Entotheonellales > Entotheonellaceae > CBCXVS01. Next base: position 9,552 of record CBCXVS010000161.1, on the reverse strand, counting down.
GTCGAAATGTACTGCGATGGGTTGGGCTTGTCGCCAAGGGCGCGGCGGGCAGATCGGACACAGCGGCCTAAAGCGTCGTCGGTGACGAATTGCTCCGGCCACAGACGATCAAAGAGTTCTTGCTTGGTCACCACCCGGTCGCGATGCGCCACGAGATAGACGAGCACATCGAAAACCTAGGGGCCTAATGGAACGGACGCGCCGGATTGGCGCAATTCATAGCGTTGTGTATCGAGGATAAAATCCCCAAAACCATAGCGCACCGTCCGCTCCCCCTCGCCAAGCGCTTCGACCTGCTCAACCTCCTGGACGTCTCCGTATGATCGCATGTCTGTCCGCAGAAGGAAAGTCTGTCGGCAAAATATCGATGAAACATCGGCGAACCATCGGCCTCGCATCGGGACGTCCGCCTGCGGTTGCCCTTAGCATCAGCACGACGGCCAACGCATGGGTTTCCAATCGGAGCTTGAGAGAAGGGATTGACGCCATGTTAGACAAGTTGAAGCGCCCGGCCCATATGACTTTGGAGGCGAGATTCGACCGCAATATCCGGCTTCTCGTGTGGATGCAAGGTCTGCGCATGCTCTACATCGTGGCCCCGATTTATGGCCCGTTTTTTCTGGCCAACGACTTACCCAAGGGCGACTTGTTCCTCCTGCAAGGCATCTTTGCCTTCACCATGGTGCTGTGGGAGGTGCCCTCGGGCTACCTGGCCGACCGCTGGGGGCGACGGCGCTGCCTGGCGCTCGGCGATACCTTGTACGTCATCGCCATGCTCATCTTTGTCATGGGCCACAGCTTCGCGCCTTTCTTCATCGCGCAGATGTTCAGTGCCACGAGCCATGGCTTTGTCTCTGGCGCCGATTCCGCCTTGCTCTACGATAGCTTAAAAGCCCGAGGGCGGGAGGAAGAATATCAAAAGCTGGAAAGCCGAGGCGTCTTTCGCGGCCGTATGGGCGAGGCCGTGGGATCCTTGCTCGCCTCGGGTTTTCTCTTTCTCTCCGCACCCCGATGGGCCTTTGCGGCGAACGCTGCCCGAGCCGTCATGCTCCTCGGGTTGAGTCTGAGGTTGGTGGAAACCCCGCTGGAAAAAACCCAAGCCACCCATCACCTCGAACGCTTCCGCGAAGCCTGGCGCACGGCCTTTGTCGATCACCCGGTCGTGCGCTGGGTCATCCTCCTGACGGCGGTGATCACCGGGGCGAGCATCGCGGCCGCCTGGCTCGTGCAAACGCTTTTTCTCGAACACCTGCCGCATCATCAGGGCTGGCTGCCGCTGCTCTTACTGGCCAGTTATCTCGCCGGCGGTGTTTTCACCGCGACACTTTCTCCCCGCGTTCCCCCTCACCGCTCGCTCACGTATCTCCTCGGCGTGATCGCGTTTGTGATTGTGATCCACCTGAGTATGGGCATGGTCGCCAGCGCCTGGGTGCTGTTAGGGGCGATTCTACTGCAACTGACTTGGACTTGCGTCCCTGTGATTCGCCGGGAAATTCACGACCGCATTCCCAGTGCGCATCGGGCTACCACCATGAGTTGGCTCAGTCTGTTGGGACGTCTCGTGCAGGCTGCTTTGATGCCCATCGTGTCGGTTCTGGCCAATGGGTATGGGGCGAGAACGGGATTTTTACTGACCGCCGGCGTGTTGGCGGTTGCCGTGGCCATGGGTCTTGTGACGCGTCCGCGAAGCCGTTAGGAATGGACGCTGGGTAAAACACGATTGGGGTTTTGCTATAGACGATCGAGAAACTGCGCGATCGTCTGAATCGTGACCCCGGCACATATTTCAGGCCGATTCATATAAGGCCCAAAGTCTTTGATATCTCCTGTTAGCAGATGCGTCGCTTGACAGTGAATCGCGGCTTCCAGAATGGGTTTATCTTTCGAGGGTAAAGGCACGGGACAATGGGTGCCATCACCCGATGGAACCTGCTCGATGCCGTCGAGTAAGGCCGCAAAATCCGGCAGACAATGGGGATACTTGCGTTCGAGATTGCGGCGGGCCTCCTCGATGGCCAGTGCGGATGTGACGGCTTCCCAGTATCCTTCCGTCGCGAGCTGGATGACGAGCGCCGCTTTTCCATGGGGATTATGGGCTGCGGTAAAGAGAACATTAGCATCGAGAAACAGTCGTCTCACGATGTGGTCGTTCCCAAGCGGTCGCGAATAGTCGCGCGCTCCGTATCATCCAGACGATCCTCTCGATCCCATTGAGCGATCTGTTCATCTGAGTAGACTGCAATTTCCGCCACCGCCGCCGGATGCAATACCAGCTCGCCATTTCTAACTTCTACGGTGACCACGCTCCCTGGTTTAATGCCTAATAGTTGACGCATTTTGACCGGCAGCGTGACCTGTCCACGGCTGGATACGACCAAATTTTCCCGCATAGGAGTCTCCAACGATTTGCGGATTTTCATACTTACAGCGTACTCGATGACCCAATTGGGTGGCGAATCAATCGCCAAGTCAATTGGGTTTTATACCGGGTCTTCCAATGCATGGGATAGATGGCAACGCCTTCTCGAAGGGTACAGGAGACGCGAAGATTTTCCAAGTAAAATCAAAGGAGTCAGAGTCGTTGGCGCAGCCTGTTGGGACGTCTCGTGCAGGCTGCTTTGATGCCCATCGTGTCAGTTCTGGTCAATGGGTATGGGGCGGGAACGGGCTTTTTGCTAACCGCAGGCGTGTTGGCGGTTGCCGTGGCCATAGGTCTTGTCACGCGTCCGCGAACTCGCTAGGAATAGATGCCGAGAGAAAACAAGGTATTGGGTCTCCGGAATGGTATCCTCTGCTGAACGCTTCTCTTCAGGCCTCAAAATGACGGTTCGGAAGGCCCATTGGTAAAATCGCTCTGGACGCCTCACTCGCAGACCGTCACAATAAGCAAAGACACCAACTCACGCGCTTGATACGAGTGCCTGTTGACAGAAGTTTCTCACCAGCTTCCTAATCGTAGGGTGCATTCTATGCATCCTATCACTGCAGTTGACGAGTGTGCAGTTGATGAGTGGTTGTCGAGGGGTTTGGCACGGCCGGCCCGCTGGAAGCAAACGCTTGGCTCGACGAGCGGACAGCGCCATGCCACTACCAAAAGGACCGGGTGATGGAAGACATTCTGAGTGTTCTAGAGACGTTGCCTGACGAAGACATCAAAGCGTTTATTGTCAAAGCTCAAGAAATATTACGTGCGCGCGCCAGGACGTGCAGGCTGTCTGAAGAACCTGCTATTGGAATGTGGAAAGACCGCGACGAGATGCAAGACAGTACCGCTTGGATTCGCTATCGGCGAGAGCGCGAGTGGCAATAGTGGCAGAGCTTACTCTGTTTGATACGGATGTTGTGATCGATGCCTTGCGTGACGTCTCAGAAGCCGTTGTATATCTGGAAGCAGAAGAGCGTCTATCCAGTTTAAGTATCAGTATCGTGACGCAAATGGAGCTCATTGTGGGTTGCCGCAACAAAGACGAGCTTGGAAAGTTGGAGCAGTTTTTGGAACGATTTGTGGTTGTAAGCTTGAGTGAAGCTATCGGTGGGCAGAGTCTGGCGTTGCTGCGCCAATATCGCCTTAGCCATGGACTACTGATCCCGGATTCTCTGATCACAGCGACAGCCCTGACCTTGCAGATGCCGTTAGTTGCCAAGAACCAAAGGGATTATCGCTTCATAGATGGCTTATCGCTCCGTCAGTACCCTCCCACATCTACTCGATAAATTGTCCTTCTTCTTGCGTCTACAAATCGCCAAAGGCAATTTGCTACTGCACCGAAGCTGCTATGGAGCGGACAAACTCGGGTCCGTCGTACACCAGGTGCCTAGCCGTCATGATACACGCTTTTCGTAGTGCTCAAACGTCATGCAGCCTATCTTCCAAGCGTGAGCGCAGATGATGAAGGCTATGCGCCCGGCCTGCCTAATGCTCGAATGCGCTCACGAAAGGCGCATATGAGTGCCGTGCTGCTCAACGTTTTGCTATCGTTGAGAATCCGCACGATAACGGAACGGGTCAGCAGTGGCAAAACAGAACTCGTCTCGGCCTCGATATAACCGGCGTGGGTCAGCCGGTGTATGCGAAACTGCTGCCCATCATATCGCCAGATTTCCGGAACCCCAACGGCCGCATAGATGGGGAATTTCTCAAGCGACCCGCTGGTAATGTCAATCTCGATCACCAAATCGGGTGGCGGATCAATCGTCAAGTCAATCGCGTTTTTCCCTCGGATACGAGCTTCATTCTGAATATAGTACACCGAAGCTGCCAAGGTGTGAGTTCTCTCGGGTTCGTCGTCTCCCAGGCGGATAGCCGCTATTATGCATAATTCGCAACAGTTTGCTATAGTGTGCACACGTCATGCGGCCCATCTTGCAATTGATGACACCAGGAAGGCACCCATATGCGCATTGTCGGCATCGATGTCGGGGGCACGTTTACAGATCTCGTTCTGCTCGATGAAGCGAGCGGTGCGGTGACGACATCTAAAGTCCCCTCCACCCCGGCGGATCAATCTCAGGGACTACTCCACGGACTCGCCGCCTTAGGCGTCTCACTGGCGTCGATACAAATCATCGTGCACGGCACCACGGTGGCGACCAATGCCGTGTTGGAGCGGCGCGGCGCGGTGTGTGGCCTGTTGGCCACCGCCGGGTTTCGCGATGTGCTCGAACTGCGCCGGCGCGACCGGCCGGATACCTATGGCTTAAAAGGGCAGTTCGAGCCGCTCATTGCGCGGGATAAGCGCCTGGATGTGACGGAGCGCAGCGATTACCAAGGGCGGATTCTGCAGCCCATTGACGAGCACGAGATCGAAGCCAAAGCCCGTGAGCTGCTCGACAAGGGCGTCGAGGCCGTGGTGGTGAGCTACCTCCACGCCTATGCCAATCCGGCCAATGAGCAGCGCACGCGCCAGGTGCTCGAACGCGTCTGGCCCAATCCCTATATCGTTCTGGGCTCGGAAGTGCTGCCGGAATTCCGGGAATTCGAACGCACCAGCACGGCGGCGGCCAGCGCCTACGTGCAGCCTTTGATCGATCGTTACTTGCGCGCGCTCGCCGAGCAGCTGCAGGCCAAAGGCTACCACCGCGACATTCTGCTCATCCAGTCCAACGGCGGCGTCATGTCGCTGGAAGTGTCGCGCCGGTTTTCGGTCAACACCGTTCTCTCCGGCCCGGCCGCCGGGGTGATCGCGGCCAAGGCCATTGCCGACCGCGCCGGGTATCGCAATGTCATTACGTGCGACATGGGGGGGACCAGTCTTGACATGGCGCTGGTAGCGGAGGGACAGCCGGCGACCACCAGCGAAATTGATTTGGGATATGGCATTCCGATTCGGGTTCCCATGCTCGACATCACGACGATTGGCGCGGGTGGCGGCAGTATGGCCTGGATCGATCGCGGCGGCCTGCTGCAGGTCGGGCCTCAGAGCGCGGGCGCCGATCCCGGCCCGGCCTGTTACGGTCTGGGCGGGGCGTTGCCGACCGTGACCGACGCCAATCTCCTCCTGGGCCGGATCAATGCCGACGCTCCGTTGGGGCAGAACCAGGAGTGGCGTCTCGATGCCGGGCGCGCCGAGCAGGCCATCCGAGATCACATTGGCATCCCACTCAACCTCTCGCCGATAGCAGCCGCCAACGCCATTGTCGAGGTCGCCGATGCCAAGATGGCCGGGAGTATTCGCATGATCTCCGTCGAGCGCGGCCATGACCCGCGCGATTTCGTCCTGGTCGCCTTCGGCGGCGGTGGTCCCCTGCATGCCGGGGCGCTCTTGCGGGAGCTGGCGCTCAGCAAGGTGATCGTGCCGGTTTATCCGGGCCTGACTTCGGCTTTGGGCTGCATCATGGCCGATGCGCGGCACGATTTGGTCCAGACCATCAACCGGCGGGTGGAAGACCTGGATATGCCGGCCCTGCACGCCCTGTTTCAGCAGCAATTCGAGGCCGGTCAAGACCTGCTGCGGGAAGAGGGGATTCGCATCGAGCGGGTGGAGGCGCTGTTCCAGGCCGATATGGCCTACGACGGGCAAATTCACGAAGTGCGCACACCACTGCCTTCAGCTACGCTGAGCCGCGATGACCTCATCACGGCCTTTGAGACGAGTTATCACACGCAATATGGCGATACCCTGGGCCATCGTCCCATCAAGGTCAATACCATCCGCACCACGGTCATTGGCGTGCGTCCGACACCGCCGCTGGCGCCGGATACGGCCGGCACCGCGGCATCGTTGCCGGCCGCCCAGCGGGGAACACGTTCCGTTTACATGCGCGGCGAGATGATCGCCTCTCCCGTCTACCAGCGCGACCGCTTGCCGCTTGGGAAAACGTTTGCCGGCCCGGCGGTGATTGAGCAAGCGGATACCACGACGCTGGTCGAACCCGACATGACCCTTTACGTTGACCGCGATAGCAATCTCATTCTCACGGAAGTGACGCGTTGAAGAGGTGCCACGAACCATGTCTACCGCACAACTTGACCCCATCACGTTGGCCGTTGTGAAAGGCGGTTTGGAACAGATCGCCGAGGAGATGGACCTGACGCTGAAGCGGGCGGCGTTTTCGCCCACGATCTCGGAAGGGCATGACCGCGCCAATGGCTTTTACGATGCGCAGAGTGGCGACGTCATTGTACAGGGATTCACGGGGCTGCCCATTTTTATCGGCATCATGCAGTTCACCACGCAAGCAGTGATTCAAGAGGTCAAACGCCGGGGCGTCAATCCGGAAGATGTGTTTTTAGTCAACGATCCCTATTCCGGCGGCACTCACCTCATGGATGTGCGCATGGTCAAGCCCTTTTACTACCGCGACAAGTTGTTTTGCTACATGGCCAACACCGGCCACTGGCCCGACATGGGCGGCAATGTTCCCGGCGGGTTTGGCACCAAGACCACCGAGGTCTACCAAGAAGGGTTGCGCATTCCACCCGTCAAACTATATGACGCCGGCAGGTTGAATGAAGATATTCTCACCATTCTTCTAGCCAACATTCGGGTGGCCGAGGAGCGCTACGGCGATCTCGAAGCCCATCTGGCGGCTTTCCGGGTGGGCGAGCGGCGCTTGACACATCTGCTCGATAAATACGGTCCGGATACGGTGCGCGCCTGCATTGCCGAACTCTACCAACGCGCCGAACAGCAGATGCGCGCCTGCATTGCCGACATTCCCGACGGCATCTACACCTACACCGATTACCTCGACAGCGACGGGGTGGAGAACGAACCGTTGCGGATTGAGCTGGAGCTGACGGTCCAAGGCGATGAGATCACCCTGGACTTTACGAACAGTTCACCGCCCTGCCGCGGCCCGATGAACAGCGTCATCGGCACCACCAAATCGGCCTGCTACATTGCCCTCAAGCACACCTTCCCGGATGTGCCGCTCAACGCTGGCTGCTTTCGTCCCATTCATATCAACGCGCCGGCCAGCACTTTCGTCAACGCCTCCATGCCCCGCCCGGTGGCGGGCTGCGCGGCGGAGGTGTCGCAGCGCATTATCGACGTGGTCATGGGCGCCCTAGGCCAAGCGATGCCCGAGCACATGTCCGCCGGCGTGGTGGGCACGGTCAATAACCTCACGATTGGGGGCGACGATCCCGACCGCGGCCCGTACGTCATGTACATGTTTAACGGCGGTGGATATGGCGGTTTTAAGGGGGGAGACGGCCTGACGTATGGCTGCGGCACGATCAGCGTGTCGAAAACACAGCCCATCGAGGTCTTCGAACAGCGCTATCCCGTGCGCGTTCGGCGCTTTGCCCTGCGCGAGGAATCCGGTGGTGCCGGGCAATACCGGGGCGGGTTTGGCGCCATTATCGAGACCGAATTCGTCCAAGGAGAGGCCACGGCCTCCTTCATTGGCGACCGCGGCCGCTTCGGACCGCGTGGTGTGCAGGAAGGGAGTGATGGCGCCAGGTGTCGCGTCTCCATCGAGCAAGGCCCGGATACGTATATCCCGGAGCATCTGACCAAAGATGACAATGTGCGTTTGCATCCGGGCCATATCATTCGCCAGGAAACCCCGGGCGGCGGTGGCTACGGCAATCCGCTGCAGCGGGAGGTCGAGCGCGTTGTGCATGACGTGCGCCACGCCTATATCTCGCGGGAGACGGCGCGAGACGTTTATGGCGTGGTTTTGCAGGACGGGGCTCTCGAGGTTGATCGGGAGGCGACGGAAGCCCTGCGCCGCCTGCGGCTGCCGCAATCCTAAGAACTTGTGGAGAATGAGTAAGCGTGGAATGGCGACGGTTGCCATCCCCCTGAATCCGGTTGCTGATTCGTCGATACGAGGAAGCATGAGCATGAGAACAGGCCAAGACTACATGGAACGCATACGGGACGGGCGGACGATCTACTTGGACGGGCAGCGGATTGAGAATGCCGTGGACCACCCGGCGTTCCGCAACGCCATACGCACCGTCGCCCGGCTCTACGACTTTCAGGCAGCCCCGGAAAACGTGGCGCGCATGACCTTCGCATCGCCGACGAGCGGCGGCCGCGTCAACCGCTTCTGGCAGTTGCCGCGTTCCTACGAGGAACTGGTGCAGCGCCGGGAGGCTATCGCCGCGTGGACGGAACTGACCTGTGGCATGATGGGCCGCTTCCCCGACCATGTGGGGTCTTGTTTGTGCGGCATGATCATGGGGCTCGATCTGTTTGAGCGCCATGGGGCCTCGCGGGCCAAGACGCTGCACGATTACTTCACGTATGTGCGCGATCACGATCTATTTGTCACGTACGTGATCGCCAATCCCCGGGCGGACCATTCCAAAGGCGTGTCCGGGCAAGAAGACGAGTTTCTGGTGGCGGCCATCTGTGATGAAGACGCCGAGGGGATCACCATCAAAGGCGCCAAGATGCTCGGCACCAGCGCGGTCATCGCCGATGAACTCCTGGTGACCACCGGGCAGCCGCTGAATCCTGGGGAGGAGCCCTACGCGTTTTCCGTGGCGCTCCCTCTGGCGACCCAAGGGGTAAACATTCTGCCGCGCAAGTCGTACGAGGCCATGGCCGTCTCGCAGTTCGACAACCCGCTGTCGTCGCACCTGGATGAAAACGATGCGGTGATCTATTTCGATCACGTCAAAGTCCCATGGGAACGCGTCTTTGTCTACCGCGATACGGACTTGTGCCGGGCGCAGTTTTACGATGCGCCCACGCACCTGCTACAAAATTATCAGGCGCACATCCGGCTCATGGTCAAATTGCGCTTCCTGACCGGTCTCGCCTGGAAAATCGCCGCAGCCCATGGCATGCTCTCGATTCCGGATGTGTCGGGCAAGCTCGGCTACCTGGCGGCCAACACCGCCATGGTCGAAGGCATGGTCAAGGGCATGGAGGTCAATGGCCGATTCTACGGGCCGTATTTTGTGCCGGATAAACGGCTGCTGTATGCGGCACAGGTCCTCACCCAGCAGTTCTATCCCGAGCTGCTGCACACCCTGCGGGACCTTGCCGGCACCAGTATGATCATGATGCCCCCGTCGGTGGCGGACTTCGGCAATCCTGAAACTGCGGGCTATAATAGAGTTGTTCCTCAATAGCATAAGATCAGGTTCCC
>CBCXVS010000160.1:0-17241 GCA_965178525.1 uncultured bacterium | reverse complement strand
ACTTTGAGGATGATTCGGTGGGCATCTGGGCTGGGCTAGGGAACCTGATCTTATGCTATTGAGGAACAACTCTATTTCTCTTACAGTGTCATGAGCCATATGATACCTGAGGAAGTAAACCATGATACAAAGGATGCAATATCCACTGCAAACCATCCAAGGACTTATGAAAATAAAAGAGCTTCTACACCAGTGTGGCGTGACCATCTCACTCACCGACCCTGATGTCCTTGCAAAGCAATTAAGTACCTTAGAAGATACCGAGGATGCTTATCTTAAGGCATGTTATGAGGAACTCAAGGAGATCCTACACAACCATGACAGGATTCACATCCTGCCAACATCGCATAGCCGTCTCACCTGTGAGACATGCCAGAACACGATCCGGGTCCATGTAGACTCGCAAGTGAGTGTGGCCAACCCGGAGAATGTATGCTGTCTGTGCGGCACATGGTTCCGCGTCGCCGTGAATCAACGAGAGCATCCTCGCAAGACGGTCCACCTTCCGGGAATATATCTCCAAGAACAGAATGGAGAGCACACAGGCAACATGGTCGTGAAAGATATCTCGTGTGCTGGAGTGCGCATCCAATCCCTCGCCCCTCATACCATCACGGTCGGAGAAAAACTCCTCCTGTCCTTTGCGCTGGACGATGACGCTGGGGCGGTCATTCGGGAGGCCGTCTATGTGTGCTACATCGTCGGCAAATTTATTGGCGCGAAGTTTCTCAACAAGCAGACGTATAATCAAGCGTTAGGCGCCTACTTGGGGGATACATAAAGAGGCTGCAATCGGAGTCGGCCATCAGATAAAATCTCATACGTCTATTCACACCGAAGCAACGCGTTCTCCGATATCTCACCAGAGTGGAAAAGACACCGCCCCATGCCATCACCCGTTGGTCACTCGCTCATGGGTTATCTCATCTATCGCCTCACGGTACGCCGGGGTGAGGAACAGCGCTGGCCGCCTGCGCTCGCCTATATGGCCGCGGCCAATGCGCCGGATATGGACGTCATCTTGGGCGTCTTGCTCGATGATCCGATGCGGTATCATCATGACACGGTAGGGAATAGTCTGGGATGTGCCCTGATCTTTGCACTCATATGCCGCTTGTGTGCTATCAGCCACCAACGGGCCGTGCGATGGAAGCACGGTTTTCTCTTTTTCGGACTCTATGTCTCCCACGTGCTGCTGGATTTTTTGGGTCAGGAACGCGCACTCCCCTTATTGTGGCCGCTTGATACGACTCGCTACCTAACGCCTAGCGGTATCTTCCCAGGCTTATCCTGGACCGAGGTGTCAAGCCTAGGATTTCTCATCAGTCTGTTCACTCTTGAGAATCTGATGGTGCTAGGGTTTGAGATACTCCTGATGCTGCCGAGGCTGGTCCTGACCGAGGTGTGGCACAAGCGGGGAGTGGGCCGCGCATAGGGTACATGCACGAAGCGCCTTGTAGGGCCGGTGGACACATCGGCGTAGCGCATGCACCCGTCACAAGCACCCTGACAGGACCGTTCACGTTTACGGCTGCTTCGGGGCAGCCGCTGCCGCAGAGGATCCCGGCGCTGTAGAGGATGAAGCGTCTGACGCAGCGGGAGGAGCAGGACGCAATTTAGCCAGTGCTTCGGTCAGCGACGTGTAGGTCGATTTTGATACGACGAACGTTCCCGCGCTTCCTGCACGGCTGGTATAACGATCCTCGTCCTTCCCATGTGTGTTGCCGAATGTCACGTGATGACGGGTACCGTTTTCTTGGGTCAGCACCAGTGACAAAGAAGGCGCCTCAAGGCCGGTCGGCTCCTCAATCTGGGCAAACCAATCGTCCGCCATGAGATCTTGGGTCATGTTGAGTAGGGATGTGACCGCCGCCGTATCGACGGCCGTCTCCGCAGCTTGGACAAGTCGCCAGGTTGGTGTTGCCTTTTCCGGTTCCCCTTCAGCTTTCTCCTCTCCGGCTTTCTCCTCTCCGGCTTTCTCCTCTCCGGCTTTCTCCTCTCCGGCTTTCTCCTCTCCGGCTGTTGCAGCCGCAGCCGCCTGGCGCTCTAATGTCCACTCCTGCCCCTCTTGCTGCCAGGTCAGTTGGATCACATCATCGGGGGGCACGCGGAGTATATCCAGGGTCAGCACGGTACCCAACGTCGGAAATATCTGGTTGAAGGACCATTTGGGCAACACGTAGATCGGACCGTCCTGGCCCAGGCGAACATAGCGTTTGCCGTCCTGCTCTGGAACTTCTTTGCCGACGGCTACGGTCACGTCACGCGCCTCTTTCTCCTCTTGGACAGTCAACACGGCGCGATAGGGCGGCGTGTCAAGACCGTATTCCACCACCTTGTCCGGCGCCACCACATCGTCGCCCCGCAGGGTGCGCAAGGTGGAAACGAGACCGTCAACGGCGCCCTGTTTGACAGCATACGCCACTTGTGGTTCCTCCAGGGTCCACTGCGGTACAGGCTTGGGTGTAGTCTTTGGCTCGCCCGTCGGTTCTGCGGCGGATACCTCGGCGGTTTCGGGCGCCTCGGGTTGAGGTTTCGTCAAGCGAAAACGCCGCGCCGGCATCTGCAAGTCGACAGCCGTAATCCGGTCCTTGGGAATATCGTGCAGTTGCAAATTTAACCACGGCTTCGCTTCCGGTATTTTATCCGTCTCATCACCATACAAGCCGGCTTCATTTCTCAGGTTCAAATTGACGCTGTAGACCTGCGCCGCATCTGCAACTCGCATAAAACTCGTGCGGCCTCCGCTCTTGCCGGCCAGGACATGCGCCGACGGCTTTTCCATCTCATCGGCCGTGTAGAGCAGCACATGCAATGCCTGCCCGTCTTCAAGGCGAAAATCCCCGTGGAAATCGGCCTGGTCAGCACGCAACTCGCCTTCAAGCGTCCTGACGCCGTCGAGCAATTGGATGATTTTGTCCGTTTTGACCGGCGCATCGTAATGGCTGGCGACCACCCAGGCGTCATCACGCCGCCGTAGACGCACGGCTTGCTCCGTTTTGTCGCCCTGGTAGAGATCGATACCGTGGATGGCGTCAGCGGCAAACGACTCCGGAAGCAGGCGTTTAAACCCCACCTCCTCTGCCAGGCGCGTCGGAGGCGGTCGACGTTTCACCACGACGACCGCGACGATCAAGACAATCAATATGCCCACCAGGAGCAGTAAGCGTTTGGCACGCATCGTTCCTCTTCCTCTCCGCTTCTATAAGTGCCCGAACAGAATTAAATTCATATTTTTCCTCTGGAAAAACGAGGTAGCTAATTTTGTCCAGGAACTTCAATCATGGCAGATCGCCGTACGGGCGCCCTCAAGCAGCCTGGAGCGCCGTATAAGCCGTTCGCGCCCGCCGGCGGACAAGACCGCTGCCAATGCCGAGGACGGCAATCACCAGAGGCACTAGCCCCAGGTTGACGAATTTCCAGAGCTGCCGCACCGCAGGGGCAGGCCGACTGATGGCGCGACTGATCTGTTTTTTACTGCGGACGTTGATGATATCTTCCCCCAACGTCAAGGCATCAATGCTGTTGAGGAAGAAATCCAAATTACCGCCGCTCAGAAAGTTGCGGTAGAACATCTGGGCGCCACCAATCACGAGAAGCTGTCCAGGAGCCGGCTTGGGCTCTGACGCCGGCTCTTCCTCCGCCAGGGGCGGCGCCGGCGGCATGCCGGGATGTTGCGCGGGCGGTGGCCAGGCCGGCCGTTCCTTGGCGGCAAAGGTATCGGGAAATTGACCCCGTACCAGCACGGCCAGCGGGTACTGCTGGCGTCCGCTCGCCGGGGGTTGCAGACTCGCCGACGTCAGAGTCGCTTCACCTGGCAAGGTCCAGGCGCCAGACGTACTCGACAGGAGCACTTGGTGCGCTAACTGATGTTTTTGCAAGACATCGTCCTGCAGCTTCAGCGCACTTCCCCAGAGATAAAACAGGGGCGACAGGTGACTGGTGATCGACACGCCGCGATTCATCGAATCCTGCCCGAGGGTCATGTGCAAGGGGAGATTGAGCGTGACGCCGCCACCTAAGAGGGAGGCGAGCGGATTGTCGGCTTGCTGAATGGTTAAGGGTTGGTGATTCACATCCATGAGAATCGCGGGATCCACCGTGATGCCGTAATGCTCGAGCCAGGGATTGACCTCCGGCCGCTCATCCTGCTTGGTAACGGAGACGGATTTTCGCACGACGCTATAGTTCCAGCGATATTTTTGCACGGCCAGGACCACCGAGGCGCCCTGGTGCAAAGCCCGCTGCAATTCCCAGTGTTGGCGCGCGTTGAGCCCACGCGGATTGATCACCACGACGGTATCGGCGTTATCCGGGAGAGCGGAATTTTGGCTCAAGTCAACCCGCTGCACCTCGTATTTTTCAATCCGCAAGAGGCGCTCCAGCGCTTCGTACGGGTCATCCGCCTGCGGAATCGGCCGCCCCATCTGCTGGTAGAGCTGCCGCATGTACGGCGGGATATTGAGCGCATCCTTGGGCGCCACCATCGCGACTGTGGGACGGTTGGGACGGCTCAGCTTGTAAATCGTATTCATCAGGCGATACTCGAGGGTTTCGAGATCCTGGGGCAACACGCGGGGCAGAATTTCCTCGTCTTTGTCCTTGTAGCCAATGCCAATGGCGGAATAGACAAGCTTGTTGACGACCTCGTCCTCGCGTAGCGCTTGCACCGAAAACGGCCGTATGCCCTTATCCAGCAAGCGCTTTTCGATCGATTCGTCTGGGTCATCGCCGCTGCTCTGCGGCTCGCCGAGCGGCTCGATGACATTGGCCGTTTCCATATGGATGGCCCGGGCGATCAATTTGCCACGGCCCGCCAGCCGCATTTCGTTGAGCTTATCCAGGAGATCCCGCTCCAGATGGCGCATCTCCGTGGGCATTTTGTCGCTCGGGGTGATGTAGAGTTTGACTTGTACCGGCACATCCAGCTCACGCAGGATTTTTTTCGAGGCATCGGACAGCGTGTAGATCCGGTCCTGCGTCAAATCAAAGCGGCCAAGCGCCTGCCCCGACAAGAGCCAGTTGGCCATGAGGCCGATGGCCAAGCTGATGGCAACAGCGCCGAAGAAGGTATTACGCGCCAGCGGCCGGCTGCGAATTTCGAGAAAGAGACCGTTGAGGAACAGAAACACGGCGGTCCAGATGACAAAGTACAACACGTCGCCGATGACCACGATGCCGCGTGCAAAGGTGTTGTAATGGCTAGTCATCCCGACGACTTGGGCCAAAAAGGTTCCCACCCCGGGCCAAGTGCCATCGATATAGGCCGAGATAAATCCCGTCCCCAGCAGAAAAATCGCCAAACAGGCCAAGAGCGTCACGACAAATGCCACAATCTGATCCTGGCACAGCGACGAGACAAAGAGCCCCAAGGCCAAGAAAAAGGCCCCCAGTAACACCGTGCCGAGGTAGGCGCCGATGATCGGGCCGGGATCCGGGTTGCCCAACCAAGCGAGCATGATGGGAATGGTGAGCGTAGTGGCTAACGCGCCGAGGAAAAACACTAGGCTGGCCAAAAATTTCCCCAACACCAGTTCGTGTGGCCGCATAGGGAAGGTGAGCAGCATTTCCCAGGTATTTTGTTTGCGTTCCTCAGCCCAGAGCCGCATCGTCACCGCGGGCAAAAAAATGCCCAGAATAATGGGCAACGTACTAAAGAACGAGCGCATATCGGCGTTGAGAAAGGTAAAGAATGGGGTCATAAAGAGACCCACACTCAACACCTGAAACACAATCATAAAGATGTACCCGATAGCCGAGCTATAGTACGCGGCCAGCTCCCGACGAAAGATCGTCCAGAGATTGCTCATACCGTGCCTCTTATGCTTGAGCGGACGCCATCGCGTCCTGCGGTTCGGTTAAGGCAAGAAACGTCTCCTCCAGACTGGGGGGAGACGGCGTCAACGTCTCGATCGGCCAGCCTTGGGCCTGACCGAGTTGGCCAATGTGCCGGGCGAGCTGGGCGCCAAGGGTGGCGTCAATCGCAAAGTGCGTGACCCCATCCGTGCTGTGCGTATGCCGGACACGTTGCACCTGGGGCAGTTGGCGCAACTCCGCTTCGACCTCCTGACGCTCCGCCGCCACCGCAAGCTGCACCCGCTCATGGCGTTGCGTGCGTTCTTGCAACTCGTGTAACGTCCCGTCACCGACAATGCGGCCGGCGTTGATAATCACAATGCGATCCGCCACCGCTTCCACCTCTTGCAAAATGTGAGTGGAGAGGAGCACGGTCTTGTCGTGCGCCAGCTCACGAATGAGTTGGCGCACCTCGAGGATCTGGTGCGGATCGAGGCCGGACGTCGGCTCGTCGAGGATGACGACCTGCGGATCGTGAATGAGCGCCTGGGCCAACCCCACCCGCTGCCGGTAGCCCTTGGAGAGTTCCCGCGCCAGCTTGCGATACATCGGCTGCAAGCCGCAGCGGTGCACCACCCACTCCAGACGCTGATTCAACGTGGCGCCACGCAAGCCACGCGCCCGCCCCACGAAATCGAGATACGAACGCACCTCCATATCGGGGTACAACGGCAGAATTTCGGGCAAATATCCGATGAGTTTACGCACGGCGAGCGGGCTATCCAACACGCTCTCGCCGCCCACAGCCGCCACCCCGGCCGTGGGGTACAGATAGGTGGTGAGAATCTTCATGGTCGTCGACTTCCCGGCCCCATTCGGGCCTAAGAGGCCGACCACTTCGCTACGCTGCACCGCAAAATTCGCTTTGTGCAACGCCACCACCGAGCCATAATGCATGGAAAGATCGGTCACGGTAATCAAGGCGCAACCCTTCTACGAACAGCATAATAATAAATGCGTTAGTTGAGCACGAGACGACAAGGCGCTCATGTCATAGGGGCAGGTTAGTCATTGATAAAGATACCTAAAGATTGTACAACACGCTAGACGAAAAAAAATTCCCCCGCGTGGGCACAAAAAGAAAGGAGCACATCATGCTGGGCCATCTCGGCGTCAATGTGAGTGATCTGGTGCGGGCAAAAGCCTATTATGACCAGCTCATGCCCCTGATCGGATTCGAGCTGTATCGAAACGATCCCGATCAATTCGCCTTTCGCCGTGTCGGAGGGAAACCCGGCACGTACATTTTCTTCTATCCGGCACTCGAAGCGAGTCACTTTTCCCGCCATCACACCGGGCTGCAACATCTGGCTTTCATCGTGCCGTCGCGCGATGCCGTGCATGCGGTACACGCCAAAGTCCAGGAACTGGGCTCCGAGGTGGTGCACCCACCCCAAGAGTTTCCGCAATACCATCCCGGATATTATGCGACGTTTTGGCAAGACCCCGACGGCATGATACTCGAAGCCGTATGTCACCGGGAAGGAAATTCTTAGCTCTCAAGCGTCCTTGCGGGGAAGCAAGGGCGCTCTCAGCTCTCAGCTCTCAGCTCTCAGCTCTCAGCTCTCAGCCAGAACCTTGCAGCTTGCCCTCTCCTCGTGCCTCCTAAGGTTTAACCTGACCCCATCAAGAGGGAGGGGCCACGAGGATGCTGGAAACGCTTCTAGTTCCCGCCTTGATAGCTGATAGCTGATAGCTTTTTTACTGCATCACCGACTTCGGTGTCGCTTCGATGCGGGTCACTTTAATCGCGTCACGATCGAGCATCGCCGGCACTTTCGGCGCGATTTCGTTTTTCCAAAAGTCGCTGTCGTAGACCGCTTCGTACAAGCGCTTGCGTTCCTCTTCGCTCTCGAAACGACGGATCCAGACGTAGAGGTCCTCCTCTTCCTGGCCTACAAAGCTCCCCAGAATGACCATCCCTTTCGATACTTGGAAGGGAATGATCTCCTTGTCCATACACGCCACCCAGTTCTCGCGCTGCCCAGGTTTCATGCGGTACTGACGCAATTCAAAAAACATATGAATCTCCTTTCACCTATTGCCGGACATGCTGGAGGGAATGCCACGTGCGCATCCTAAGGATTCATATCTATCAGAAAGGCGGCTGCGACACAAGTCTGCTCTCTCATCATCACGGACGGACATCGGCACACCGTCTCAGGGGACGGGCATGATATACATTTTCTCTTGACACGTCTAGCAGTACATGGCAGAGTTCACCTCAACATTTTATTCACACTGTGTAGAACATACGGTTGTATTCGCACCTGTTCTTTGTAGATACACCTTAAGATATTTACGATACGCTACAGCCATACGCGGTAGTAATATATCCGCTAGACAATGGCGTATACAGGTGTTATAGACGAGAGTATCCAGACATGGATAGCGATGTCAGTGTGTAGACGCGAAGTAGTGCCATCTGGTCGTTTTCTCTCCACTTTGTGTGTACTGAGCCCGGTGTTGCGGCACCCATGCCGTGGACAGCCCAGACCAACGTGAGAGAATGTCAGCATACCATTCCATCCCTAGCCAATCGTCTGTACCACGACACTGTCCTCTGTCCGGCATAAACCGGACCATTCCCTGTCGCATGGCGCCTCAGGGATTATTATGCCTCACTGCACAGATCAAAATTTTTCTGACACGAGAAGAAAGGATCGGACGTCATGGGTCTAACGAGAAGTAGGAATCTCTTGCAAATTCTGGGCGTGCTGAGTGTGATGCTCCTAGCGCTGACCGGACTGGACGGCCGTCGTATAGGACGTCATGCCGCGGCAGCGACATTGCTCATCGGCAGCGCCGAAAGCAATCGCGTCATACGTTATGACGGCCCTTTGGGAGCCTTTGTGCTTCGCGGCGCAGAGGGGCCGGATCTCCCCAGAGGACTGGCCTTTGACAGCAATGGGGAACTCTACGTCAGTAGCTTCAACACCAATAGCATCTTACAGTTTGACGACGCCACCGGGGCTTTCCGCTCCGTCTTTGTCACGCCAAGTGGCAGCGGGCTGAACGGCCCCACCGGCTTGACGTTCGGTTTCGATGGTAACCTCTACGTCTCGAATAGCAATGCCAATAGCATCTTGCAGTTCAACGGCACTACCGGGGGATTCCTCTCCATCTTTGTCGAGGCGGGTAGCGGCGGCTTGACATGGCCTCGTGGGCTCGTCTTCGGTCCCGATGGCAGCCTGTATGTTAGCAGTGGTGGCACCGACAGCGTTGTGCGCTACGGTGGGGCGGCCGGCGTGTTCATCGAGACCTTTGTGACGGCGCGCAGCGGGGGGTTGGAACATCCCACGGGCTTGACGTTCGGCCCGGATGGGCATCTCTACGTCATTAGCTTCAACACCGACAGCGTTCTGCAATACGATGGCGTGACCGGCGCCTTCCGTGACGTGTTCGTTGCCACCGGGCGCGGGGGCCTAGTAGACCCCGTCGGTTTGACCTTCGGTCCGGGGGGCGACCTCTACGTCAGTAGCCTAAGTAGCCATCATATTCTGCGCTATGATGGCGCCACCGGCGCCTTCCGCGAGGCCTTTGTCTCGGCGCGCAGCGGCGGTCTGGACGGCCCCGCAGAGCTCATCTTCGGCCCGGATAACCATCTCTACGTCAGTAGCAGCAACACAGATAGTATCATACGCTATGACGGCAACAGAGGCGCCTCTATCGACCCCTTCACTATCAGGCAAAACGCCGGGCTGTCGGTTCCCCGAGGCCTGGTCTTCGGCCCGAATGGCGCTCTCTACGTCAGTAGCAGAGATACCCAGAGCGTTCTGCGTTACGATGGTCGTACGGGCGTACTCCGCGATACCTTTGTGTCCCCAGATGACAACGGCAGACTGTCCGGTCCCACGGTCTTGGCTTTCGGCAGCGACGGAAATCTTTACGTCAGTAGTGGCAATACGCACAGCGTCCTACGCTACGATGGCACAACTGGCGCATTTCTCAGCGCCTTTGTCCCCGAGAGCAGTGGGGGGTTGAGGTTTCCGCGCGGCATGGCCTTCGGCCCGGATGGCGATCTCTATGTCAGCAGCCGCGATACCGATAGCATCCTACGCTACAATGGCGCAACCGGCACATTCTTCTGACCCTTTGTCCCGTCGCAAGCCGGTGGTCTGGATCATCCCACGGGCCTGGCCTTTGGCCCAACCGGGGATCTCTATGTCAATAGCTTCGACACCAATAGCGTGCTGCGCTTCAGCGGCGTCACGGGCGCTCCTCTTGGCCCGTTTGTTTTTCCGGGAAGCGGGGCCTGCTCAAGCCCGTCGGGTTGACGTTTCACCGCGATGGTAATCTTTATGTCAGCGACTTTGAGAACCATAGCATTTTACAGTACAACGGGACGACCGGCGCATTTCTCAGCGCCTTTGTTCCTGCGGGCAGAGGTGGCCTGACGCAACCGGCAGAGCTGGTCTTTGGTTCGGACGACCATCTCTATGTCAGTAGCTCCGGCACCAACCGCATCCTGCGTTACCGAAGAAATACCGGCGCTTTTCTGGACGTCTTTGCCCCCAATCGCACCGGAAACCTGCGCAACCCGATTGGCTTGACCTTTGGCTCAGACGCGAATCTCTATGTCAGCAGTTCCAGTACGAATAGTGTGGTGCGCTACAATGGAGAAACCGGCGCATTCGTCGATACCTTTGTCTTCTCACGCAGCGGCGGCTTGGTGCGTCCGACGCAACTGCAGTTCGGCCCGGATGGCCATCTGTACGTGAGTAGCTTTGACAACGATAGCATTCTACGCTATGACGGGACCACGGGAGCGCCTCTTGGCATCTTCGTCTTCCCTCAAACCGGCGGTCTGGACGGGCCTATTGGCTTGACCTTTCACCGCAATGGCGACCTCTACGTCAGTAGTTCTGGCACCGACAGTATCCTCCGCTATAGCAGCGCAACCGGGCAGTTCGTCGAGGTCTTTATGCCGACCGGAGACGGTGGCCTGTCGCGTCCCACAAGCTTAGCCTTCGGTCCCGATGGCAACTTGTACGCCGGGAGTAGTCATACCGGCAGCATCCTCCGCTACGATGGCGCCACGGGCATGTTCATTGGCGTCTTTGTCTTGCCGCAAAGCGGTGGGCTCGATCTCCCTGCCGGCATGGTCTTCGGTCCTCATAACAGTCTCTACGTCACGAGCCGTGGCAACAACCGCATCCTGCGCTACAATGCGAATACCGGGACCTTTCTCGACACGCTGGTACCGATGAGAGGCAACGGCTTGGCGAGTCCTGCCGGTCTGGCGTTAGGACCAGACGGCAATCTCTACGTCAGTAGTAACGCCAACAACCGTATCCTGAGCTACACCATCCCCAGCGGCGTCTTTCTCGGCGCCGTTGTGCCCCGCCAAAGTGGCGAATTGGCAACGCCCGTCGGCATCATCCAAGGTCCTGACAACCATCTCTACATTGCCAGCTTCAACACGGATAGCATCTTGCGCTATGACGCCGCAACGGGCGCCTTCCTCGACGCCTTTGTCCCGACCGGCCGAGGGGGTCTGGTAGGTCCCACCGGCTTGGCCTTCGGTCCCAATGATGAGCTGTACGTTAGCAGCTTCGTCACCAACAGCATCCTGCGCTACAACATGACGGGTACGTTTCTTGGCGTCTTGGTTGCATCGCAACATAACGGTCTCACCGGGCCGACTGGCCTGGCCCTTGGCCCTGATGACAACCTCTATGTCAGTAGTACCGGTACGGATAGTGTCCTACGCTATGATGGGAGAACCGGGGATTTCATCGACACCTTCGTTCAATCGCAAGCCGGGGGTCTGCAGGGTCCGGCCGAACTGACCTTCGGCCCCGACGATGATCTTTATGTCAGCAGCGCTGAGACAGACAGCGTTTTGCGTTACGATGGTGATACCGGTAGCTTTGTTGAGACCTTTGTGCCGGCGCAACGGGGCGGCTTGTCCGGCGCGCGTGGTTTGAGCTTTGATGCCGACGGCAATCTGTGGATCAGTAGCAGCAACACCGACAGCGTCCTGCGCTATGACGGCATGTCGGGCGAGTTTCTCGATGCGGTGCTTCCCAGACGAAGCGGCGGCTTGCGACGTCCCATCGGCTTGTTCTTCTTAGAGCCCTAAAATGTTTGGGTATGTGTCAGAGTCTGGGATATGCATACCGCAACCGCGCCCTCTGTCAGTGAGAGCGCGGTATGGAGCCGGAGCTTGGCGCTGGGTGGGGGGGTCAGTTCAGTGTGACCACGTCATCGAATGTCACGAGAAAATCGATATTACTGATCATGGGAATCTGGACTTCGTAGGCAATCCGAACGGTCGTCTCCCGTGGCCGCTTTTTAATCGTGATATCCTTTCCGATACCCGCTTGACATCGTTAATGCCCAGACGCCGTGTCAGGAGCCTCATCAGTTCGGCTTTGGGCTTTGTGCGCATGCCCATGTCTTTCTCGAGGGATTTTAAGGAACTCGTCACGCCGAAGTGTTCCAAGTAGACGGGAGCAAGCTTAAAACCCAAAAAAACAACTATACTGACGATGGCGATGGTAAAGAGCACGGTGAGAGGGCTGATACCGTTTTGCTGTCTGATCCTATACATATTCCGTTCCTTTGAAAACGCGTGCGCCCCACGATACAAATTTAACCTTCTTTTCGGTGCACTCCACACAAAACTCAACCTTTGACCGGGTCAGGAGAACGCCTGAGCCGGCGGCTCGGGACACACCGCCAATCAGTCAAATACACGACATCCAGGGCTCAAGCTGCACCATCGGTCTGCCGATAGAAGCGGGAAAGCGACGTCTCCAAGAACGTATAGAAAGGATGTCGGATGCGAGCCACATGGCTCTTTGCCCAGGCCCAACGACTGTCGGCGCAAGACCGGATCGACGAAGCGCTCGCCGCCTTTGAACAGGTTCTCGCCCTATGGCCGCGGTCAGCCGGGGTGCATTTGCATTGGGCCTTGGCCTTGTCAGAAGCCGCGCGGGTCGAGGAAGCGGTACACGCCATGCATCAGGCCATGGCCTTGCAGCCCAGGCAGGCCGTCCTACCGCTGTTTCTCGGACAGATCTTGTTCGATCACGCCAGGTACGCCGAGGCGAGCGCATGGTGTCAACAGGCGGTAGCCCGCAACCCACAGCAGCAACGCAGCCTGGCGTTGCTCGCCCTCATCGACATGGCACGTGGCCATCTCGCATCAGGTTGTCAGCGTTTACAACAGCCGCAACGTATCTCGCTTACGATCGAAGAACGGCTTGCCCTGCGCTGCGGCCTACGCCAGCCGCCGCCGTTGCATCAGCAAAACAGCTCCATGTGGCAAAGTCGCCTGCTTCTGGTGGTCGAATCGTATTTGCTGCAGCACGAGCCCACCGCCCGTACGCTGGCGTCCCAACTCGTGGAGGCGTCTCCAGAGTCACAGGATGCACAGACAGTCTCTGCCATGGACCGACGCCTCACCCATGGCGTCATGGGCCTGACGCGGCTGATGTATCGCCTACGCTACGCCAACCGGCCGGCGCAGCGAAACGCCTGGCTCCTCTATGCCAAGGCGGAAGAAGCCATGTACCTGGGCCAATTCGCGGAAGCGGTCCAGCTCTACAAACAGCTCAACCACACCTTTCCAGCCCGGCATCGGGTCGAAGAGCGACTGTACGAAATCGCGTATCTGCGCGGGGATTTTCGTCGCGCCCTGCAGCATTGGCGCTGTCTTGCCGATACCAACGGGTCATCCTCAGTATTCAACGAGGCAGAAGCGCTGCAGCAGGGAGAATTACAGTATCAGGTGGGAGATTATGAAGGTGCGGCTGCCACCTTGGCCCGCATCACCACGCGCCAATGGCGCGACTATCGGTTGCCATATTACCAGGGATTGTGTCACCTCCGCACCGGAGCGGTGCGTGCAGCCCGCCGCTGTTTCGCCGAAGCCGTGTCACTGATCAATCCCGCCATCACCACGCGGCGCCTTGACGAATTGCATCGCGTCGCCCAATGTATGCAGGCCGAACAGCTCGCACCCGCCTCACCGCTTACGCCGTCTCACGGTAGCGTGTGATCACCTCCGCATCAATCTCCAGACCCAAGCCAGGCCCTTGCGGCAGCGGAAAGACACCGTCGCGAATACGGGGAAAGTCCCTGAAGACACTGGCTTCCGGCGTCACATAGAGATATTCGAGCCAAGCGGCGCGGGGCGTGGCCGCGGCAAGATGCGCTGTCGCTAACAGACCAGGCCCGAAATAGGGCGAATGCGGTGCGATCGTGACGTTGTACGACTCCGCCAATGCCGCAATTTTCCGCCACTCCGTGATGCCACCCACTTTGGTCACACTGGGCTGGATAAACGTCGCGGCGCCAGCGTCGAGTATCTGCCGGAACTGATAGATCGTACAGGCATTTTCACCGGTAGCAAGCGGCGTCCCACTGAGCTGTGCGAGCCGGGCCAGCCCCTCAAAATCCTCCGGCGGCCAGAGTGGTTCTTCCAGCCAATAGAGATCCTCCGGTACGCACTGTTGCGCTATCTCCAGCGCTTCTTCCGGGGTCCAGGCACAATTGATATCCATCATGAGCAAGACGTCCTCTCCGGCGACGTCACGCGCCAAGCGCAAACTTTCGACATCCACCTGATGCAGTTTGATGGCGTCATAGCCCTCGCGCAGCGCCCGTTCTGTCGCGGTGCGTACCTGCTGCGGCTCCGGATAGCGTACAAGGCTGGCGTACGTTGGGATTTCACGTTTCGTCGCGCCTCCCAACAAGCGATACAGCGGCGTCCCGACGCACTTGGCCGCGATGTCCCAGAGCGCAATGTCGATCCCACTGATGGCAAACGTCGTAATGCCATAGCGGCCAAAGAGGTGGGTTTGGCGGTACATGCGGTCCTGCAGGGCCGTAATCTGCGTCGGGTCTTCGCCCACCAGCATAGGCTTCAGGGTCGGTTCAGCACGGCCGTCGTGGCATGCGGAACCCCATAGGCAAACGCTTCGCCATACCCGGTAATGCCTTCGTCGGTGTCGACGGCGACCAGAATCTGGTGGCGGAATCCCCCAGCAATCCAGGGACTTGTCAGGTCATCTTGTTGTTGTGGAATGGCAAGCAGGTGGGCGTGGACGTCAGTGATCTTCATCAGGATTCCTTACACATCTGGTCGAGAACGGTTGCCAGGCATTGAATACCCGCGCGAATATCGTCCTCCGTCATGGACGCATACCCCAACAGCAGCCCGCTACGGCACGGCGGCGTCAGATAATAAGGTGTGACCGGGTAGAGACCGACACCGGCACGGCCGGCGGCGTCAATCAGCACCTCAAGCTGCGGCGGCGCCACGTCATGCAGCCAGAGCAACATATGGATACCGGCATTGGCGCCGGAAATGTCAATACGCGGCCCGAGATGCGTGGCCAAGGCATGCAGAAGCGTCGTCCGGCGAGCCGCATTGCGGGTTCGCGAACGACGCAGATGGCGCTCGAAATGTCCCTCACGAATAAAATCGGTGAGCATTTCCTGTTCGAGGGTTGACGTGTGGCGGTCCGTGAGCCACTTCGCGGCCAGGAACGGCTGCACCAGTGGCTGGGGCAAGACCAAATAGCCGAGCCGGAGGGCGGGAAAGAGCACCTTCGAGAAGGTCCCGACGTAGATCACCCGTCCACTGCGGTCCGGCCCTTGCACCGCTTCGACCGGACGGCCTTCATAGCGGTATTCGCTATCGTAATCGTCTTCGATCACGTAGGCGTCGGCCTGTTCGGCCCATGCCAAAAGCGCGAGCCGTCGCGCCAGTGACATAATCGCACCGGTGGGAAACTGGTGCGAGGGGGTCACATAGGCCAGACGGGCCGCCGCCGCAGGGCTTGGGAGTGCCGTGATGTCGAGCCCTTCCGCATCGACAGGACCGGTGAGCAGCTGCGCCCCCGCCGCCAGAAAGACCTGTCGCGCCCCTTGATAATGCGGCTCTTCCATCACGACGCACTCGCCTGGATCGAGCAAGACACGTGCGGCCAGATCCAGAGCCTGTTGCGACCCATTGACGACCACGATCTGCTCCGGCTCGCACGCCACCGCCCGGGAGCGGCGCAGATAATCGGCAATGGCTTCGCGCAGCGGCCCGTATCCTTCTGGCGGCCCATAGTGCAGCGAACGCAAGGACGCACTACGAGCCCGCCGCGCCAGGAGCCGGCGCCAGATGTCATGGGGAAATTCCTCCACTGCGGGGAGACCGTAGCGAAAGTCATAGCGCACGGTGGCAGGCCGCGGCCCTTGGCCTAGCGGCGTCAGCGGCGAATGCGCCGCTACATGGCGACCATAAGCCGACAGGCGCGGCATCGCTGGCTGTGGCGCGTCAATAATTTCCGGCGCTATCGCAGCGGTCGCCAGCATGGCGTCCGGCAAGGAGGTGGCGACGTAGGTTCCGGACCCCGCCTGTCCCACGGCATAGCCTTCAGCCAGGAGCTGTTCGTAGGCGAGCAACACCGTATTGCGGGAAACACCTAACTCCCGGGCAAGCGTCCGGGTCGCCGGCAAACGCGCACCCGGTACGAGCTGGCCCGTCAGGATAGCGCTCCGCAGCGATTGATAGAGCTGCTGATAGAGGGCTCCGGAGCCATCGAGTTTGACAAACATTCCCGCCTCCTACGCATGCATCGGTATCAGGACAGGACTATAACATAAATCCGCACGATGCAGGCAGGACTCACCAGGTCCCAGGGCCATTCCGTTCTCGATAATAGCGGTTACACGGGGCACCGTTGCCTGAACTCCGAAGTGAACACAACCGGCGAAAGTGCATATTAGCCTGCTGTAAAAAGACTTAGAGTCGGCCTCAAATATGGCGAAGAGCCAACTCTCTTCGATGTGGGAAGGTCCTTGGAGTTGAATATACGGCTTCAAGGTATTAAGATCGATGAGGGCCTTCTTTGGAAGTCAAGTCTGCGGAGTATGAACGTCAATCACCATGACACGTGCAGGGGCTCTCGGTGATGGTCAGGACATACGGAGGGTAGGATGAACGACGCAGAGGCTGGGGGCATCAAGGTCTTCATCTCCTATGCCCATGAAGACCGGGAATACATGGAAACCCTCTCTCGTCATCTAGCCGCCTTATCCCAGGAGGGCCTCATTTCGGCATGGGATGATCGCGAGATCAGGCCGGGCGATGAATGGGAGTCCAGCATCCTGCAAAAGCTCGACGACGCCGACCTGATCATCCTGCTCGTTAGTCACTATTTCCTCGCTTCTAAGTACTGCTATACCATTGAGTTGAAGCAAGCCATCGCACGCCATCAGCAAGGCACAGCCTGTGTGACCCCGATAGCCGTGCGTCGTTGTATGTGGCGAGGAACCCCGATGGCACGGTTGCAAGGTCGGCCCCGAATGGCATTAAGTTAAGCCAACTCCTTTCTTGATGAAGCAGTTACGCCGATTGCCTGAGACCGACTCCCCTCT